>JBGAGR010000239.1:0-12253 GCA_044226645.1 Aggregatilineales bacterium
TGGCTGCCGCAGATTCCAGCCGAACATGGCGGCATGGGACTGAGCCTGCTTGAGCATGGATTGGTGAGTGAAGTGTTAGGACGGACACCGTTGGGGCATTTTATCCTCAACTGTCAGGCTCCTGACGCGGGGAATATGGAAATCCTGATCGAACACGCTACTGATGACCAGAAAAAGCGCTTCCTCGATCCGCTGCTGGCGGGTGAGGTGCGAAGCTGTTTTTCCATGACCGAACCGGAAAATCCCGGCTCGAATCCGACATGGATGAGTACCAAAGCGGAAGTCGACGGTGATGATTATGTGATTAGTGGTCACAAGTGGTTCACCAGTTCGGCGGACGGCGCGGCATTCGCGATTGTGATGGCGATCACCGATTCCGGCGCGGATAAATACGCGCGTGCCAGCATGATTATCGTGCCGACGGATACCCCCGGCTTCAAGCTGGTGCGTAATATCTCGGTGATGGGCGAAACGGGTCAGGGACATAACAGCCATGCCGAAGTGGCGTATCATGATGTACGTGTGCCGCAGAGCAACCGCTTAGGCGCATTGGGGGCGGGATTTGCCATCGCGCAGGAGCGGCTTGGCCCCGGACGCATTCATCACTGTATGCGCTGGTTGGGCATCTGTGACCGCGCTTTTGACCTGATGTGCCAACAAGCAGTGCGGCGTGAAATCGCGCCGGGTCGTCCTCTGGCGGAGCAGCAGACGATTCAGAATTGGGTGGCAGAAAGCCGCGCGGAAATCGACAGCGCCCGTTTGATGGTGCTGCACTGCGCCGACCAGATTGACCGTCACGGGCAGTACGAGGTACGCAATGAAGTTTCGCTCATCAAGTTCCATGTGGCGGGTGTTTTGCAGCGGGTGCTGGATCGGGCGATTCAGACACACGGCGCGATGGGCATGACCGACGAACTGCCGCTGGCCTTCTGGTATCGCCACGAACGCGCTGCCCGGATTTATGATGGCCCGGACGAAGTGCATAAATGGTCAGCCGCGCGGCGCATTCTGGCGAGCTACCGCTAGACATCCAGCATTCAAAGGTAATGAGGATTGACGCTCGTTACCTTGAGTTGCCTTCTACCGTTTTGGGAAAGTTGTCGCAATGAAAGTCTACCTGACCCAGTCGTTTGATAAATATAAATTCATCACGCCTCCAGGGATTAATCAAATCGCCGATTCGATGCTTTTATTGCATTTTGCAGGTGAGCCAATTACTGAGGCTCACATAAATGCATTAAGCCATGCGATCCCTGATATGAAAGGTATTTTCTGGATTCACACTTTTCTGTCATCAGCTATGGTGGACGAAACAACAACAGCTTTCAAATTAATGGAAACTACCGATCAGCAACTTGTGAAATCTGTCGTTGATTACAGCAACACAAATGTAAATAGGAAGTTCCATCAAAAGTATTCGCTTTTTCGTATTAGTTGGATCGAGGGAGAGCAAATTGGAAAGGTAGTCACCGCTTATTCCGGTTCACCTCCTTTCACAAGTAGAGCAATAGCGCTCATTCCTTTCAACGATGAAACTGCATGGCAATGGGGGAGCATTACCTATGGTCTAGCATGGTTTACATCATGGCGTTTTTCTAGTCCGCAAGACCGTGAATGGGTTTTCTTGATAGACGAGTTTTTACTCAATTATCTGAAATTGACAATCTATATTGGAGGAATACCGAGTTTACCTTTTGACGATATTGACGCACAGAAGGGCTTGGTGTTCTTTGGTCGGATTGAACAGCTTGAGCAGGTCTATCAGAAAATGAGTGCAGTTGCAGGAACATATACCGAGGATGAATTTGAAAAATATTATAAACGCTACGATCCTGCTTTAGTTCATCGGCGGGTAAGGATGTGAAAAGTCAATTACCACTCCTCACATTGGCTGACGCGATTGAAGGCTGGCATCATATCCCCATACCAGATGGGGATTGTCCGCCTGAATCGGCATTGTAAAATGGTCTAGCGATGGATTTTTCGGCGCGTTGGAAACAACTACTGTCTGAAAACACCGATATAGAGGGCGGAGTATTTCTGACCACTAATGGTGTGCCGATAAGCTGGTCAAAGTTTGCTGAACAGGATCATGAAATCGTCGTGCGTCACTGCGCGGCAGTTGCCGCTATCGCCCATCAACTTACGGTAGACAGCGAACGTAGCGAGTTTGAAGCACTTGTCCTTGAGGGGAAGCAGGGCTATTTGGTTTTGATGCCTGTGATGGACAAGGCCAACCTTGCCATACTGGTTCGCAAACAGGCGCGATTAGGATTAGTATTGCTGGATATTCGCCGCGCCATTGACGATACATTCGGCCCCGGTCTGGCAGTCGAACCGATATTTCCTCCCCGATCGCCAAAGCGCGGCACAGCATTTGCCAGACCAGATGATGATTAACATGATTCAAGGCAGGATTTGAATGAAAACGATTGATCTGCGCAGTGATACGGTTACACAACCTACGCCTGAAATGCGCGAGGCGATGGCAAATGCCATAGTAGGCGATGATGTGTGGGGCGATGATCCCACTGTGATTGAATTGCAAGAAGAAGCAGCCGCGCGTCTGGGCAAGGAAGCAGCGCTCTTTATGGCAAGCGGCACGATGAGCAATGAAGTTGCCCTGCTGACCCACTGCGCACGCGGTCAGGAGGTGATTCTCGAACGCCAGTCGCATATGTATACCCATGAAGGGGGCGGCTCGGCGGCTCTCGGCGGCGTGCATCCCTATCCGCTGGATGTCCAGCCGGACGGCACACTGGCGCTGGATGCCATTCGCGAGGCGATCCGTACCGAGGATGTCCACCACCCGCGCACGCGGCTCATTTGCCTGGAAAATACGCAAAGCATGGCCGGTGGTATTCCTATCACGGCTGAATATACGGCGAAGGTGGGCGCAATCGCCCGCGAAAATAACCTGAAGCTGCACATTGATGGTGCGCGGCTGTTCAATGCTGCCACCGCGCTCAAGGTGGATGTCAAAGACCTGGTTGCCCCGGCGGACAGCGTATCGTTCTGCCTGTCCAAAGGCTTATGCGCCCCGGTTGGCTCCCTGCTGGTTGGCTCAAAGGAATTCATTGACGAAGCCCGTCATAATCGCAAACTTTTGGGCGGTGGAATGCGGCAGGTCGGTATTCTGGCAGCGGCGGGACTGATCTCGCTGCGGAAAATGACCGGACGGCTGCATATCGACCATGAAAATGCCTGTGCGCTGGCGGAAGGGATCTGAGCAAAGTGCAGTCGAATATGGTTTACTTCAGCCTGGCGGACAGCGCACCGCTTTCGCCGCAAGTGCTGTTGGAACGGCTAAAAGCGGAATATGGTGTGCTGCTGGCACAGCTTAATTATTCGCGCCGCCTGCGTGCCGTGACGCATTACTATATCAGCCGCGCCGATGTCGAGCAGGCCGTAGATGCCTTCGCCAGGCTGCTGACTGCCTAAGTAAGCCATCAGCTTTTAGTCGTTAGCGATTAGGCAAGGCAAAAGGCCAGTTTTGCCACTTGGAATCATATAAGGAATGCCTACTGATGCCCGATGATTTTCTCAATCCCCCTCCACCAGATGACGACTATGCCGAAGCGGAAGAGGAATGGGAATCGCCTTTCATTAAGAAAGAGCCGCCCAAGCGCGAGGAAACGGTCACATACCGGGGCGCGACCAATGACCCGGTTTTCGGCTATCTGATCGCTCTCGCTTTGAGCATCGGACTGATGCCGCTCATCCCTGCGAACACTGATCTGCGCTATGCCATTGTGTGGATGGTGATGGCGGGATTTGGCGTGCTGTCATGGCTTCTGGGGAACAGCGCCCGTATCTGGACAGAAACGCCGGAAAACTTAGGATGGGGTGCGATTTTCGGGCTGCTGATTAGCGTCCCCTTCCTGATTGTCGGGGGATCAATTTTGCAGCAAACCAGCCAACGCATGTTCCTCGATATGAAGCCGGGGGAAGTGCTGGCGTTTCTGGTTTTCGTCATCCCGTTGGCAGAGACTCTGTTTTTCCGGGGAGTCCTACAGGAAACGCGCCCCTTCTGGCAGGTGGGAATCCTGAGCAGTATCTGGTCAATTCTGGTCTTTTTTCCCCTGCTGGAGATCAATAAGTTTCCAGCGGTGGCTATCCTCATCGGCACAGCGCTGGTGATGATGAATTTTATGTACAGCTATGTCCGCAACCGCAATGGTCTGGCTGCCGCCTGGGTATGCCAGATTCTGGTCAATCTGATCCTGTTGTTCATCCCGCTGCTTTAAGGCGATAGTCGTTCATCGTAGAGCCTTTCAATCTTTAAGGGTTTATAACCTTTTCTTAACATAATTGGATAGTTTGAACAACAAAAGGTTCATCCTATCCTTTGGTAAGTTAACGAAGTTGAGGTATATTGCAGCCGTTAGAGCATATATTTTAGGAGGATTCTTTACATGCTTAAACACAAACGTCTATCGCTGTTCGTGGTGCTGGCTATACTGGTTATGGCAGTCGTGCCGGCCTTCGCCCAGGATAGCGCCAAAGTCGAGATGTGGATTGCCTTTACCGACAGCCGCCTCGACTGGGCTAAACAAAAAGCGGCGGATTTCCACGCCCAGTTCCCTGATCTCCCGGAAATTGATGTTGTTGGCATTCCTAATTATGAGACTTTGTTCACCAATGCCGCTACTGCCGCTGAACAGAACGCGCTCCCCGCGATTCTCCAGTATTTCGAAGTCGCTTCCCAGAACGGGTTGGACAGCGGTTACTTCAAGCCGATTGCAGACGCGGTTGGCGACCAGACCGACCTGCATGGTGTTCCGGTCAGCCTCGATGACTTCATCGGCCCGGTGGCGGCTTACTACAGCATCGGCGGTAAATTCAATTCAATGCCCTGGAATGTCTCATCAGCAATTATGTTCTCGAATGTAAACCTGTTGAAGGCTGCTGGCATTGACACCCCTCCGACCACATGGGCGGAAGTGGAAGCGGACTGCGCCAAGATTATGGCTGGCGCGAATGCCCCGAAATACTGCTTTAGCTGGCCGAATCACGGTTGGTTCTTCGAGCAGTGGCTGGCGCAGCAGGACGGCCTGTATGCCAATAATGACAATGGTCGTACAGATCGTGCCACTGAACTGGTCTTCAACAGCGATGCCGGTGTTGCAATTCTGACCTGGCTGAAGGATATGCACGACAAGGGCTATCTGTACTACAGCGGCGCTCAGGGCGGCGACTCGTGGGACACTGTGTCGCAGGCGTTCGGCAGCCAGGAAATCGCGATGGCGATTGAAAGCAGTTCGGACATCACCCAGTATGTTGACATCGGCACCCAGAACGGAACCGATGTGGTCGTTTCTCGCCAGCCCTATAACCAGGATGCTCCTGGCGGCTGGACAGGCAACCTGATCGGCGGCGCGAGCCTGTGGCTGACCAACAATCTGCCCGCTGACATCGAAGACGCGGCGCTGACCTGGCTATTCTGGCTGACCAACACCGAAAACACCGCTGACTGGTCGAAGGCCACTGGTTATCTGCCGATCCGCCTCAGCGCGGTGCAAGCACTGACCGATGCTGGCTTCTACACCGAAAACCCGAACTTCGTTGTTGCTGCTCAGCAGTTAGCTGATAGCAAGAGCACACCCGCAACCGCTGGCGCACTGCTGGGCGATTTCCCGACGGTTCGTAACATCGTGACCGCCGCAATCGACAAAGCGCTGCTGACCCCGGATGCCGATGTTAAGGCTATTCTGGATCAGGCCGCTGCGGATGCGAATAAGGATCTGGCGGAATACAACGCCCTCAACGCCGGCTAATTTACGTCAGTCTATGATATGAAGTTTGTTTGTAGGGGAGGGCGCTCCGCAGAGACCCTCCCCTACTGCATGAACGTACAGGTTAAGCCTTATGCCTAATGCGATTCCGATTCTCATACTCCTGATTGGCGCAGTCATCGGCGCGGCTGTCATGAGCTACTTCTTCCGCCAATTCGGCTATCGTCCCCTGATTGGGGCAGCAGCCGGAGCAACCGGGGGCGCAGTCGGCGCACTGCTGTTCACCCTGCCGCTCAATTTTTGTATGTTCGCGCCGCCGGAAAACGCGCTCTATGAAGTCGATAGTGTCGACACTATTTTCGGCGTGATTCTCATTGCTATCGGACTGCTGATCGTTTTAGGGATTATTTTCGCGGTGACGCGCTGGTGGAGCAATCGCAGCAAAACCCAATCGGCAGCGGAAGGCGTGCATGAACCGGGGGCATTTAAAGCACGCTGGCTGGCGGCTGTCCTCCTTGCTCCCACACTTATCATCCTGGCTTTATTTCTTTATTATCCTTCCATTGATACCGTCCGCCTTTCAACCCTGCTGGCGAAACTAGGTTCACAGAAAACGCTTTTTGTCTGCGTGGACAATTACACCAGCGTCTTCACCGACCCCAAATATATTCAATCGATTGGCACGACCATTTTTATGTCGCTGGCCATTGTGGTCATCGGCATGAGTCTTTCCCTTCTGATCGCGACGATGGCCTACCAGCCGATCAAAGGCGCGCGCATCTACCGCATTCTGCTGATCTGGCCTTATGCTATTTCACCCGCTGTAGCCGGAATCATTTTCGTGCTGATGTTCAATCCGGTGGGCGGCATAATCAATCATTTCATGGATGATTTGCTGGGACTCAACATCGGCTGGTTGAATGACCCTACCGCCGCGCCCTGGACAGTGATTATCGCCAGTGTGTGGAAATCAATGGGCTTCAATATCCTGTTTTATATCGCCGGGTTGCAGAATGTGCCCAAAGACCTGCAAGAATCTGCCGCCATTGACGGCGCGAATGCCTTGCAGCGTTTCCGTCATATCGTCATCCCGCTCTTATCACCGATTACTTTTTTCCTCGTCATCACCAACCTGACCTATGCCTTTTTCGAAACCTTCGCCACGATTGATAAACTGACCCCCGGCGGTGGGCCTTTGCAATCCACCACCACTTTAATGTACCGCGTATATCAGGTGGGTGTAGCGCAGAGTGATCTGGGCAAAGGTGCTGCCCAATCGATTATCCTGTTCGTGATGGTGATTGGCGTGACCCTCTATCAATTTAGAACCAGTGGGAGCCGTGTGAATTATGGGGCATGAAAACGCTGCTCGTCTTCCTCAACCGCGAACCATCAACAGACCACGCGCCCTGCCGGGTTGGGTTCCCGAACGCTGGTATGCCCATGTGGTTTTATGGATCGCCTGTATCGTCATCGGCTTTCCCCTGTTTTATGCGATCATAGTCAGTACGCAAAATCAGTCGGAAGTATTCGCCTACAAATTTACGCCGGGTACATCGCTGCTGGATAACCTCGATGTGGTGATTAATGGTCGCCATCTGCAAACCTACATGCTCAACAGCATTTTCATTGCCATTGTGGTGACAACCGGCAAAACAATCCTTTCCCTGCTGGCAGGGCTGGCCTTCGTCTATTTCCGTTTTCCCGGTAAGTGGATTGTCTTTGGCTTCGTGCTGATTACGTTGATGATGCCGACGGAAGTGCTGCTGCTGGCCTTATTCCGCCTGGTCAACAGCCTGGGATGGAGCAACACCTATCTGGCGCTGATTGTACCCTTCCTCGCCAGCGCGACAGGCACATTTTTATTCCGCCAGCACTTCATGAATATCCCGGCGGAATTGTCCGAAGCGGCGCAGCTCGACGGCGCAACGCCCATTCAATTCCTGTTCCGCGTTCTGGTGCCCATGAGCTGGAATACGATTGGGGCGCTGGCAGTCATCCAGTTCGTCTATGTCTGGAATATGTATATCTGGCCTGCGCTGGCGATCAAGCAGGACAGTTTACAGGTGGTGCAGATTGGTCTGGGAAGCCTGATCGGCGGCAATACCGCGCTGGTCTTTGGCCCCATCATGCTGGGAGCCGTTATCGCCAGCATCCCGCCGATTGTGGTGTTCATCCTGCTGCAAAAGCAGTTTATGAGCGGTTTTGCGCTCTCGCGGGATAAGTAGTGCAGTTCCGCTCGCGCCGAATGCGGATTGGTCGAACACTGAGATCATCATCGAGCATTGTTGCGCTGCGGAACTAGCCATCTAAACAAAGTCTAACTGTCCTGAGAAAATGGAGTATCCTGCGTTTGGGCAGGGATGCGGCGTAGAATTTTATCCAGCTCCATCCGGTTGGCTTCGCTGTCCAGCAGTATTTCATCGACCACGATGGCATGAACACCCATGCTGACTGCCATATGCACCTCATCCAGTGTGTGCAGCGAATCCATCAGCATCACGCGGATATGAGGCGGGATGAGGGTACGCAGTTCCGGCAGATGGGTTGTGTTGACATCGCGCGTGTGCAGATCACGTCCACTCAGGCCGATCACATACGGACTGAGACCTAGTGCATATTCAATCTCGTGCTGATTGCGCACTTCGACAATAGCGGTCATGCGGTTGCGCTGGGTAGCGGATACCAATGCGCGCAAATCCGACGGTGTGAGGATGGTCGAACACAGCACCAGCGCGGATGCACCGGCCGCACGCGCTTCGACCACCTGATATTCATCCAGAATGTAGTCCTGACTGATGAGCGGCACATTGACCGCGCGCGATACCAGCACCATGTCATCCAGACCGCCCTGATAGAGCGATTCATCGGTGAACAGTGTCACCGCATCCATCCCCGCCCGCACATAACGCAGCGCCAGACCCACCGGATCATAGGTGCTCATCAGCGGCCCGGTTTGCGGCAGCGCATATTTGATATTCCCGACCAGCATGACGGGCGTGTCCGATGTGACCGCGCTCAGGACGGGTTGGGGGCGTTTTTGCATACTCGCCAGGGCGCGAATAGCCTCAATCGGCGTTTGCAATTTACGCTCTTGAAGGTACTGCCGTTTCGCGGCAATAATGACATCGATTTGGGGTACCAGTTCTTTAGTCGCCATAAACTCGTTTGTTTAACCCTTTATCGCATAGGAAAAGGGTACCATATCCTCACTATTGAATCCCCTGCATGTATATTCTAAATGCATTTCCCAAATTTGTGAGGTTTTTATATCAGAATTTTGCGTTTGTTTTTGGTTTCAAAATCGCTGGCGTGGTAGGATAATAGAGTCATTGGGTGACTACGTATTACAAACAGGGTGTTTTTATGGAATTGTCGCATGAGGAAGTGCAGCGGATTGCTGAACTGGCGAAGCTGGAACTGACCAGCGATGAAGTGGATTTATATGCTGGACAGCTTTCCAACATCTTACAATATTTCGAGCGGCTGCAAGCGCTGGATACATCGCATATCGCGCCTACCGCTTCTGTGCTACCGTTGAAAAATGTCCTCCGTGAAGATATAGCGGCTGCGCCACTCGCAACCGAGCAGGTGATCGCCAATGCATCCGATGCGTATGATAACCAGTTCCGGGTCAGCGCCGTACTGGGTGATGAATAAAAAGTAGAGAGCGAAATTCATGGCAAATTTACGAATGCTCGTCATTGAAGACGATTATGATGTGGCTGAAATGCTGTTGATGTATTTCACTTCGCATCATTACGATGTATTCCACGCTGACTCTGGTCTGGCTGGTATCCAGATGGCGCGGGCGAAATATCCGCAGATTATTCTGCTGGATGTCATGATGCCGGATATTGACGGCTATGAAACCTGCCAGCAGCTTCGGCAGGCATCGTTAACCAAGTACATCCCGATCATTTTTCTCACCCAGCGCGATGAACGTGCCAACAAGGTCAAAGGGTTGGAACTGGGCGCGGATGATTACATCACCAAGCCCTTCGATCTGGATGAACTACGGCTGCGCGTACAGGGCGCTATCCGCCGCGCCACCCGTGAAAGTCTGCACGAATCCCGTACCGGGCTGCCGACCAGCGAACTGGTGAAGGAAGAATTAGAAGAACGCCCTCACCGTGAGCGTCCCTATACCGATCTGCGGCTGGGGCTGGATGGCTATAAAGCCTACTGCGATGTATACGGCTTTCTGGCAGGCAACGAGGTTTTTGCTCATGCCGCCAAGACTATTCAGCAGATCATCAGCCAGCAGGGTACGCCTCATGATTTTGTCGGCGTGCTGGATGATTATTTTGTGATCCTGACCGAAGCGGCGGATGCTCAGGGCATTGAACAATCCATTCGCAAGCTGTTTGATGAAGGTGTAAAAGCGTTTTACTCTTTTGCCGATGTCGAACGCGGCGGCCTGCTGGTCAATCCCGGTACCGAGCGGGAAGAACTTGCGCCGATTATGTCGCTTGCGCCGCTTCAGGCAGCCGTCTGAATTCGCAGATAGAGTTTTTAGTTGTTAGTGATTAGTTCTTAGTCAATCAGGAAAGACTAAAAACTGCTCTGTTGCAAAGAGAATAATTAACCCCTCCCCTGCCCCTCCCCATTCGGAGTACCGAATCCCAAAGGGACGCTACGCAGTAGAGAGGGGAGCAGAAAATGCTCTGAACAGGCAGTGACGGGGGCGAAAGATGATTGCGACAGAGCAACTAAAAACTAACAACTACGAACTAAAAACCATGTTTTATTGGTCATCCAAAATAGAGTTAAATAGATTTATCACGCATGGCACTTCAGAAGAAGCCCAAACTGCTGTACGAAATCACCATTGAGCGTAAACGCTATTTCCGGCGCTTCACTTTGGCGCTGGTGGTTGCGCTCATGGCGCTGGTCATGGTGTTTGCTTTAAATTCCATACGCGACCAGAATGCAGTGGACGAAGCGGTGCTGCTGATCGGGATTATTGTCGCGGCGGTGGTGGCGGTGTTCTTCGGAGTGCGCGCTGTGTTTAGCCTGGGGCGCTGGCTGCGCTCCCGCAATGAAACCCTGCGCATTTTCTCTCAAGGCATCCTTTGGACACGCTCCGGCAAGGACTCCAAGTACGGCTGGTCGTCACTCAAGACCTACCGCGAAGGCGGACATGGAATATATCTGCGCGGGAAACCGCTGCTTCAGTGGGGCGCACATAAAATTACCATGCAGGATGGGCGTGTCCTCAAATTCGACAGCCGCTACGGGGATATGAAGAAGTTGAACCAGATTTTGCGCCGCGCCGCCGCCCATGTGACCGGCATGGAGATGGGCAAAACATTACGTGAGGAACAGCCTGTCAGGCTGCACTCCAAATTGACGGTTTGGCCGGGTGGAATTGAAATCGGCAAAAACGAAATTCCCTGGTCAGAGCTGGATGTCAAGCTGAAGGGCAACCGCCTGACGATTTACCGCAAGAATAAAAAAGGAAAATTCGCCAAAGTGCGTCAGTTCGATACCCGCAGCGTGGATAATGTCGCCGGATTTATGGACGTCGCCACCTCGACCATCCGCAATCACCAGCGCGAACGATTTGGCGTATAATCCACCCTCACAATAGTTGTCCTCCTTTTTAAGGATAGGTTCTCATGAGCAGTGAACGAAAATATCACATCGGTTTTAGTCAGGACGATCTGGACAGCGTGGAAATCGCGCTGCTTTCCGGTGATCCTGAACGCGCCGCCAAAATCGCCGGGGCATCCGATGACCCGGCACAGAATAAATATCTGAAGCTGGAAAAACCGCTCTCGACGGTGCGCGGATTAAACAGTTATATCGGGCGTTTCCCGGATGGCAAGCGCGTCCTTTCCGCCACCAGCGGCATGGGCGCGCCATCATTGAGTATCATCGTCAACGAATTGGCGCAGGTTGGTATTCGGCAGATTATCCGCGTCGGAACCTGCGGCTCGATTCAGGATGATGTCCATGCCGGGAGCATCGTCATCAGCCGCGCGGCGCTCTGCAAACAGGGTGCGGCAGATGACATCGCGCCGAAAGAATATCCGGCTGCTGCCAATCCGTTTTTGACCATCGCGCTGGTGAATGCGGCGCAGAAACTCGGTGCGGAATGGCACATCGGCCTGACCGCTTCCGTCGATACCTTCTATGAAGGACAGGGACGCACCGATACGTCCTATAATAAACATCTGATTCCTGCGCTGAACGATGTTGAAGAACAATACCGTCACCTCGGCATTCTGAACTTTGAGATGGAATCCGGCACGCTCTTTAAGATGGCGAATGTCTACGGATTCGCGGCGGCCTGTGTCTGCGCGGTGATTGCCGAACGTGTTCAGGCCGAAACGATTGACGAGGCACGCAAGAAAATCGCCGAAGAAAACGCCATCCGGGTGGCGTTGCAAGCCGTTCAGGATATGCAGCCCGAACTGCTCGACCCGAAATTCTGGCGGTGATTTTAAGAAGGAAATCTTCGTAGGGGCGCAGCAAGGCTGCGCCCCTACACTTACTGCTTCGACCCGAAAACC
>JBGAGR010000240.1:0-12353 GCA_044226645.1 Aggregatilineales bacterium
GCTTACGTCAAGGCTAGGTGTTTGCGGTGCTTGCGGTAAAGCGCGTTTTGCCGTAACCTCTGGTGATAAATGTTCTCGACCCCCTATTTCTGGGGGTATTTTTTAGGGCTTTCCCCCTATAGTGATGATTGTGTATTTCATGAGCGTCTCATTTTTCTATCACGCTCAGGGAGAAAATTATGGTTCGACGACTCGCTGCTGCCCTGCTGTGCGGGGTGCTTGTCCTGACGGGTGTGCCTATCACCGCCGATAATTCCAACGGCTATTGGGCATGTCCTCTCGGTTTCGAAGGACAGGAACTCAAGGTTTATAACTGGACGACTTATATTGCAGAGGACACCATTTCGGATTTCGAGCAATTGTGTGGCGTGACGGTGAGTTATGACACCTACGCCAGTGACAGCGAAATGCTGGATTGTCTGGAGCAAAAGACCTGTGACTACGACGTGGTTGTGCCAACCGACTCCACCGTTTATCTGATGGTAGCGGATGGTCTACTGCAACCGCTCGATATGCGCAGCATCCCGAATTTCGCTAATAACGTAACACAGGAATTGAAAAATCCGCCCTACGACCCCGATAATCTATACACCGTGCCGTATCAATGGGGTACAGTGGGCATCGGCTATAACAAGACCAAAGTCGGGCGTACCATCACGAGTTGGAACGACTTTTTCGATTACACGGGCGGGTCAGTGGCATGGTTGGATGATAACCGCGCCATGCTCGGTGTCGCACTGCGGCTGCTCAATTTTGACCCGAACACCAGTGATCCCGCTCAGGTGGCGCAGGCTGAACAATTCCTCGCCAGTCATGCCGCCAATATGAGCGTCATCGCGCCGGATGATGGACAGGATCGTCTGTTTAACCATGAAGTCGATATGGTGGTGGAGTACAGCGGCGATATTTTCCAGATTATGGCGGACTGCAAATGCTATGATTTCGATTACCTGATTCCGCAGGAAGGCGGGCGCGTGTGGGTCGATAATCTGGCGATTCCAACGGTGGCCAGGCATAAAGCACTGGCGCAGGTGTTTATCGACTACATTCTGGATAAACAGGTCGGCGCGGACATCAGCAACTTCACGGCCTATGCTTCGCCCAATCAGGCGGCGATTGATGAAGGGCTGATTGACGAGAGTTACCTGAACAACGCATCCATCTATCCCGATGCCAACACCCTGAAAAATCTGTTTTTCATCAAATCTGACCCGACTCTGGCTCCGATTTATGACCAGAATTGGACTCAGTTGAAATCGGCGCTGGGTCGCTAAAGGACGTAATATCATGACTGCAATCCCGGCTAACACAACACCTGCTCAACCGGCCCGACGCAAACGGGCGATGCTGCAAACCCGTTACACACTGGTAGCTTCCGGTGTACTGGCGGTCTTGCTGGCGCTGCTGGTCATTGGGCAGACATCCAACGCTTACCAGACGGCCTATAACCTGTTCCAGCAGATCGCTGTCATCAACAGCACGAAAGTCAACGCGGCGGAAGAAGCATTGCAACGGCTGGCGAATACCAGCCAAGCGACGGCTGATTACACCGCGCTCAGTTCGGATACGCCGCTATTTGAGCAAGCGCAGAACAATATCTTCCGCAACTTTCAGGATTACCGCGACCAGATGTTTATCCTGCAAAGCAATCTGGAAAGTTCGGACGAACATACCGCTTTTACGGTAGCCGATACTTACACCTACAGTCGATTCTGGCGGCATGTCAGCAACCTGATGTCGCAGCGCAGTGATCCAGCAGCGGCGCGGCGGGAATATCTGTTTGCCGATGCGCAACTGCGCAACCGCATCGTCCCGGCGCTGCAAGAACTGGAAGCACTGAACTTCAATGACATGGTGGACGCGGGTAACAACGCCGGAAGCAGCATCACCGGACAGGTGATTTTGCTGTTCATTCTGGGCGGGGCGCTCGGTCTGACGCTGACCTATCTCTCGTTCTGGCTGCGCGGCAAGGTGCGACGCTACCTGACCCCGGCGATTGATGGGGCAATGGTTATAAGCTGGGTGCTGCTGATTCTGACGGCAAGCAATTTACTCTCACTGCCGAATCAACTGCGCATCATGACCCAGGATGCCTATTACAGCATCAGCGGTGCATCGCGTGTGCTGGTAGTCGCAAATCAAGCCAATCGCGCGGAGAGCAGCGCCATCATTGACCAGGAACGCAGCGGGGATTGGTACAAGCAGTTTGACGAGAATATGCAGTCGGTTGAACTGCGGCTGTGCGGCGCGGTAGGCTGCACAGCAAACAGCTTCCTTGTCAACGGTACGGCGGATAGTCCGAGTTCGGCGGCGGTTGCCTCAGCACGGACAATTACACGGCAAAATTCAGATGCGATTGACGGGATCGCGGTGCTGATGGGCAACATCACCTTTCCCGGTGAAGCGGCAGTGCTGGAACGGGCACGGCTGGCCTATGTGGATTTTATGAATACCGATGTCACCCTGCGGCAGGACATTGATGCCGGAAATATGGATGATGCGGTGGTACTCAACACCGATGCCAGTCCCGGCACGAGCGAGGAAGCCTTCGGGCGCTTCGTCAAGGCGATGGATGAACTCCGCTCGATTAACCGTGCGGTATTCGATGACATCTGGGATGAACAGCGTGAGGCTCTACCGCGCAATCAGGTGTTATTCGGCATCATCGGTTATCTGGCAGTGATCGGGTTCATAGGACTAGGGGTTTATCACCGCTACCGGGAACTCTAGACACTACAAGGTCACACCCACCTGCTTACGACACATTTCACCGGACAACCATTCTGACAGGGTAAGCGGGAAACAAGCATTATAGGGGAAGGTTTATGACTTTTCCCTATGAGAAGATCATTAACAAGTGACGCTCTCCGAACCATCTCATGGAGAGCCAAGTAGTATGATTAACAATCATGCTAATCTGGTTCTAAGAGACTTACGATGTTAATGCTATGAGTATTTCCCGCCTTTCGGTATCTATTTCAAAATCGTTCACCCCTCGTTTCGTCTTCATCGGGTTCGCAATCGCTCTACTCCTGTTGGCAAGCTGGCTGCGATTGCACCATATAGTCGAATTCTACGAATGGCCGGATGAAATCTGGTCACTGTGGCAGGTGCGCGGGAGTCTCAGCCAGGCCATGTCGCGGGTCGCCTTCGACTGGCCGCCGCTGTTCAGCTTCATTAGCTGGGTGTGGATGCAAATCGTGGGGCAAACCTTGGAAGCTTCCCGCTTCCTGATGATTCAATATGCGCTCCTGACCATAGTTTTTCTGTACCGCGCGGCGCTGGCACTTTTCAAAATGGTCACGCCCCAGGCACGCCATAAGCAGGGTGCTGTATGGGTGGTTCTGGCTGCGTCCATGAGCATGGCCTACCTGATCTTTGCCGGGGTTGAGGTTCGGGCCTATGGATTGGCGCTGATGCTCGGCGCACTGAGCCTGTGGCTGCTGCTGCGCTGGCTGCGTAAACCCGGTAGCTGGCGGCGATTGCTTTCGTTAGGTATTGTCCTGGGGCTGACCTTTTGTACCACCTTCACCAGTGCCTTCTTCATTGCTTACATCAGCTTATTTGTGATCGTCATACGCCCGCGCTTGATTTGGCGATGGATGCTGGTTGCTCTGGTGATAGTGCTCGTTTGTCTGCCGGTACTGCCACAATTTTTCTCCAGCGCTTCTGGCCGCTTGGATGCGCAGGGTCAGCCTTTACCTCCGTTTGGCGAGGCAATGCTCAAAATCTACGGCCTGTTCGGGGGTACGGTAGCTTCCGTTGTGGTCTTTGCTACCGCGCTCATCCTGCTCACCCTATACCTGCTGCGTAAAAAGATGGAGCCGCGTTTCGGTCTGCTGCTGATTGGGTGGGCGCTGATTCCGGCTATTAGTTATTACATAGTTCCGAGCCGCGAATTCCTGACCACTCGTTACCTGTGGTGGGTGTCGCTGGGACTGGTGCTGCTGGTCGGAACGGCGGCTGTCCATTTACCCCGGCTGGCGCAGAGTGCTGCAATTTTGATTATCGTGGGCACAGCTTTTCTTCCGGTAGACTGGCTTCACTTCCGTAACGGGGAGATTGAAGCAGTACCGATGCGGATGGTGTTGTCATGGTTCGCGCAGCATATTCGTCCCGGCGACATTCTGATTAAAGACCCGAAATGCCAGTGTGGGCAAGCGCTCGCATGGGATTATTTCGTACCGCAGTATTTCCCGCAGGGCTATTTACCGATTGCGACTACGCCGGGCGATCACTCGCGCGTGTGGTATCTGGCAACGACGGGTTGGCCTCAGGATGATGTCTTGAGAGCCGATATTGAGAAAGGCCGCAAAGCCTCGATTTTTGTTGGCCCCTGGAATTTCTTGCTGCGCCTCTACGAAGGCCCTCCGTTGTGGCAGGGTGTACCCTATGGGGACGAAATCGCACTCAATGGTTTTGAGATTGAGACTGACCGCTCTACTTTCCATGAGAATGAAGATATTCAGATCAAACTGTGGTGGTCGGCAGTCAAACCACCCAGTACGGATTACAGTATCAGTCTGGCGCTGTTCGATAAAGATGACAACCTGATCGCGCAAAGCGACGGCCCGGCTATCGCACCAGACACACCTCAGCAGATGAGTCAATGGCAGCCGGGACAGTATTATGAGGATTATCGAATGTTGAAGCTGCCGGAATCCCTGACAGGGGGATTCCCCTTCCATCTGGCGGTAACGGTCTATGATTGGCGCACTGGCGAACGCTTGAAGCCGGCTGTCAACAGCACTTTCCCGCAGTACGGAGATAACTATCTGCTGCTGCGGAATTTGACGATTCATTCGTTTTAAGCTGGGTTTTGGGCTGACGAGTCAAACACTTGCCTTGCTTCGGCAGCCCTGAAAATCCGATTCTTGAAAAAGGTACTGTGTATCACCGCTACCGGGAATTGTGAGTACACAGAGGCAGGCTGTTTTACCTGCCTCATCCTTTAACGGCGCAGGTGCATCCAATTGCGCTTGAGCCAATCCCAGAAGTGACGGTTGGGTGGATTGTAGCTGTCCAGAAAGGCCAGCCCAGCCATCCGACCCGCTTCCAGCAGTTCCGTGTAGCGGGGGTTGCCGGGTCGCACATCGAAATCAGTAGCCAGTACACCACAGTTGCTGATATTGATCGTGCGGTTATGGTCGACAATATTGTTATCATAAGCCACATCCTGCGCTTCCAGCACAGCTTCCAATAAATTCGCGACATACTGGATAAGATTGTTGACCGGACGCAGTTCAGGCCGTCTATCATCAGGCGTATACAGTCGGCAACCG
Organism: Aggregatilineales bacterium; assembly: GCA_044226645.1. Classification (GTDB taxonomy): domain Bacteria; phylum Chloroflexota; class Anaerolineae; order Aggregatilineales; family Phototrophicaceae; genus CFX2. The sequence continues at coordinate 5,283 of JBGAGR010000240.1, forward strand.
AGCGTCTCCCAGTTCATCCCGGCGATGAACCACGCGCTGCTGGATTCGTATTCCAGGCTGTCGAAAAGATGCAGTGGATAATTGTTCAGCACACCGCCATCGGCATAATAATCGCTTTTCCCCGCTTCCGCACCACCGAATTGAAAGGCTTCGAAAAAGAGGGGGATCGACTGCGACATGACCAGCGCGTGTGCAACAGGTGCATCAGGCGTGTGCCGTGCCGAGAAGATTTCGGTCTTTTGCCGGGAAATATTAGTCGCCACGATATATAAATCCCGAAAACCGCGCTGGCGGAAATCAGCAAAGGTCGCCATACCATTCCCATCGCAGTAGGTCGCAATCGTTTCCAGAATCCAGTTGAGGGCATAATCCGTCGAATACCAGCCATAGCGCGACATCAGCCGATTTATCGTGCTGGCACTGTCCGTCAGACGCTCTACATAGGGACTGATGAATTCAGGCAGTATCGTGCTCAAATCACGAGGTGCAGCGGTACTGGGAATACGGGAAAAATCCAGTGTATTCATCACATCGAACATCTCCGCCACCGGAACGCGGAAACTCAGCAGCGCCGCTATCATCGCCCCGGCAGAAGTTCCGGCAACTCGTTCGATATGATTCAGAATGCCGCGTGACTCCAGCACTTCCAACACACCCCGATAGGCAAAAGTCTTGACACCGCCACCCTGAAAAACCAGATTTCTGAACGGATAGGCCATAGCAACCCCCTGACTTTAACTTGCCAATTCGACCATTGTGCGCAAGGTATCGATGTCATAGATGCCCATGTTGAGCGTCGTCACCGGACTGGATTTCCATAATTCCAGCCGTTCGCGAATGCGCTCTTTTGGCCCACACAGCGCGACATCATCGACCAGTTCATTGGGAATCGCGGAAACCGCCTCAGCCTTATCGCCAGCCAGATACAAATCCTGAATTTTCTGCGCGGCTTCCTCGTAACCGTAGCGGCAGGCCAGATCATAGTAGAAATTTTTGCCACGCGCGCCCATCCCGCCAACATACAGCGCCAGCATCGGCTTGAGCGCATTCCAGCAGGATTCGACATTATCGCCCATCATGACCTGCACCGTTGGCGCGATGTCGAAGGTCGCCAGCGATTTACCATTTCCGGCGGCTTTGAAGCCTGCCTCTACGGACTCTTTGAACACGCTGTCATAATGACGCGGCGAGAAGAAAATCGGCAGCCAGCCATCAGCGATTTCGGCGGCTAACTGGACATTCTTGGGGCCAATGGCAGCGACATAAATGGGCATATCAGCACGTCCATGCAAAATGCTCTTAAGCGGCTTGCCTAACCCGCTGGCATCGGCTCCGGCGTAGGGGATTTGATAGTATTCGCCATCGTGAACCAGGGGTTTCTCACGCTTGAGAATATCGCGCACGATGCTGACATATTCGCGGGTTTTCGCCAGCGGTTTGCCATAGGGCTGACCATGCCAGCCTTCCACCACTTGCGGGCCAGATAAGCCTAAACCAAGTAAAAATCGTCCGCCAGAAAGCTGGTCGAGCGTCATAGCCGTCATGGCGGTCATGGCGGGGGTACGGGCAGGCATTTGCATGATGGCTGTGCCGAGGTGGATGTTTTTGGTCAATGCGCCCATCCATGTTAAGGGCGTAATCGCGTCTGAGCCGTAAGCCTCGGCTGTCCAGACGGCATAGACACCGAGCTTATCGGCTTCCTGAACGATTTCCAGTGGTAATTCAATTTTTGAACCGGAATACCCGGTCATTAACCCTAGACGCATAAAGCACCTCTTTTGAGTCAAGAAGAATCATTTTGCGAGTTATTGTAACTTAGGGAAACCAGAGTGCCAGTTTTGTAGGAGGTTGGTATGAAATGACATACGTGATAAACAGGTGAGATGAGGCAAAAATTACAATTTATTACAAGACCGTGTATCGGTGACACAGAAACACACTTACCCGTCGAATAATGATAAAATGAGAGAAAATCGAGGAGATGAATTATGAGCATCTATGAGGAAGCTATTCAACTCACCAGCCGCATGTCTTTGGCGGAAAAGGTCTTGTTATTGGAGCATCTCAGCACATTACTTAAACATGATCTTGAAACCGAAGCTTATAAGCATATCCCCTGGGAGCAATTCATTGAACTGACTTATGGGAGTTTGGCGCATGATCCAATTGAACGTAATCAACCGCCGTATCCTGATGTACGAGATGAAATTGAATGAAGTATCTGCTCGATACCAACACCTGTGTTCGTTACATTAATGGTCGAGCACCCAAAATCCGTGAACATATGCGGAGAATCACCGACACAGACATTGCCATTTGCACAGTGACAAAGGCAGAAATGTTTGCTGGTTCAGCACGTAGTCAAACTCCAGAGCGTTCACGCGCGATACAGGATGCCTTTCTTATCCGCTTTGCCAGTCTCTCGTTTGATGAGGCAGCAGCAGATATGTTTGGGCATATCCGTGCTGATCTGGAAAAATCCGGAACACCTATTGGCCCCTATGACATGCAAATCGCAGCAATCGCACTGGTGCATGACTTAATTGTTGTTACCCACAATACGCGCGAATTCGGGCGCGTCAAAGGACTCCAAATTGAGGATTGGGAAGTCTAATCACCACTAGTCATCAACTCGCCATGTTATACAAATCCAGCCAGTCCATCATGAGCGGCGCAAGGTCGGGAAACGAGAACAAGGCTGTACCGTGACGATTGGATGAGGCATAGATGCGCGTCATGCTATTGACGCTGCGTGATGTCAGGGATGTCAGGTATTTGGTTGATTCGGCGGACTGCGGATCATTCTGTGAGGCCACCAGCAAAATCGACTTGTTTTGCATCTCGTCAACGGTATCTTTCGTTCCGATTCCGAAGTAATCCAGACCGGGCGACAGCGCGATTACAACATGACAGGCATCATCCTCAGCACACGCCTGAAGCGCCAGATTTGCGCCGATACTCGCGCCTGCCACCGCTACGCGATCCGGGTCGATACCGGGCTGCTCCCGCAGCCATGCCATCAGCGCGACGGCATCACTCTCCGCCAGATGCCAATCAACTTTGCCGCCTGTAATACCCTGCCCGCGCATATCAATTGCCAATACGGTGTACCCTTTTTGCGCCAGCGGGATAGCAAAATCCTTCCAATCAACACCGCTGCCGAAATGCTGATGCAGGAGCAAGAGTGCCGGGGCAAAATCATTATCTACTGCGGGATAAAAATCGCCCTTGATCTTCAGTCCATCCGCCATCGGTATGGAAACCAGATGCGACGGCCCCGGAGTCGGCGTTATCTTCAATGCCGCGACTGTGATTTGGGGGGTCAGACTGGAATACACTACGACAAAAGCCGCCATCAGTCCCAATAAACCGGCTAAAATAATCCGTTTCATCATCCTGCTCCCTAAGACTTTAACTTCAGCGCGAATCCTAGCCCCTGCTGTTCTGGTTTGCAAGCGCTTGCAAAGATCAACCGCTGAAGGTGGAACAGTAACAACTGGTGTGGGACGGAAAATTGATCTGTCACGGGAGGGTCTGAGACCCTCCCCTACGCGAAAACAGCGCCTTATTTGATCAGTTTGGCCGTCTCCACGCTTTATTTTGATGCGACCTCCCCGAACCCGCATCATTTCGAAGGATCAATCGTGCTATATTAGAATGCGTTGTGAAGTGTAAGGGAGAATTATGGCTGAACCAAAACGCTATAAAGTCATTGATGGCCCGGTGGGCATCCGCAGCGGTGGGCCGGACGGTACACGCACCACTGCCCGTCTGGGACAGGGCGAAGAAGTCGTCGTGATGGGTGAACCTGTCGAGAAAAACGGCTATTTCTGGGTACAGCACGCCCAGGGCTGGTCGGCTGTCAAAACCAGCGCCGACGATGAAGTCTACATGCTGGACATCAGTAATCGCGACCCGAACGCGCCGCGCCGTTTCCGTGTCTGGGCGAGCCAGATCAGTGTCCGAGGCACCCCGAATGGTCAGCGTCTGCCGACAAAGCTGTTTAAAGGTACGGAAGTGGTGGCAGACCCAAAATCGCGCACAGAAACAGGCAACTATGTCTGGTGGCAGCATCCAAAAGGCTGGTCAGCGGAATGCAGCGTGGATGGCAAGGAAATCTACATGAAAGAAGTATTTGATGTGCCACCACCTGCCGCGTTTGACCCGGCGAAGAAGGTCGCGCTTTCGGATTATTTTAAGGGTAAGGTTTTTGTTCAACTGGCGCAGGCCACCAAAGTACGCAGCAAACCCTCCACTGACCCACGCGGCATGGTGTTGATTACGCTGACACGCGGCAAAGCGGTTGAGATTGATATGAGCACCCTGACCGAAGCCGACGGCTATTATTGGGCACGGCACGAAATGGGCTGGTCACCGATTCAAAGTCTGGACGGCAAAACCATTTTCATGGCACAGCCGGGCACGATTCCCGGCCTGCCCTATATCGGCCCGGATGGCCCGAAGGTCGATGATTTGCCGGGGTTGAAGGCACTGGTCACGCGGATGCCTATTGATCTGACTGATATTCAGTGGTTCCAATACTTCGGCAACAATATGTGGGCGTATACACAGGGTAAAGCCTACGGCTATGACCGCTATTCGCAGGCGTTACATGGCGGTCTCGATTTTGGTAATTCGCTCAAGGCGGGCATCAAGGTACATGCCGGGATTGAGGGCGAGTTCATCAAGGCGGAATATCCTAAAAAGAATAATGCCCGTGTGCTCATCAAAAACGGCGATTACACCTTCATTTACCAGCACATCACCAGCATTCAATCCTTCGCGCCGGGCCAGAAAATCAGCCCGGATACTGTGCTGGCAAACATTGAGCATCACAGCATCGATCAGGGGTGGGATCATCTGCATTTTGAAGTGCGCTACATGAATGACTGGATTATCAACCCACTGCTGCTGCTGACTCCCGATCTGTATAACCAGATTATCACGCGCTTCAAGCCGGATAAGCCCAACGAGAACTTCGGTAAGCTGCCGACGGTCTATAACTTCTTCTACAAGACCGACAAATGGACGAAGTGGACAACGCCGCTCGACCAGCCCATGATTAAACTGGCTGGCGACCCGATTGGCCCGCGTTACGAGGAGCAGAAAACGATGGAGCCAGAAGTTTAGGTAAAGCGGCATTTATTATAGAGGGGTTTAGCAGTGCTAAACCCCTACGGGATTCGTATCGGTGTGTTAAGCCCGCTCCTTCAATGCGCGTACTTGTGTTGTCAAAAATTCACGGGTAATGGCTAATCCTGAGAAGCCCCAACCCCCATCGGGCACTTCGTTAATGAGACAATAGACGCGGGCGCGTTGGGCTGCATCCGGTTCAACACCATCGATTTTCAACAGTGCATCCGTAACCCGCTGGATAAGCTCCGCTTTTTGCTTCATGTTGAGCGTCCCGGAGGGAGTCGAGATCTCGACCCGATAACGTCCCGGCGCGAATTTGCCTCCAACAGCAATCGTGTTCGGCTCGGCTTCATGCAAGAGCAGCCATGTCCCGGCGGCAATGGCGGCGATGCCTTTTGTCCCTTCGATTTCCATCAGAATGTCGGTGAGCTGCGCGGCAACAGCTTCCTTCGCCTGGGGGTCAAGTTTTCCGGCGGGATAGGTTACATCAATTACGGGCATTTTATTTCTCCTTTAGCTGAACCAATTTCTCGACAGAACCTTCATAACGGAACGATCATTCCATTATTCACACAAAAAAAGAGGCGCTATTGCAGGCTGTTCATGGTGATAGCGCTGATGGACTGAACCTGCTCTCTGGTCGCGCCGGATTTAATCAGGACACGCAGACCCTGAATGGTGTTGAACAGATAAGCGGCAAGCTGGTCGGGAGTCTGCTTAGTGGTCAGCACCCCCTGTAAAGCCGCCTGCGTTAGTGCCTCGATGAGCAGTCCTTGAAAAGCCGTGTTATAGGCCACGGCAATCGCTGTCACATCCGGGTCATAGGGCGCGAGTTCAGCGACAGAGTTCACCATAAAGCAGCCCATCGCGGCAGACTCGCCCCCTACCCCGTTGGTCAGTTCAGCGAAAATCCGTTGAATCCCGACCAGCGGCGAGGGCGACTCGCTCAAACCCTGCGCTACGCGACTGATGACCCGATCACTGTAGAGCCGGAGTGCTTCCAAAAACAATTCGCGCTTGTCGCCAAATGTGGCGTAAAGACTGCTGCGGCTCAGGTGAAGAGTCTCGGTCAGGTCTTCTACAGAGGTCGCGGCATAGCCCTTCCGCCAAAACAAGCGCATGGCCTGTATGAGCGCTTTATCCCGTTCAAACGCTTTCGTACGAGCGATTCTGCACCTCTCATTCCAGAATATATCTATATTGTACTGATCGTTCCCGAATTGTCAAGCGGTTGGGTAAACAGAGGGTATTCGGCGATGATTTCTCCCGTTTTACTGCGTCTCTTTCGTTATCCGCACCTGTGATTCATGCTACCATAGAAAACAATCAGGCGATTCGCATTTTTCAGAAAGGCATTTTTATGGCAACCGCTCCTTTTTTAGTGACCGTTAGCGGTAATCGGAACAACAAGGCTGTGACCACTATCAATGTGCGCAGTGGGCCGGGGACGGGTAATGACACAGTGATACAAGTCCCTGTGGGAACTGCCAATCTCCCGGTGCTGGATGTCCGCGCGGACGAAAAAAGCATCGCGTTGAATAACAAAATTTACCAGTGGTTCAAGGTATCTTTCCCGGATGGCAAACAAGGCTGGATGCGCGATGATCTGATCGACATCGTGGGCAACGGCAGCGATTTCGGCTATGGCATGGTCGCAAAATCCACTAATGCCTTCTCGATGACACGCCAAATCGCGCCCGTAGGGGTTGCTCCGGCTGTCGTCAGTCCTGCTCTGGTGACACCAGCCACCGCGCCTGCTGCGCCGGCTACCGGATTAGATCGTGTGCGTAAGGCGGCGTTCAATATCACATCGGCTTTCGAAGGCGGTGGATATGCCACTTATCAGAATTACGATTCGGGCATCATCAGCTATGGGCGTTTCCAGTTCACGCTGGCAGCGGGCAATCTGACATCGGTTGTCCGGCGTTATACCGA
>JBGAGR010000241.1:0-11843 GCA_044226645.1 Aggregatilineales bacterium
TTTCAGGGTGAGTTCACCAGCGTCAACTGGACGATAGCCGATTCGCTGCCTGCGCTGGATGCCATAACCTACGAAGTCGTCACAGGCGCAGCGCGGGAAGTCATCCGCAACGCCGCCTTGCATGGACGCGGCGACCAACCCGAACGCCCCCTGAATCTCTCCATCGAGATCGGCTGCGAGAAAGGCATATCCATCACCATTTGCGATGATGGTGTCGGCTTTGGCTATGCTGCCAATGGCAAAAAAGGCGGCAGTGGCAACGGATTAGCCCTGCACACGACCATGCTGGCGATTGTCGGCGGGGCACTAGTAGCTGAAACAGGTTTAAACGGCGGTACACAGGTAACGATTGGTCTGCCTAATTTTGTACAGGTTGATTTGATAAATAGATGAAAACACATATAGGACAAGAATTCATTCGGTTTATGCTTCTATTCATTGCTTCTATAGCTATGGTAACTGCTGTAGTCATCACGTTAATTCTTTGGGAAATACTAAAAGTTCCCTTCTGGATATTTTTCCCATTTGTTCAAACATCGAAAACGATTTCCCTATTTATTTTGCCTATCGTCCTACTTTTGACGGGCATTTGGTGGTTACGAGATAATCATTCGAATCGCAAAATCCGCCCAATGGTTTCCCTATGTAGCTTTATCCTCGCTATTCTCGCAACTGTACTGGGTTGTAGTATGGTCTGCCTATATTCGGCTATAATTTTTTTGTTTAGTGGCAGATATTCTTACCGCGCGGACGCTACAGCAGGAAATCATACTTATTATGTTGACTCAGCTTGGAAACCCGGTGTGGGCAGTATATATCTTGCCAGTTTTTTCATGAATGAATGCAATGACGAAGGATTGAATTGCAGAATTGTCTATGAACAAGAGTATCGAAGATTACCTCTCGACACCTACGAAAAAATGACCGTATCACTCTCCCCTGATTCGGTTTCTAATACAATTAGCCTGAAAATCAACGGTGAAACAGTGTATACGTATCACATCAAATGAAATACCCTCTTTCTTCACACTTTCGCTTGCCACAAATACCCCACTCGCAGCGCCGCCCGCTCCACCAATTCCGCCGCATTCCGCAGCGCATCCTCCAATGCCATCGGGCGCGTGACGATTGGGAAAACCACCTGCATCCCGGCTTCATGCAGCAGCGCATCATCCGCATTCAGGCTTCCTACCAGCGCGATGGTCGGCACACCCGCTGCTTTCGCCCGTCGCGCCACACCGATAGGCCCTTTACCATGAATCGTCTGCTCATCCATCTGCCCCTCGCCCGTAATCACCAAATCGGCTTCTTCCAGATGCCTATCAAACCCATTGAAATCCAGCAGCAGATCAATCCCCGACTGGATTTTCCCGCCCAGAAATGCCATTAACCCCGCTGCCAGCGCCCCCGCCGCCCCTCCCCCCGGCACGTTCAGGATGTCAATATTTTCAGGATACTCACCCCCATGTTCTCCTTCCCTGTTCTGAAAATGAATCTCTTGTTGATTCAAATCTCTCTTTGCGTCTTGGCCTCTTTGCGCCTTTGCGTTAAAAATCTTCTCTCCGTGTCCTCGGTTTCTCGGTGGTGCAATTTCTTTCACCTTCCCAAAAAAGTTCCTCAGCCCTGCTTCCAATATCCGCACCTCATGCGGCCCTGCGCCCTTTTGCGGCCCGAACACCGCCGCTGCACCCTCATCGCCTACCGTCGGATTGGTCACATCCGAGGCGATAATCACTTCCACGTCTTTCCAGCGCGGGTCAAGGCCGGATGCGTCAATCGTATAGATCGCGCTCAGAGCACTCCCGCCCAGCGGCACATCCTGCCCATACGCATTCAGCAGCCGCACCCCTAACGCCTGTAAACATCCCGCCCCGCCATCAACCGTCGCGCTCCCGCCCATCCCCACAATGATTCGTTTCGCGCCCGCTTCCAATGCCGCCTTGAGCAGCATCCCCGTTCCATAGGTCGTTGTCACCAGCGGATTCAATTCCCCCGGACGCAGCAGTTCCAGCCCGGATGCCAGCGCCATCTCAATCACCGCCGTTTCACCATCCGGCAGCATCCCATACGCGGCTGTAATCGGGCGTTCCAGTGGATCAAGCACCTGCATACTGATTCGTTTGCCGCCATTCGCCAGAAATGCATCCAGCGTCCCATTCCCACCGTCCGCAATCGGCAGCAGCACCAATTCCGCGTCTAGTCCCGAACGCTTCAACCCTCGTGTAATCGCTTCTGCCGCCGCACGGGGTGTCAGGCTGTGTTTAAACGCTGTTGGGGCAATCAATATCTTCATCAATCACATCCTCAGGTTGGCAAACTCTAACCGCACAGTAAGAATTTTTGTGCTAACATAAGATTATTTCATGAGCGATAGCAGCATCCCCTTAATGGGTGGAGTTGGACGATTTGTGGAACATCAATTCAGATAAATACTTTTCTTCCCAAGGATTGGAAACGGCAGCCATGGCAGCCGTCACACCCCCTCGGCAGCCGCCACTTTCGGCTGCCATCTCCATAGATTTTTCATCTATCCTTCTTTTTCTCGGTTTTCTCGGATACTCGGTGGTTCAATAAGGCGCTCCGCCATGCAAAAACACTTCCGCCTTCGCCGCCGCCGCCATCATTTTCCCCTCGACTCCGCCATCACCGCCATGCAGCAAGGCAGAACATTACCTTTCTTACCAATTACAAAAAACTAATAACCAACAACTCACAACTTGTCTCCCCGCTTGCCCCTTTTCATCAAGCATGGTAGTAATGGGGTATCTCAAGGAGAGGCTAACTCATGGTTTTACGCTTGATGAACTTCAGTCCGGCGGCTTTGAACAACGGAGACAGCATCTACCAGATCACCGGAACACTCGCGGAACAGGCATCGGCTGGAACACAGATCATCGCGGTGGTAACGGCCATGCTCGGCGTAACTGACCTGCTCATGGATAGCATTCGTGGGGGCAATTATAGCAACGTTTACACCAAACTGCTGACCAGCCACACCAGCGCGGCTCGCCGTCAGGGACGCGATGAAACCGCTCGTAAGGTGCTGATTCAGGATATAACAGCTATGCTCGATTCGTACCGCTGGTTAGGTAAATCCCTGGCGAATCGCTCCCCAACCCCCGGCGAAACCGATACGATTGCGCTGTTGGGAGAGAAGCTCTGTGCGCGTCTGGTCGCGGCAAGCCTGCAAAACCGAGGCATCTCAACGGTTGCGTTCAACGCTGGGGAAATGCTCGTCATGAACGGTCAGCCGGATATCGAAGCCACCCGCGCTAAAGTGGAGTCTCGCCTGAACCCCCTGCTCAGTCAGGGCTATTGTGCGGTGGTCACAGCCTCCACCAATGTCGATATGGCGCAGGAAGCCGCTCATCAACAATCCGGGCTGCTCCCCTGTACAAGTACGCTTTCAGGCTGCATGTCACCGGACGAAATCTGGTCATGGGTCGATAGCGAAACGTATACCGTTCAAGCTGAATGACCGCTACTCGCCCCAATTCAGGTTGGCTATCGTTCCTTCCTGATGCTGAGTAATCTGGCGCTGGCTTTGTCCATCTTTAGAGATCACATAAATCTCCGGGATCGTTCGTGCGCCGAATTTCCCATCCACATAAGCAACAGTTTCCCCGTCCGGGCTAAAAATCGCTTGTGGGAAGAAATTGCTGCCTGTAACAATCGGGAGATTGGAACCAACGATCACATCGTACAAAATCACATCGCGGCTCGTGGAAACAACCAGGTAGCGTCCATCCGGACTCCAGTGAATTAGCTGCGCTCCGAACTGTGGCCCCGGTATCGCATCGATTGGAAGTGTACTCAAGTCGCTGGTTGAAAAATGATACAGCGTACCACCCAACAGATTGGTCGCTCCATCAAAGAAGCTGCGCAGATAGTAAAGTTCATCTGTACCGGGACGATACGCCGGATTTCGATCTGGCCCATAACCGCTGGGGCTGGTCAATGGTGGGTATAGCAGATTCGCGCTCATATCGAATGCATACACACCATCACTGGCAAAGAATACGCGCGTCCCAGCGTCATTCCAGGTCACGGAGGTCATGCCGTTGAAACTCGTCTGAACCAATAGCCGCTGGTTATTGCCGCTTGGGCACTGTCCACTACCGACGATCCCAGCGGCGTAGAGTCCCAATGGCCCATTCAGCGATTGTGACCCACCAAATACGAGCGTCTGACTATCTGGGGACCATCCCGGCGCAGTCACACGCGAAAAACCGAGGCATGAAACCTGCTGAACATAGCTTCCATCCAAATTGGTGATGAAAATCTCGCGTGCGCTCCCGTTACCTTTTGCGCTGTAGGCCAGAAACTTCCCATCCGGCGATAGCGTCAAATCCGCTGGAGCGCCACCCACCAGAATAAGCCGTTCGTCAGAAGCGTCTGCTTTCAAAGCGGCAATCGAATCGCCGTTGAAGACAAAATAAATCGTGCCAGAAGCACCAACGGGTGTTTCCGAGGGATGAACACCGGCATTTTCAGGCGTAGGCTGTGCTGCTTCAGGCGAGGGTGTCCAGGTAGGAGGCAGTGTTGGTGGGAGATGAGCCACCGCCACAGCCGTTTGCGTAGCCGAGTCGGAAGCGAGCGTTGCATTAGCGCTAGCGGCTTTGACCATCGCCGTAGCAGCATCATTGGTTGCATTTGCATTCAGGTCAATCAAGGTGGGCAGCACATCGGACTTGGGCTGACAAGCAGCCAGCAGGCCGCAGCAGATGATGATTGACCAGAGATAAAGCTGCCGTCTCATGAGCTGAACCTTTCACGCAGGCAAAATTGATCTGTGTCACCCTATTATAACCGGGGCTATAATTAGCGCATGTTGGGTGAATAGTCCCCTTTATGGGCGAGAGGAGTCAGCATGAACACCGATACAGCTTATCGAATGGTTGAACAAAGCGCACTCATGGCAGGGATGCGCGGTGAATTCCCGCCAGAAAATGCGCTTAGAATCGCCACTGTACTGGTCGAGGAAGGCATCAATGTGTTTGAGTTCACCATGAATTCAGCCCAGGCTGTCGAAGCTATGCAGCTTGTCAAACGCGAATTTGGCGCGGATGTCTGCTCTGGTATGGGCACAGTGCTCGATGAGGTCACGGCCAAACAGGTATTGGATGCCGGAGCCGATTTCATTGTCTCCCCGGCCTTTAATCCGGGCGTGGTGTTAGCCGCACAAGCCGCCGACGTACTGGTTGCGCCGGGAGTCATCACCCCTACTGAATGTGTCAACGCCTGGGAAATGGGTGTCAAACTGTTGAAGATATTCCCGATTGGGCCGATGGGACTCGATTACTTCAAAGCGGTACGCGGCCCCCTCGACCACATCAAATTTATGTGCAATGGCGGCACGAACGATGGCAATGTAGGCGATTTCCTCAAAGCTGGCGCGGTAGCCTGCGGCATGGCGAACTGGCTGACGGGTGATGGTCATATGCCGCTGGAAACCATTCGCAAACGCGCTCATATTCTGCGCGAGATTGTCGAAGAAGCAAAAACCGGACAAAAGCGGCAGGTCGTGATCTGAACAGATTGTGGGGAGCAAGGCAGTGCTTTGCTCCTATTTATCTCCTCCCAGCGCCCAGTCCGGCAGTGGTTCACGGCGCTGAATCCACTCAGATGGAATACCCTCTAAACCCGTATACATCGCTACAATACCCCCCACCATCGCGCAGGTGGTATCGACATCGCCGCCACCGCTGGCAGTCAACCAGATGGCTTCTTCGTAACTCGTGAGCCGTTCACCCGCGCACCACAGCACATAAGGGACGGTGTCCTGCGCTGTAACACGACTTCCATTACCCAGGATTTTGATAACCTCAGTAATTGGAGTTTGATTGTCGAGTGCACCAGCTTTCTTTGCTCCTTCAAACACCTCACCCGGAGGAATATATGACAAAATGGCGGAAATGAACCCTTGACGTGTAACAGGTTTCCCTGTCAGATTCGCAGCATAGGCAACACCAACCGCGACGGCGATGGCTCCTGCAACACCCTCTGGATGCGCATGGGTGATTTCAGACGAACGCCGAGCATTTTCAACAACAGAGTCTAAGTTATCCGCAAAGTAAGCTCCTATCGGAGCTACGCGCATCGCGCCACCATTCCCGAATGAGCCTGTTCCACCAAAAGAGCGCTGTGCGGCCTCCTGCCAGGCTTGACCACTTAAGACACGCGGAACCCATGCCCGAACAGATGGCCCATAACCACGTCCTTTGTCGAAGTGCAGCGCGAAACTCATAGCGAGTTCATCTTGTTTTATCTCCTGATACAAACGCAGATTTTCATAAATGGATAACGCCATATTCGTATCATCGGTATAGTGACGTTGTATAGGAGGCAAAGAGCGATTCTTTGCGTGTCGTGCCAGAATGGCGGGAGATTGAAACTCGAAAAACCCGCCAAAAGCATCCCCTACCGACAAGCCTTCCAGCGAGAGCCGCGCACGCTGTAAACGTTCTTCATGCGATGATGGCATTTTATTTCCCTAACAATTTGCCCCTGCGAAACCACCCACCGCCCATTATAATCCTGTTCAATCAGAGGCAGCCCAATAATTCAAGCATATGCAACCCAAACGGATCGTCGTCAAACTCGGTACTTCTACCCTAACCAATGGCACACGCCAGCTTAACCGCCAACGGATGCTCGAAATCGTCCAGCAAATCGCCCATCTACATCAACAGGGGCATGAAATGGTAGTCGTCACCTCTGGCGCGATGGCGGCTGGTCGTGAACGGTTGGGCTTTCCCGATTTAGGACGTTCGGTTCCCGCCAAGCAGATGTTGAGCGCTATCGGTCAGGGACGCTTGATGCATCTCTACGGCGAATTATTTGATATTTTCGAAATCGTAGTCGGTCAGGTCTTACTCACTCGCGACGATCTGGCAGATCGCCCCCGTTATCTCAATGCGCGGGATACCCTGCTTACCCTGCTCGAACACCACATTATCCCGGTCATCAATGAAAACGACACCATTGCTACTCACGAAATCCGTGTGGGTGACAATGACAATCTCTCGGCACTGGTCGCCAATTTGCTGGAAGCTGACCTGCTGATTATCCTCACCGATCAACCTGGATTATTCACGGCTGACCCCCGCAGCCATAAGAACGCACAGCTCATCTCGGTTGTCTCGCAAATTGACGAATCGACTTACGCGCTGGCAGGTGGGGTTGGAACCACTGTCGGAACCGGCGGCATGGTGACGAAAATTCAAGCAGCACAGTTCGCCACCCGCAGCGGTGTTACAACCACCATCGCCAGCGGAACAGAAACCCACGTCTTAGAACGCATCCTCGCAGGTGAATCCGTTGGTACACGCTTTGAACCTGCCGCTACCCACCTCGAAAGCCGCAAACGCTGGTTGCTAGCCGAAAAACCGCGCGGCATTTTGCATGTTGACGCAGGTGCAGCCCGTAAATTACTCAAAGGGGGTGCGAGTTTGCTCCCGGTAGGCGTGACGAGTGTCGAAAAAACATTCGAACGCGGCGAAACACTGGCAATATTCGCGCCGGACGGTAAGAAGATCGCCCATGGGCTGACCAGCTACAGCAGTGAGGACATCGGCAAATTGTGCGGATGGCGATGCCGTTGTTCATCGCAATAATCTGGTCGTACTCAAATAGGTCTAAAAGATATGCTGACACGAGAACCCATTTTGGAAGCGTTGGAGCAAGCCCTGCAATCGCTTGATTATGTTCAGGCCATGTGGCAAGGTGGAGCTGCCGCATTCAACCGAACTGATCAATGGTCAGACATCGACCTCATGATCGCGGTGGATGATGACCGTGTACCTGATACGATAGCAATTGTCGATAAGGTATTGCAGGAATTATCCCCCATCGAGATTCGCTTCGAAATCCCGCAGCCATCCTGGCATGGGCACTGGCAAGGCTTTTACCGCCTGCAAGAAGCTGGGCCATTCCTATTAATTGACTGTGTGATTCTCAAAACAAGCAGTCGCAACCTTTATCTGGAACGCCCTATTCATGGCAGCGCCGTCGTTCATTTCGACAAAATCGGAATCGTAGAATCAACACCTTTTTCCGTCGAAGATCACATCAAGCAAATGCAGGCGCGTCTGGAAACTCTGCGTATTATGTTCGATCTGTTCCAGTCGCACACACAGAAAGAGTTGAATCGCGGGAACGCCATCGAAGCCTTCACGTTTTATCAAAGCTATACGGTACGACTGCTGATCGAAGTGCTGCGGATGATATATGATCCAGCACGCTATAATTTTCACACACGCTATGTTTATCACTACCTGCCACCCGAAGTTGTCCATCGGCTCGAACCATTATTTTTCGTCGCGGATAAGCAGCAGTTAGCCGCAAGATTTGCCGATGCACAGCAGTTCTTTTATGAAGCCATCAGGCAAATTGATTTCGATAAAATCGCGCAGAAACTGAATCAGCAGTAGCCTTTCAACAGCCACAGTAAATCATCTGCTTTACAGGATTGACACCGCATGACCTTAGAAATAACCGAAACCAAAATTGACCTCATCGACCTCGGCAAACGCGCACGAGCCGCATCCCATCAACTGGCACGAGCCAGTACCGAGCAGAAAAATGCTGCCCTACATGCCCTTGCGGATGCACTGGAAGCAAATACTTCTGCTATCCTCAATGCCAATCGCCTCGACATTGCCGATGCGCGTACAAGCGGCACGGATGAACTGTGGATTAAAGACCGCCTCGACCTGGAACGGCGTATGAAAGGCATCATCGCCGATGTGCGCAAAGTAGCGGATTTACCCGATCCGTCACGGTTGATGTAGCCGTGTTGGCACTCAAATCCGGCAACGCAGCCATTTTGCGCGGCGGCAAAGAATCCATGCGCAGCAATATCGCGCTGGTTAAAATTCTCCGGGATACACTCGAATCCTGCGGTCTGCCTGCTGATGCTGTCCAATACATCGAAAGTACAGATCGGCAGTACGTGGGCGAAATGCTCAAGCTGTACCACTATATTGACCTGATTATTCCGCGCGGGGGGAATGCATTGCACACCTTCTGCCGCGAAAACAGCACCATCCCGGTCATTACAGGCGGAATCGGCATTTGCCATCTCTTTGTCGACGAATCCGCGAATCTGGATGATGCACTGGCAATTATCCACAATGCCAAAACCCAGCGCCCCGCCGTGTGTAACGCGCTGGACACTGCCTTAGTTCATAAGAATATCGCCCAAAAATTTCTGCCACGTGTAGTCGAACATCTCGGCAAGGACGGGGTAACCTTCCGCGCCGAACCACGCGCTTTGAACGCTTTGAATGGCGCAGGCAATGGAATAGTGCAAGCCGCCGGGAAAGATGATTTCGACACCGAATGGTACGCCCTCATTCTCGGCCTGAAAGTTATCGATAATATGGATGAGGCTATCGAACATATCCGCCAGCACAGCACTCAGCACTCGGATGGTATCCTCACACAAAATATGGATAATGCCAACCGTTTTCTGGATGAAGTGGATTCGGCGGCAGTTTATTTGAATGCCAGCACACGCTTCACCGATGGCAGCGCATTGGGGTTAGGCGCGGAAATCGCCATCAGTACGCAAAAGCTCCATGCGCGTGGCCCAATGGCTTTAGAAGAACTCACCAGCTATAAATGGGTAATCATCGGGGAAGGGCACGTCAGACCCTAACCATTTTCTATCCCTCTAAATGCTTGTAATACGAAAACAGCTTTATAATAAAGCACGTCACGTGACCAGAAGCACCCGGGTTGGAGAACATTCATGGCCTTGATTTTGTTAGTAGAAGACAACGCCGAGATGCAAAATATCCTTCGTGAACTGCTGGAATATGGCGGTTATAAAGTGCTGTGTGGGCGCAATGGATTAGAGGGACTGGACGCTTTAAACGGGCTTAACACTGTGCCAGACATTATCATCAGCGATATTAAGATGCCCGGTATGGATGGGGTCATATTTCTCCAGAATGTACGTGGAAATCCAGCCTGGGATAGTGCTCGTTTTGTCATGATGACCGCTGATCCTTATGACGCGCGTCTCAAGACGGATATGGCGAACGGTCTGGATGGCATCTTACCCAAACCCTTTAGCCTTGAACAACTCAAAGATATATTAGGCATTTGAGCCACATTTATAAAGCTTGATTTTCAGCACGGGGCGTTATGCCCCGTGTTTATATTTAAGAAAATTAGAGGACAATCGCATGGCTAAGACACTTATTATTCTCAATCCTCATGCCGGCAGCGGACGCGCGGGACGTGTCTGGAAAGAACTGGAACCACTGTTGTGGGAACTTTTAGGAGAACTGGTCGTCGCTATCACTCAGCGCACGGATGAAGTCGCACAGCACCTCGACCAAGCCTATGCATCCGGTCTGACGCGCGTTATCTCCATCGGCGGTGATGGAACCAATCACGCGCTGGTCAATGCGCTGGCGGATTTAAACGAACGCAATCCTGATGGGCCTCCCATGATTTATGGCAATCTCCCGATTGGCTCCGGGCGAGACTGGGCGCGTTTCAAAAACGTCCCACTGGACATCACCAAAGCCGCCCACTGGATTGCTGAAGCCCAGCCCTACCCAACCGATGTTGGCCTTGTGACCTTTAACGATAAACAGGAACATTTTCTGAATATCGCCAGCGCCGGACTCAGTGGTGAAGTAGATGAGCGCGTGAACCGAACACTAATACGCCGCCCCTGGACATTCTTACAAGCGACAGTTGCTACCATCATTCACCACAAACCGATGCCGATGCAGGTCACATTGGATGACAAACCCTGGCACGATGGCCCGGCTTACCTCGTCACCGTCGCTAACGGCAGCACATTCGGACACGGAATGCGTATTGCTCCTAACGCACAAACCGACGATGGCTTATTTGATGTTGTTCTGGTTGAAGGCGTTTCCCGCCCTCGTATCCTTGCTGCTCTCTACAAGGTCTATAACGGCAGCCACCTAACCGATTCGGCTGTCCGCCATGCCCAGGCAAAGCGTGTTCACATTCACGGCGAAAAAGGCATTGTACCGCTGGATTTGGATGGTGAATCCGCCGGAGGGCAGGATTTGACTTTCACCATGCGACCGCAATTGCTGCAAATGCTGGCGCAGTAAAACCCCGCAAAAAGTGGGGGCAATGTTCTGGGAAACCGCCTTATGCTGATATATCTCTAATTGAGATAGCCTAAGAGAAGTGTTTACTATGTCTGAAATTATCCGGCAAAAACAATGGACAAAGCAACAACTCCAGAAAGCCGGTTTCCGCTACTACAATCGCAAGAAAAGTCTGGTCATGGCGCGTCGTCTGCCAGAAGCTGAAGCCCCACTCACCGTTCACGCCAATCATGAAATGCTCACTGTCCAAGCCGGTTACATGATTTGCTATAACCCCGGCAAGAAAATGCAGAAACGTGTGGAAGATTATGAACAATGGCCTTGTGACCCAGAAATATTCCGAGCCACCTATAAAGCCTGGGATTTACCCTGGAAACCAGGCTCGCAGGAACGCCAGCTTCTGGAACGCGGATGCAAACCCTATTACAAACACACGGGGGTTTGGGCCAAACGACTGACTGAGGATATCTATGTTCAAAGCATGGAAAGTCCGGAACCCGTTCTGCTAACAGCGGGAAATTGGCTCGTTATTCACGGGCAGGAACATCCCTACCATATGTCCCATAAAGCATTCTGTGAACGCTACACACTCCATACCGATAGTGAATAATCCAGCGATTATGACTCTTTAGGTACTTTGGGGTTAGACTGCGTCGTAGTCTTGTAAAGGCGTGGCCCAAATTGGTCGATAATGACCTGAGGCCACGTTTTCATAAGATCAATCTCGTTATTGATCAG
>JBGAGR010000242.1:0-13060 GCA_044226645.1 Aggregatilineales bacterium
TCTTCTACAATCCAGTCACTCGGATAGCTGAAAGTAGCTGCTTTGTTATTGCTGGTATAGGTGCTGAGGCCAGATGGCTGTTCAGTCGGGGTTGCTTCGGCTGTGGCTTCAACAGCGGGAACGCTTATGGTCAGCGAATCGAGAATGGCTAATGCAGTTGCCTCCCACTGCTCGCCTTCATTCGCTGCACTCAATACCCCCATCATGCCAATGGTATCGCCGGGGTATTCCACCAGCATAACCGAGCCATGACCGAGCCTCTTTGAATTAAACGATGCGCGTGCGACCTCATGTCCATTGACGGAGATTTCGCTTACATCGCTCCAAACATTTCCATCGTCAGTGGTCGTTTTGATGATGGCGCGTACAAGATCAGCTATGCTGACATTCCCTCCTGATTTCAGTACAGCCTGCAACTCTGCTTTACTTGCCACGAGCAAAGTCACATAGGCTTCACCGGGTTCGAAACTGGCAGTAGTATTTCCCCGCATACCTTTATTCAATGCGGCCTGTGTTGTCGCGATGCTGATGCCGAGTTCGGAATCGGGGGCATTGTTCTTATCAATCACCCAATCCGCCGGATAACTGAAAGCGATACGTTCATCATCGCTGACATAGTGCTGTGTGAGGGGCAGCGCGTCCTGCGCAAAAACAGGCAGCGCGAATGAGAGCATGAGGGATAAAAACAGGAGAGCCAATAATCGAGTACGGTACACAGAGAAACTCCTTTTGGATTTAAAAATCGGTAATGGGCTTAAGGGTGATGCCGAGCGTTTGTGCAGCCTGTGCTTGCCGACCATCAATGGTAATCAGGGGATAACCCAGCTTTTCCGCCAGCGCGATGTACAATGAGTCGTAGATTGCGAGTTGATAGAGCAATCCAATTTTGAGCGCACGCGGCAAAAGTGATTTCACCGAAGTTGACTTAATCGGAAGCGCGAGTAAGGCAGTCACTTGTGAATCTGCATCATTGGGAGTCATGCCGTGAAAACGTACCTGTTTCCACAGGACGTTGGTGCATTCGCTAAAGCAGAATTCGGGCACGTATAATTCATCACCGGGTAGCTGTCCAAATAATGCCCTGGCGTGTTTAGTATGGGTGTCCTGAATCAGAACTTGTATAACGACGCTGGCATCTACAACATACTCAGTCATCGGTCACGGTCTTCCCGAAGGAGTTCTAAAGTAGAAGGTGTTCCGGGTGGAGGAACAAACCGATGCTGGTCGATTGAAGCCAGAAGTTCATCAAGAGTCCGGTTATCCTTGGGCAGTTTGAGTAAATCCTCTACACGCTGAAATTCATCCCAACGTTCGTCAACTTCACGGCGAATCAAGCCTTTGAGTTCCTCAAGTGTCATGTCGGCTACTCGTTCTACAGCCATGACCGATCTCCTTCTGTCTACCTCATGCCCATTATAGGACAAAAATGGTAAGTCTCACTCGTTACTTCTTATAATACTTGCGCCCTTTGAGCGCTTCCGGCAGCAGATCATCTTCCGAGTACATCTCATAACCCTTGCCGTATCCTAATTCCTTCATCAATCGAGTCGGCGCATTACGCAGTTGCAGCGGAATCGGCAGATTGCCTTGCTGCTGCACATCTTCCAGTGCGGCGAAATAGGCATCACCCGATGTGCGGTCTTTGGGCGCGAGTGCCATGTACGCTGCCCCATGCGCCAGATTGAACACACATTCGGGATAGCCAATCGTCTCTACAGCACGAAAAACCTCGTTTGCCACCACTAAAGCGGTTGGCTGTGCCATGCCCACGTCCTCGCTGGCGAAAATGACCATCCGCCGCGCGATAAATTTGGGGTCTTCCCCGGCATTGACCATCCGCGCCAGATAATACAGCGCAGCATCGACATTGCTGGCACGCATACTCTTGATGAAGGCGCTGATGGTGTTGAAATGCTCCTCCGCGCCTTTGTCGTAGCGCAGGAATTTGGATTGCAGCGCATTTTTCAACCCTTCCTGTGTGACGGTTTTATTTTCCCCGGCATACAGTTCGACAGTCAGTTCCAGCAGATTGATCGACTGCCGCGCATCACCATTAGCAAACTCCGCCAGAAACGTTTCGGCATCCGGCTCTAGTGTGACACCAAGTTCCTTTGCGCCCTGTTGGATGATCTCGCGAATCTCATCAATAGACAGCGCTTCCAGTACGAACACACGACAGCGTGAGAGCAGCGCCGAATTGACCTCGAAGCTCGGATTTTCCGTCGTCGCGCCGATCAGAATCAGCGTCCCATCTTCTACATAGGGCAGCAAAAAGTCCTGTTGAGCCTTGTTGAAGCGGTGGATTTCATCCAGAAACAGCACAGCGCTGCCATGCACTTTTTCATCGGCCTGCTGGTTGAACAGATCGCGCTTATGCTCGGTCTGCACCTGCTCGACAATGGCGCGGATTTCACTTTTGCCTGCCGAGACTGCCGAAAGTTCAAAATAGGGGCGGTTGGTCTGATGGGCGATAATCCGGGCGATGGTGGTTTTGCCCACCCCCGGCGGCCCCCATAAAATCATCGAGTAAATACGATCCTGTTGAATCGCCATATAAAGCGGCTTATTTGCCCCTACCAGATGCTTCTGACCGATAAACTGGTCAAGTGTTTTGGGGCGGATACGGTCAGCGAGCGGTTGAGAAGTCGTCATGATTGAACCATAATAGCTGCTGTGAACAGAGGAGGTCTATTTTACTCCATTTCACGGATGGTTCGCTTTGAGCATTGCCCTGACCAGTTTTCGCCGTTATTATTTATCACATCCATCTGTTTTATTCATCCGAAGGTAAAAGCATCTGCTTTAAGCCTACAAGGAGCGTGAATGATGAGCGATATTGCAAGCCGAGGTTATGTCAACGCCGATGTGCTGGTTTCCACCGATTGGGTGGCGGCACATTTAAATGATCCCCACATCCGCATTATTGAATCGAACGAAGACCCGCTGCTCTATCCATCGGGACACATTCCCGGCGCGGTGCAGGTCGATTGGACAACCGATCTCAATGACCCGGTGCGGCGCGATTACCTCAACAAAGAAGGTTTTGAGAAACTGATGTCCCGCATCGGCGTGCGGAACAACATGACCGTTGTATTCTACGGCGATAAAAATAACTGGTGGGCGTGCTATGCCTTCTGGGTGTTCCAGTTGTTCGGTCACAGCCATGCCAAAATCATGGACGGTGGTCGGCTGAAGTGGGAGCAGGAAAAGCGTGAACTCACCCGTGATGCAGTCAGTTATGCGGCAACCGAATATGTCGCGCCTGCCCGTGATGACAGCCAGATTCGCGCCTTCCGTGATGAAGTGCTGAAGCACGTCGAGGCCAAACTGCCGCTGATTGATGTCCGCAGCCCGGATGAATACAGCGGTAAGCTGCTCCACATGGCGAATTATCCACAGGAAGGTGCGCTGCGCGGCGGACACATCCCCGGCGCGAAAAGCGTCCCCTGGGCGAAGGCCATCAACACCGAAGACGGCACCTTCAAGACTGCCGACCAACTGCGCGGGATTTACGAGCAGGAACAGGGCTTGAAGCCGACTGATAATGTGGTGGCCTACTGCCGCATCGGTGAACGCAGCAGCCATACCTGGTTCGTGCTGAAATACCTGCTCGGTTACAAGACCGTCCGCAATTACGACGGCTCATGGACAGAATGGGGCAATTCGGTCAACGTGCCGATTGAAAAATAAGGTATAAATCCCCGTTATTGCAGCGTCCATGTATATGAGGGTGATTCACGAGTTGCCCTACAAATCTCCTGTATTAGCGACGAGTAGGGGCGCAGCATTGCTGCGCCCCTACCGGCATGACCCGTGAGGACAACTTATCCATGACTGATTACCCCGCAAAACTGACCGAACTGGTTGAAGATTTTTCCGAAATCACAGACCGCAATGAACGTGCTGAATACCTGATCGAAATCGCGGATCGCTTCCCCGATGTGAAAGTGCCGCCGGAAATCGCCACACAGCCCTATCCCGAAGATCACCGCGTCCCGGCCTGCGAGTCTGAGGCGTTTGTCTGGGCGCAGGAAAACCCCGATGGGACGCTGAAATATTACTTCGATGTGCTCAATCCACAGGGACTTTCCGCCATGGCGATGAGCGTGATTCTGGACGAAAGCTGCTCCGGTGCGCCGCTGGAACAGGTGGCAACCGTCCAGCCGGATGTCGTGTTCAGCCTGTTCGGCAAGGAAATCTCGATGGGTAAGGGGCAGGGCTTGATGGGCATCGTCACGATGGTGCAGCACGAGGCGAAGAAAAGACTGAAGACTTAACCGCTAAGGCGCAGAGATCACGCAAAGACGCAGAGGGGCGATTCGAGAAGAACCGCTCCTTTTTGTTACGGGATTGATGCTACATCTTCTCAGTTTCTAAAAATAAGCGAAGTTCCTGCACAAGCCTCACATTGTCACCATCCGCGATAAATGCTTTTTTAGTTGTATCATGTCTATAAATCTCGTAGCGCTTCGCAAAATCTCTAGGTCGTACCACGACGACGACAGTAGTTTTCCAAGCAGGTAGTTTAAATCCTAAGCCACTTGCATAAACGCGAGGTTTTACCTTTGCGAATTCAAAATGAGGCCGTAGTGCTTCTATTAGGGATTGTGTTAATAGCAAATCAGCCTCAAATAATCCATTCTGATGCGGCTGGTTTTGGAAAATAATCTGCAATTCCGCAATCAGTTGATCCCAATTCTTGATTTGCTTTTGGTAATCGTAATGTACGTATATATCTCCCGGTTGTTGCAACATGTCATAGTAGAATCCAGCCTCGCCCCATTCTAAGTCGTAGCTCCATGATTGCAAAAGCTGGATTTCCTCAGGCGACAATAGCTTTTCTTCGTCGAACAGCACACCGGGCTGAATATTATGAGGTTGACCAAGTTGGGCTACGAGCCATTTTTGAGCTGCGATAACCCATCCGGGTAGCTGCCGCAACCAACTTTCATAACGTTTATTCTCCTCGTCGGAGTCGTCCGTATTTATTCTAGTGATGTAAATACCCGATGGCCTTTGGTTGTAATAGACCATCCTGAGTGTTAGGGAATATCCCTCCCAGTCAATTGTTGGCAAGTCATAAATCCGCTCGTGTCTTCCGTCAGGTGTATGAATATCTTGGACTGGCGTAAACTGAGGGTAGTTTGCTGCCAATACATCATGGATTAGCCACATATGCAGATGAAAATCGCCCCAAGTAACCGCCCCGGTTTCTCGATTAATCGCTATCAATTAGACTTCCTGTTTGATGAACTTTTCTCTCGTCCATTTTAGTCGATTTCGTGTCGCTCAAATTGCGATTTGCTCTGGCAGCCCGAATTTTGCCGTCAGCCCCGGACTGCGAAATGTCGTAATGTCCGCGATTTGTCCATCCGTGAAGGTGAGTACCTGAATCGCGTAGGGTGTATAAGCCCCTGCTGATGGATTCAGACGATACAGGCCAAAAGCAATCTGACCATTGGCGCGGGTCGGGATGAGTTTCCAGCGGCCTTTCGCTTCGCCAGCAAAAATCGTTTTCCCCACCAGACCCCCAATCGTTTCCCGTCCCTGATACCACGATGGAATCGGCGGCATACTGAAGGTCGCATCTTCTTTCAGCAGCGCCAGCAGGCCGGGAATATCGGCGGTTTCCCAGGCGCGGACATAATGCCGAAGCTGCTCCTGCGTGGATTCATCCAGCGCCGGAGTCACATTCGCTGGAATCTCGCGCTTGCCGAGTGTTTCCCGCGCCCGATGCAGCGCACTTTTCACCGCCGAAACGGTCATATCCAGCAAATCGGCGGTTTCGCTGGCCTGCCAATCCAGCACATCGCGCAGAATCAGCACGGCACGCTGACGCGGCGGGAGCAAATGCAGCGCGGCGATGAACGCCAGCGTGATATGTTCGCGTGCCGCCACTTCACCTTCGGGATTCACGCTCTCACCGACCAGCCAATCATCTGGATACGGCTCTAACCACACGGGTTCGTTGACATCCGCTGGGATCGGTTCGTCCAGTGTCGAAACAGTCTGCCGTGTGACGGGAACCGCGCGGCGTGGACGTTTATCCAGCGCATCCAGACAGGCGTTGGTCGCGATTTTGTAGAGCCAAGCGCGGAAGGAGGCGCGTCCGGCATAAGTCTCACGCCGTCGCCATGCACGTAAAAAGGTCTCCTGCACCATATCCTCAGCATCCTGCACTGAACCCAGCATCCGGTAGCAGTGGACTTGCAATTCGCGCCGCAGTGGTTCGGTCATCGCGCTGAAAGCATCCTCGCTGATGCTGCGCAGATTCAGCGGATGCGCTGCTGTAAGCGACTGTGAGTTGAGGTTTTGCGACAAATTTCCTCCCGGACGGAATCCACTTTCAATTTCACTATACAGGTTTTTCGGGCTGACCGCACCCTTTTGGATATACGCGCCGTCATATAGGTGAAGTTCAATGAGTTGTAAGGAGCGATTCGAGATGAAGCGCATGGTTCGATACAAGGTCAAGGCGGATCGAGCGGGTGAAAATCAGCAGTTTGTGCAAAAGGTGTTTGAAGAACTACACCGCAAGAGTCCGGCGGGGCTGCATTATGCGACCTTTAAGCTGAGTGATGGAGTCAGTTTCGTGCATCTGGTTTCCGCCGATTCGGATGTGGTCAACAGCCAGCTAAGCCAGCTTCCCGCGTTCCAGGCATTTCAGGCGGGGATCAAGGATCGCTGCGAGGAACAGCCTGTTGTGGTCGATCTGGAAGAAGTCGGCTCGTATCAGGTCTTTTAGCGTATCATGAGCTTAATTCAGTCCGTTCGTTCAAACGGTTATTAGAGGAGGCACGATGGCAGAGTTAGGAACGAAAGCAAATCCCTGGCAGTTGAAGACTCCCCCCGGAACAGCCGAGTACACCATGTATAAGGATGAGGCGCACGACCCGCCCATTCTGGTGTGCACAGTGGGGAAAACGGTGCTGCATTACGACCTGCGCTGCATCAACGATCTGCACGCCATGTTGAAAGCACACGGCGATTGGATGGAACTGGGCAGCGCCGACGAGCAGAAACCCGCTAAGGACGGCACAGTTGAAGCCTGGGGACGTTCGCCGGATAATCCCGTCGGGGGCTGGTACGGGTTGAAGAAAGGGCTGAGGGGACGCTTCGGCATGTATCTTCCTCCCTTGATGGAGGCGCTGGGTCTGGTCGAACTGGAGCATAACGCCAAGGGCAACCGGATGCGAGCGAAGTAAGCGTTAAGGCGAGGGCGATTCACCATGAGTCGCCCCCGCGAAAGCTGGTTCAGGCCACACAAGGTCATTTGACACGTTGATTCAGTGAGTGAACGAGAGGCGGGAAGTCGCGTTTTGGGGCTATGATGGAGTCAGTCATCAATAGACAGGAGCCAACCCCATGAGCGGCGTAATGCTGAAACCGGAAGACCTGAAATTGAATGCAGCGATTGAACTGCCGGATGTCGCCACCCTCTACGAGATGTCCGAGGGGGAATACCGGGCGTATGTGGAAGGTGACAATATCGTCAGGCTGGATGAGCATGGCGTTCTGCGGGACAGCCTGACCTCACGCCCCATCGCCACCACGCTTGAGCAGCTGGACATTTTGCTGGAAAAGCTGGATGGGTATCTCAAGCGGATGCGCTCGACTGACGAGGGGGAGTAGGGACGGGGAGAAGAATTTTCAACGCACAGTCGCACAGACGTGAGGGGCGATTCAAAGCGAGTCGCTCTTTTCGTTATATACTTTTGTATCGCACCGATGGTAATGGACACTGACAATGCCGCACAACCTGCTGACTTTTGCGCCTGCTGACCGGGATGCCGCTGAACGTCTGAATGCGCAGTTTCGCCAGTGGAATTTGGATACGGAGCTTCCACCGGACAGCTTTTCACGAGAAGCGGTTGAGGACTGCGAGTCGCTGGTGCTGCTGGTGAGCGGACAAACGAGCGCATCTGACCGGGTACGAATCGAACTGGCATGGGCATTACAGGCGAAAAAGCGCATTCTGCCTATCCTGATTGAAAAGACCAGTTTGCTGCCATTCCCCTTTCTGGTCGAGCGACAGAACATTGATTACACAGCCGATTCCGTTCATGTGATGAAGCGGTTGACATCTACCCTGAACGGCACACTGCCGCATCCGATGGAGCCGCCGGAACTGCCGCCGCGTTCAAATAATACGCCGCCCGATCAGGAAAGCATCGCGGTTGATGAGGAGATGGCGGCTGCGCTGTTTTTCGCCGCCGCTGAATTGACCGAAAGCGCGGTTGAGCAGGCCATTTTTCTCTATAACACGCTGCTGCGTTATGCGCCGGATTATGCTGGCGGGAGTCTAAACAGTTTTATCAGCCTCGAACTGGAACGGCTGCAACCGATGTGGCTGCAAAACCTGAAAGAAGGCGTTTTCGAGGCGGTCAAGCTGCGCAATTTGCAGCACGCCGGACATCTGGTGCGCGAGATGCAGGCATTGGATGCCGGGGCTGCTGCCACTCAAGCCGCCGTCGATCAACTTTTCCAAGCCCAATTGGAAACCCTCACCAGCCAGATTAAATTGGCAATCCACAGGCAGCAATGGAATGAGGCTGAAGCCCTGATTCAAGCGCTTGCCACGTTGGACACGAACCAGAATGCGGTCATGCAGCATCAACTTCAGGCGGCAAAAATCGCCTCATGGGAAACCAGCGCCAGAGCGGCGATTCAACATGAACACTGGGACGACTTTGAAAAATATGTCAATGCGTTAGTCCCCACGAATCCTGAATTGCCCGATGATCTCCGCACTCTCAGTCTGAAAGTCCTGGGCGAATTGGGCTTAACGGCTTTGGAGGCGAAACAGCATATTCAAAGCGCCCAAATAGTGGCACAACGGCTACAGGAGATTGACCCGGAAAATGCCTACACAGTCGATATTCTGGCGCGTGTTCTGAAGCTGCAAATCGAACCTGCACTGGCGAAAGGACGCTTCGCCGTCAGCAGTGGACAGTGGCAGGAAGCCTCAGACGCGGCACAGGAAGCGCTGGAACAAGCGCCGGATGATGAGGAAGCGCTTTCCATCCAGCGAACCGCGCAAACCTGGATGACCGCCAACGCACTCTATGAGCAGGCTGTTCTGGCAGTTGAATCCGACCAGATGAAGGTGGCAGGACTGCTGCTGCGGCGTATTCAGGAAATGCGTCCTGAATACGGTGATCCGCAGGGACTTCTGCGAGGCCAGCCTTTATCTGCCGCATTTGCTGGTTTTATCGGTTTGACCGCGCGGCTGGAAGCACATCCCAGAGCATTAAGCGCTCTGGCAATTGCCAATGATGGAAGCTATCTTGTAACCGGGTCGGAATCCGTTGCGATGGTCTGGGAACTGCCAACCTTCGAGCCGATTCAGGCTTTCAAAGCCCCGGAGTGGGTTAAGGAAGTTATCCTGTCACCGAATAATGATTATCTGGCGGTGTTGTCGGCCAACAGGGAAATGCGGGTCTGGTCGCTTGCCGATGGAAAAATGATATTGCAAGACAAATCCGGTGTCGGAAAAGCTGCTTTTTCGCCCGATAGTAAAATTCTTGTTGCAGCCAGGATGTCCGGACAGCCGCTTTTATCATGGAAGCTGTTTGACCCGTCCCCGATCAGTATATGGATTGATTCTCAGGGATCAATTACCACACTTGCTTTATCTCCGAACAGTCGGGATGTGGCAGTGGCCTTCGGGGACGGCAAGATTGTGCTGTATGACATCAGCGAACTACTCCAGCGGCGGAAAAATGACGAAGAGTCCTTTGCACCAATTTTGCCACCCAGGACAATATTCTGGCGAGCGGCATCTCTAGCCTTTCTGAAGGGTGGCGAACAATTACTCGGCACATCTCTCAGTGCAAAGGAGGAAGTATGTATCTGGGACATGGACGGAAAGATATTGAAAACGTTTCCCCTTCCCGATTACAACAGTACATCGGTTATTGCAGTTTCGCCCGATGAAACCTTCCTGGTGACGGCGAAGCGAATGGGCGGGATCGTTACACTGTGGGATTTGCAGACAGGGAAATCACTGTATCGTATGCGTACCGATATACGCGGAGTTCCCACCATTGCTTTCACACCGGATGGACTCTATCTGGTGATTGGCGATTCAAACGGGAATGTGACCTTCTGGGGTGTGGGCGGCGCGGAAAAACCTGTCGTCCACAAGGGTAAGCGCGGTTGAAGATTAAGTGTTTTAGGTAAATCCAATACACCGACAAGATTAAGATTGACGAGGGGATGTAAAATAGAGTCAAGGAATTCATATCCCATTTCCTTCTGAAGAAGGGTCGAAAACTGGTTGATTATGAATGATTGATTTTGACCCAAAATGAATAGGTTGGAGGCTAAGAATCGAGGGTGTAAATTATGAACACTGACATAGTTGTGGCCTTGATCGGTGTAATTGGAACAATACTAGTCGCGATAATTTCGGTAACCCTACCCATACTTTATAAAAGACTTGGTGAAACGAATAAGCGGGTGGGCGTGAATGAGAATATATTGAACGATCTCATTGCTTATAAGCCCGGAGCTGTTGCCTATGGTCTCTTGGTTAACATAAAAAATAGAGATAACGTGCCTTATCATGATGACGATGCAGACCAAAAAAGGTGTCTTAATCTTTTGTTGGATGATGGTTACTTGAAACCAGCATCCCCTGGTCCCTACATTCAATTTTCTAAACAATACGAAGATATAAAACTCTGTGAAATTGTATCTTTAACTCCAATCTCTGAGAAGTTAATTAGACTCCGTGAAATTTTATCAAATAACAGAAACAACTAGAGTGCCAACGACCGTATCTAGGCGCAAATGCAAATAATAGACGACGCAGCATAGTGCCTCTCAGAATTTGGGAGATTCTTATATTTGACTGTATTAATGATATAAAACTTTACTTGGATTGCATTGCCAGCATAACGAGCGACTATCCGCTATTTAACGACTTGTTTGTGTCCATGTAGGGAGTAATGCGGATATTTTTGCATCAGAATAAGCAAAAATATGCTCTCCTGAAAGCCCATAGCGAACCCAAACCCAATGATTTGACTGCTCGATTAGTGTATTATTACCTGAGTGAGCAATGTAAGCATAATCACCGGGTACTTGGGCATAAAGTAGTGGAGGTCGTCCATCAGCCTGAATCATTGCAGTACCATGAATTGTGAGAAACGCACTCGCAATCAGGGCACTTGAATAGTCTGATACCGCATTATCGGGTTTGTTAGTTCCAGTAAAATTGCTGATATTGTGTTTTGGTGGGAAAAAACCTGTATCCATGATTTCCTTATTACATTGATTACAAAATAATTATAGAACGGATTTCGAATATTTGGAAGTATCCGGCCGTATCCTTAAAGCCTGATGAACAACAGCGGTTCACCGATTTCGCAGCCGCTATAATGCCCCATAGTGAAAATGGCTTTTGAGGGTTAAGGATGCGACACTTACGGCTTATTGGTAGTGCTATCGGTTTTTTCTTTATCCTATCGTTCAACCATCTCCCGGCTTTTGCTCAGGACAAACCGTTTATCATGCCCGTCGCGGCTCCCGCCAGTCCCTCAACCTGGCTGTTCGGGCAGCCCTATGGCAACACCGTCGGCGCGTATAACTTCGGCACAGCCTGGTACAGCGCGGGGCAGGGCTTACATTTCGGCATTGATGTCAGTATGCCCTGTGGCACTCCGCTGGTGGCGGTGGCGGATGGCGATGTCATTTATGCCGATAATCTGACTTTCGGAGCCGCGCCGCACAACCTGATTTTGCGCCATGATGCGGCGGGATTGACCACTCTTTACGGTCATTTGCTGGATACGCCCGTCGTCAAGCAGTATCAGCATGTCCAGCAGGGCGATCTCGTTGGATATAGCGGCGATCCTGACCTCACTTGTGATTCGCGTCCGCATCTGCATTTTGAAGTGCGTTCGCTGGATTACCGCACCGCTTATAATCCGCTGGACTATATCGCCGCTAATTGGGATGTGCTGGCGGCCATCGGGCAGTTCAATAACACGCCGTTCGAAATCGACCTGACCAATCCGCGCCAGTGGGTCGGCCTGAATGACCAGCCTCCGGTGGCGTTTGGTGGACGGCGATTGAATGATTATGCCCAGAGTTGGCCCCCGGGCGGGGAAAATCGCCCACCGAGCAGCGCCGCGCCTATGCGTCCCTTTACGCCGCTGGCGAGTGATGCCGTCTGGCGGCTGCGTCCGATCAGTGTCGAGGGCTGCTGTGCCTCGTTCTGGTGGAGCCGTTCGGATGCGGGCAAATTGTTCGCCATCGATGGCTGGCCGGGGCAGCAGGCCGGAATCTTCACCTGGGATGCGCCGGGCGGGACGATGCTCAACGAGGTGGGGCAGGCTCCGCCGCCGGACACGTCGCCGGATGGGGCCTATCAGATCGCGCTGTCCAACGGTCAGACGGTGATTCAGCGCGTGAGTGATGGGGCGCTGCTGACGGTATCGACAGGCGGCTTTCCTCCCGCGATGAGTGCCGATAACAGCCAACTCTTGTGGCAGGTGCAGTACGGTCAATCGGTTCCGGGCGCGACTCCACCGCAGGTCGAAATCTGGGTGAGCAGTGTGGATGGTAGTAACGCGCGGGTGATTATGAGCGGCACACGCCTCTCGGCTTCATGGCTGGATGGGTCGCGCCTGCTCATCTCGCAAAGTGAGCGTACCGTCACCACGCTTTCGGTTTACAGCACCCTCGACGGTTCGACTTTCACACTCGGCTCATGGGATCGTATACGTGGAATCAGCGTCGCGCCCGGTGGAGGCCGCCTGCTGTTTTACCAGACCTTCCAGAGCGATCCGGCGGTCAACGCGGTTTATGCGCTGGAAATGCAGCCCGGAGCGATGGCACAAAAGCTGCCCTGGTTCGGCGCATATCGCTGGCGCGATGCCGAAAGTGTCTATTACATCCCCTTCGAGCCGGAGAAAAGCACCCAAACGCTGGCGTATTATCATGTCCCGTCAGGCGACAATCGCGTTTTGACGGATGCCGCCGCGCTGCCCTTCACCATCGCCAATGGCACATGGGCTGTGTCAGCGGATGGCAGCACCATTGCCTTCCAGAG
>JBGAGR010000243.1:0-11966 GCA_044226645.1 Aggregatilineales bacterium
TGTATGGCGAAACGACAGGCGAAACCGATGAATTCGGACTGCCTGTGCGTTATCCCTGGGCGGCGGATTATCGCGGACACGCAATGGTCGTTTATGGACATACGCCTGTTCCCGAACCAGAATGGCTGAACCGCACGATTAACATTGATACAGGCTGCGTATTCGGCGGCGCATTGACCGCGCTGCGTTATCCCGAATCCGAAATTGTGTCAGTTCCGGCGCTGCATACTTATTCCGAGCCTGCCCGTCCATTTCTGGAGGAAGATCAGCAAGCGCCTGCGCTCACCTCACAGCAAGCCTATGACGATGTGCTGGACATCACCGAAGTGACCGGAAAGCGCCTCATCAACACGCGCCTGCAATCGAATATCACGATTCGCGAGGAAAATGCTACTGCCGCGCTGGAAATCATGAGCCGCTTTGCCGTCAATCCACGCTGGTTGGTTTATCTGCCGCCTACCATGTCACCGACTGCGACCAGCGCCTTACCGGATTTGCTCGAAC
The DNA here is from genome assembly GCA_044226645.1 of Aggregatilineales bacterium. Classification (GTDB taxonomy): domain Bacteria; phylum Chloroflexota; class Anaerolineae; order Aggregatilineales; family Phototrophicaceae; genus CFX2. Next base: position 505 of record JBGAGR010000243.1, read on the forward strand.
ATCCGGCGGAAGCCTTCGCCTACTACCGCGATAATGGTGTACCGAAGGTGATCTGCGAAGAAAAGCATATGGGTTCACGGGCGGTTGTGGTTCTGGGGAAGGATGAAGATGCGGTACGCAAGCATTTCGGCATCCTGAACGAAGGCAGCGGCATTTGCTACACCCGCACCGGACGGCGCTTTTTCGATGATGCCGCTCTGGAAAAAGCCTTCCTTGAACGGGTGCAGGCGGCGGCGACAGGTGCGAATCTATGGGACGAATTACAGACCGATTGGCTGGTGTTGGACTGCGAACTTATGCCCTGGTCAGCAAAGGCGCAGGAACTTCTGCGGACACAGTATGCGGCGGTAGGTGCTTCGGCAACTGCTTCGCTGCATCACGCCGTTCAAGCGCTGGAAGTCACGGCGGCTCATAATATAGCTGCACTTCCTCTGCTGGATCGCTACCGCAGCCGTCAGGAGATGATCGGACAGTACATCGCAGCCTATCGCCAATACTGCTGGCCTGTCGAGTCGCTGGATGATTTCAAACTCGCGCCGTTTCATCTGCTGGCTTCCGAGGGCGGCGTTCATGTCAATCGCGATCATCTGTGGCACATGAATACGCTGCAAAAACTGAGCGCGGTAGATAGTCAGCTCATCATGTCTACGGCATACAAAATCGTGGATGTGACCGACGCGGAAAGTCAGGCAGAAGGCATTCACTGGTGGGAGGAAATGACCGGGCGCGGCGGCGAGGGTATGGTCGTCAAGCCTCTGGATTTCATGGTCAAGGGACGGCGCGGCTGGCTGCAACCCGCTATCAAATGTCGTGGGCGGGAATACCTGCGGATCATTTATGGCGCGGAATATACCTCCCCGGAACAAATTAGCCAATTACGGTCACGCGGCTTGGCGGGGAAGCGATCATTAGCGATGCGAGAATTCGCGTTGGGCGTGGAATCGCTGGAACGTTTTGTGCGTAAAGAACCCCTGCGCCGGGTGCATGAGTGCGTTTTCGGCGTGCTGGCGCTGGAAAGCGAACCCGTCGATCCGCGCCTGTGAGCGCTAACGCGGCGTGGGCACAGCACAGACCCGGTTTATTTTTTAAAACACATGTGCGAAGCGTTTAAGCCGCTTTAATGAATCTGCGTTATAATGAGGGTGTGTGAATTTTGACGCAAAGGCAAACATTGTTGGTTGAGTGAATTCCTGAGGTTAAATCTGTGTCCAGTCCTGGAGCCTTACGAGGCCGTGTTTTACTGCTGAATGGGAGCAACTGGGAACCCTTAGCGGTCATCACCGTTCCGCGTGCCATCAATCTGATCTTAGCCGGCAAAGCGGTTGTAATCGAACAGTCTGGTAATTTTCTTCAGACCATCCGCGATCGTTTCCCCGTTCCTTCTGTCATCGCTTTAAGAACCTATATCAACGTGCCGCGCAGGCAAGCCCATTGGAGCCGTAAGGGTGTGCTGGTGCGGGATAATTTCACCTGTATCTACTGTGGTGTGCAAAATGGTGGCCTCGTGAAGGGCAAAGTGATCTCCAAACATGACTTCACGGTTGACCATATTCTGCCCCGGTCACGCGGTGGCAAAGATACCTGGACGAATACGGCCTGTGCCTGTTACGCTTGCAACCATCGCAAGAGCGACAAGCTGCCCAACGAAATCGGCATGAAGCTGCGTTGGGAGCCGAAGACACCGCGCACCAGTTATCTGGTCATCGCGATTGGAACCGGGCCGGATGCCTGGAGGCGTTACATCGAATTACCGCGTCATGAATAATAACAGAGGTCTATTGGCCTCTGTTTTTGTTTCTGTCAGACCGTTAGGTATGCAGTTTGTCGGCGTAACTGAGCTTGCCGCTTTCAATACTCACATTATTGGCGGTCAGCGCTTGTTCCAGCTTTTCGACCAGCATTTCCTGATCTTCCAGCGATAGAGCCTTCAGTAAATCCGCGCAGGTATTCGTAAAGCTGTCAAATACCTGCTCAAAGATTTGTGCGCCGAATGGAGCCAACCGGAGCAGCATCACCCGCGCATCATCAGGGTCCGAACGCCGTTCGATCAGCCCTTGTGCCTCCATCTCCCGTACCGATGCTGAAATGGAAGCTGTCGTGACCCCAATCCGCTCGGCAGCGGTGGTTTGCGAAATACCCGGCCTGTGGCAGACCAGATGCAGCATTTTGACTTGGTTCGGACTCAAACCAGGCGGATAATTGATTATGGAATGGGTGGCGATATGGTTGCGTAAAGCAGTGGTAGCGATCATAAAACGCTCTGCCAGCGCATATGTCGCATCATTCTGATCTGTGGACATTTTCAATTCCTCTGCACGTACCGTAAAAAGGTTTTGTAATAAATCTAATTTGATTCGCTGCCATTTTTCAGTAGGGACACGATATATCGTGTCCCTACATCATTACCGTCAATTTCTGTTCTGAAAATGAACCGCTCTCGGTGTTCTCGGATTCTCGGCGGTTCCATTTTCGTCTTCGAATGTCTTCCCTACGCCACATCACCAATCAGCGCGTGCTCAAACTGGCTGTTGTACAGTTCGGCATAGAAGCCGCCCTTCGCCAGCAGTTCCAGATGGCTGCCCTGTTCCACAATATCGCCGTCCCGCATCACCAGGATCGAGTCGGCATTACGGATGGTGGACAGGCGATGTGCGATGATAAAGCTCGTCCGGTTCTGCATCAGGTTGTCCATCGCCTTCTGAATGAGGACTTCCGTGCGTGTATCGACGGAACTGGTCGCTTCGTCCAGAATCAGGATGCGCGGATCAGCTAGAATGGCACGGGCAATTGTCAACAACTGCTTTTCACCCTGCGAGACATTACCGGCTTCTTCGTCCAGCAGCATGTTGTAGCCGTTGGGCAGGGTACGGACGAAATGATCGACGTGAGCCGCTTTCGCCGCTTCGATTACTTCTTCGTCTGTAGCGTCCAGCCGCCCATAGCGGATATTTTCCATGATGCTGTCGTTGTACAGCCATGCATCCTGCAAGACCATGCCGAACATGGAGCGCAGTTCCTCGCGGGTGAAGTCACGAATGTCGTGACCGTCCACCAGGATAGCGCCGCTGTTGACATCGTAGAAGCGCATCAGCAGCTTAACCATCGTGGTCTTGCCAGCCCCCGTTGGCCCGACGATAGCGATCTTCTGACCGGGGTTGACCTTTGCCGAGAAATCGTTGATGACGATCTTATCCGGGTTGTAACCGAAATGGACATGCTCGAATTCGACGCTGCCTTTTACCGTATCCAGCACCACCGGATTATTGGTTTCGGGAATTTCTTCCGCCTCGTCCATGAATTCGAAGACTCGTTCTGCCGCTGCTGCTGTCTGTTGCAGGATGTTCGAGATGTTGGCGATCTGCGCAATCGGCTGGGTGAATGAACGGGTATATTGGATGAACGCCTGAATATCGCCGATGGTGATGCTGCCGCGAATCGCCAGGTAGCCACCGAGAATCGACACTGCCACGTAATTCAGGTTGCCGACGAACGACAGAATCGGCATCAGCAGGCCGGAAAGGAACTGCGATTTCCAGGCGGTGTCATACAGCGTATTGTTGTATTCATCGAATTTCGCCACGCTTTTGGCCTCGCCGTTGAAGGCTTTGACCACGTTGTGACCGCTGTACATTTCCTCGACATGTCCGTTGACGTGCCCCAGAAAGACCTGCTGATCCTTGAAGTAGCGCTGCGATTTACTGATGACCAGCGCGATAATTCCGAATGACAGTGGAACCATAATCAGCGCCACCAGTGTCATTTGCCAGCTAATCGAGAGCATCATTACCAGCACGCCGATCAGCATCGTCACCGAGGTTACAATCTGCGAAAGGCTCTGATTCAACGTCTGGGTGATGGTGTCCACATCGTTGGTGATGCGGGATAGCACCTCACCATGACTCGTGCCATCGAAATACTTGAGCGGCATCCGGTTGATTTTTTCCGCGATGTCCTTACGGAAGCGGTAAGTGACGTTGATTGCCACACCCGCCATAATCCAGCCCTGAATATAGGCGAAAACCGCCGAAATCACATACAGCACCGCCAACAGCGCGATGATGTTGCCGATGTATTCAAAGTCGATCCCGGTTCCGCTGCCGGAAATCTGCCCCATCACGCCTTCGAATAACTTGGTCGTCGCCTGACCGAGAATCTTGGGCCCGACGATTGAGAATACGGTTGAAGCAATGGCGAAGATCAGTACGACGACCAGTGACAGGCGGTATCCCCGCATGTATTGCAGCAGTCGCCCAATCGTCCCTCTGAAATCACGGGCGCGTTCACTGTGTGCCTGAATGCCCATCCCTGGGCGACCACCCTGTCCGGGTCTGCTATTTGCCATCATCATGATGCGAGTTCCTCAATACTGAGCTGCGACAGCGCGATTTCGCGGTAGGTTTCGCAGTTTTCCATCAATTCGTTATGAGTGCCCATTCCAACAATTCTGCCTTCGTCCAGTACGATGATCTGTTCAGCAGTCTTGATGGTCGAAATGCGCTGTGCCACGATCAGCATGGTGCTGTCCCCGGTGTTTTCCTTCAGAGCCTTGCGCAGCGCGACATCAGTTTTGTAGTCCAGCGCCGAGAAGCTGTCGTCAAAGATGTAAATCGGCGCTTGCTTGATGAGCGCACGGGCAATCGAAAGGCGCTGGCGCTGACCGCCGGACACATTCGTGCCGCCCTGTGAAATTTCAGTCGCCAATCCATCCGGTTTTTCCGCGATGAAGTTGCTGGCCTGTGCGATGTCCGCTGCCAGTGCCAGTTCTGCTTCGGTGGCTTCATCATCGGCATAACGCAGGTTGGTCTCAATCGTCCCGGTGAACAGATTGCCTTTTTGCGGCACATAACCGATTTTCTCGCGCAGTTCATGCTGCGTGATTTCCCGAATGTCAACACCATCAATCAGGATCGAACCGCCCGTCACATCATAGAAGCGCGGAATCAGGTTAATGAGTGTCGATTTACCCGAACCTGTCGAGCCGATGAAGGCCGTTGTCTGTCCGGGCTGCGCCGTGAAGGTGATGTCATGCAGCACATCTTCCTCCGCGCCGGGGTAACGGAAATTCACGTTGCGGAACTCCACCGTGCCCTTGAACGGAGCCGGGAAGCGCTTCGGGTCTTTCGGGTCTTGAATAGCCGTTTCCATTTCCAGCACGTCGGCGATACGGTCAGCAGAGACCGACGCGCGCGGCAGGATGATGAACATGAACGAGATGAACAGGAAGGCCATCACGATCTGAATCGCGTACTGCATGAAGGCGATCATGCTGCCAATTTGCATTTGCGCCTCAGCCACCTGATGCGCACCCACCCAGATAATCAGCACCGTCACGCCGTTCATAATCAGCATCATGAAAGGCATCATCATCGCCATCACCCGGTTGACATACAGGTTCGTGTCGGTCAGGTCACGGTTGGCCTTGTCGAAGCGTTCTTCTTCAAAACGCTGTGTATTGAAGGCGCGGATGACCATCATGCCGCCCAGATTTTCGCGTGTGACCAGGTTCAGACGATCTGTAAGTTTTTGGATGATCTTGAACTTCGGCAGCGCGACGGAGAATGTCGCCACGATGAAACTCAGCAGTGCGATAACCGCCAACGCGATTGTCCACCACATCGAAGCATCGGTACTGATGGCCTTAATGATGCCGCCAATTGCCAGAATGGGAGCGTAAATGATCATACGGATCAGGATGACGATCAGCATTTGAAGCTGCGTGACATCGTTGGTCGAACGGGTAATCAGCGATGAAACCGAGAAACGGTCAAATTCGTTGTTGGAGAAGCTTTCCACCTTCGTGAAAATATCCCGGCGCAGATTACGCGCTAATCCAGCCGCCGCCTTCGCCGAGAGGAAGCCCACCATAATCGTACAGATGCCCGACAGCAGCGAAAGTGCCAGCATGGCTCCGCCGGTTCGGATCACGTAGTTGTTTTGCAGCGCTTCGGTATCCATACCCAGCGCGCTGTATTCGGTTTTGACCGCCGCTATAGCTGATTGCTCAACCATGCTTTCGCCCAGCGCATCAAAGCGCTCATTCATACTGCTGAGAATGGTCGTGCGGGTCTGTGCCGGTAGTGTGGAGAGCAGGGCGAAAACGTCCGTTCCAGGCGGCAGTTTGGAAAGATCAAAGCCGCCTTGTCCCATCGCTGCTGCCTTCGAAGGGTCAGCGATAGCCTGTTCAATGCCGGAAACCGCCAGCAGCGATTTCGCCATAATCGGCTTCAGCCTGTCGATGTCATCTGCGCTGGTGTTGTCGTTCAGCACGTAGATGGGTTCGGTTGCCAGTATCGGATAATCCTTCAGATACGTGTCGTAGCCTGATGAATCCTTGTTAATCAGCGTATAGTGTCCCATCACCGCTGCTTTGTCGTCCTCGCTCATGAACAGGATGACTTTATTCATCTCGCTCACGCGGATAGCCTGTGGCACAGCGTTTTCAACACCACTCTGCTGAATACCATTATTGACGATGCGGGAAAGGTAATCTGGTAATGACAAATCGGCCATGGCCTGCGTAAACAGCAGGACAACCGAAAGCAGTATCAGCACGGTAAATGGTTTGAGATATCGAGCCAATCGGATCATAGTATTGTGTTGTTCCTCTTGCGGAGAGTGTTAGCTTTCTTCTTCAGTGTTCTCATCAGCCGTGTGCTGGGTCAGAATGCGGCTCAGTGCGGGCAGAAATATCTGAGCGGCAGCGATTTCTTCTGCATTCATTTCGCTCAGGAAAGTAGCCAGATAATTGATGATGACGTTACGGGTTGCTTCGGTCTTTTTCATGCCTTCCGGTGTGATTTGCAGCAAAAGCTGTCGTGCATCGTCTGGGTTGGGGATACGGGTAAGCCATCCTTTGTCAGCCAGTGCCCGTACCAGTACGCTGGCCGATTGCAGACTCACTTTGCGCCGTTTCGCTAACTCGCTGGTAATGAGCGGACGTTCCTTGATCTGGTGCAGGACGCTGATCTGCATCAGGGTGGTTTCTTCTTCACCCAGTTCACGCATATGCATCGCGATCTGCCGTCCCAGTGTCGGGAATAACCGCATCAGCTCTTCAGCCAGTTTGAGTACAGATGTGTCTTTATCCATCCAATTTATCAACCCTCTTGATAATCAACAATGCTGATAATCAATATAGTTGATGATTTTCATGCCGTCAATAGGGATTGGTCTGTGCAGGGGACACTTTTCATAAATTATTTACTTTCTGAGGGGAAGTGGAATTTGCGGGAGTTGTTGCAGGTGGAATGTAAACGGTGTGGAATGGGTCTTTAGAATAATTCTTGTAGGGGCACAGCACTGCTGCGCCCCGCTTAAAATATTGCTTCTTTAGGTAGGCACGAGGTCGGTTTGAGCGGTAGTGAATGAGGCCGGATAGTAGGACTCCCAGCCCGCTTGCAGGCGTTTGATAGCAGGCTGCCAATCGTCTCCATACTCGCTGATCGATTTCACCCAACTCATATAGTTCAACCAGCCAGTTTGCAAGCCGCCAGTATCTTTATCCGGCGCGAATCCGCTGTGTACGAGGGTTAAGCGAGTCTTTCCGCCGGAGCCTTCCAGCGTCCAGGAGACGACTGTATTCTCGTAGCTGTCGTGGCGCAGCTTTTCGTCCGTGACAAGTTCCAGAATTTTGTGGCTGCTCCAGCCCGTATTGTACTCACCACCTGCGTGCGCTTCTACGGTCGCGTGGCTGGCGATCCACCGTTCGAGCTGCTCCGGCTTAATCAGTACATCGAACACAGTTCCGGCAGGCGCATCAATTTCAATCGTATGCTGAATGTCGCCCAGCATCGAACGGCTGTAATCGCAGCGCACAGGCGCTTTTCCATCCAGATGACGGCGCAAATTTTCCAGCGCAAGAAACCAGAAATCTTCGTCGGTGCAAACACCTATGTCAGATGACGGGTTATTGGGATTTCCTTGCTGGACAACGACTGTGTTTCCTCCGTCGCGCGGGATGATCTGGATGTCTACGGTGCTGTCGAATTTTTTGGAACGCCATTCGAAATTGAGATGTTTTCCCGGTTCATAGGCCAGCAGGGGATGACGACCTTCTTCACGGGTGGGTGTCCCCGGTGTAAAACGCCCCCAGAAGTCATAACGTTTTTCGGCTGTGGATACATCGGCATATTCCGCGAACCAGTCAGCCAGTTTATCGGTCAACGCTCGATAGATGGCTTCCGGTTGGGCTTTCAAGGCAATCTGGACATGCAAAGGCTCGGTCATATGGATCTCCTTCGTTAGCGGTCAGAATTAATCTTTCGGGTAAACGGCCAGGATCAGACGGAAGGCTTTTCCAATTAATTCAGCATCCATTTCATCCGGCGGGATACCATATTTGGTGGCTAGTCCCTGGAAAAGGTCTTGCACATCAGCCAGAAATGCAGCGCGCCGATCCCCGTCCGGAAGGTAAATATGCGCCGATAAACCCAGTGACGGCACGTTCGAGCCAGCTTCGGATTGCTGACCCAGCCGCCCGATGTCATCATGGATTTCTTCAGCGAGATTGAGCAGAAAACGCAGGCTGGTTTGATCCTGTGCGGCACGTCCTCCGCCGATTTGCCCGACCAGATGCGGCGCAAGCCAGTACGAGCGTGCCTTTGCCTGATAGTAACCTTCGACTGCGCCGCGCACACGGCGTTCTTCAACCTTTTCGATCAGGCCAGCTTTTTCCAGTGCCTTGACATGGTAGTAGATTTTCTGAGGTGTCGAATCGAACATCTCAGCCAATTCCGGGCAGGTGCGCGGTTTCTCCATGTGCTGGAGCAATTCCATTCGCTGTGGATGCAGCAGGGTAACAGCCTGTTCAACTGCCTCGATATACAGCACGTCTTGCATCAATTTAACCAACTTATCGCTACCGTAAAAATCAATTTTATTGTAAAAACTTTTTTGTTCATTGTCAAGCACGAATGTTCTGCTATGTATTGGGTCATGGAACGGGCATTAGCTTTTGCAGCGGAAGCCTGACAGTCGTCCGGTTGAGTGTTTGGAATCCAGCGCGCGTAACACCAGCCACCGAATCGGTAGGTAGAATTATCTTACGGCAGCACAATGGATGACATTCGACATCTGTTTTCATGGATTCAACGGGCTATAATTTACAAGGTTGTTGCACACAACCGCACTGGCCGCCCTCGCGTTAATATCATCCGTAACCATTTACAACTTTCATAGATTGTTGATCGTATAGTATCCAGTAAGCTATAAGAGGGGAGACGTTTGTATGCCACATGCAATGGTCGAGGTACGCGGGTTAGTCAAAACCTTCAAGCGTGCCGATGGGACAGAAGTTCAGGCCGTCCGGGGGATTGACCTGGACATTTATAAAGGGGAAGTTTTTAGTATGCTCGGCCCCAACGGCGCGGGCAAAACTACCACGATTTCCATGATTAGCGGCCTGCTGACACCCACCAGCGGAGATGCCACTATTGGCGGTTTTTCCATCACCAAACAGCCGATGGATGCTAAACGCCTGCTCGGTGTTGTGCCGCAGGAAATCGCACTCTATCCGACTTTGAGCGCGCGCCAGAATCTCGATTTTTTCGGCAAAATGTATGGGCTGGGTGGCAAAGAACTTGCCGCCAGCGTTGATGAAGTTCTAGAGTTCACGGATTTAAAAGAGCGCCAGAAAGATCGTGTCGATACTTTTTCCGGCGGTATGAAGCGCCGTGTTAATATCGGTGTCGGACTGCTGCATAAACCGCAGTTGGTCTACATGGACGAACCCACCGTCGGCGTTGAGCACAGTCGGTGAGTTGATTCAAAAAGTTGGTGAAGAAGACCGTCTCATCTTCAGCGTGGGTGAACAGAAGATTGGGAATGACTTGTTGAAAAAATTTGAAGCCATCACTGGCATCACCAAAGTCACTTACCAATCGCGCGAATTAAAACCCGCCCCTGGTCTGGAAGACTCCGCCGAACTGGTCATCGAGAAAAAATCCACTGGCTCAATGATGGTTGTGCGTTCCGGACAGGTCACAGATGGCGAAATCGTCGTCTATGCCAAACGTGGACGTAAAGCCCTGCCGGAACTGCTCCGCGAAGCAGATGACGCAGGCATCAGTATTCTTTCAGTGGAAGTGCGCGAACCCGATTTGGAAGCAGTTTTCCTGCACCTGACCGGGCGCGAACTGAGGGAATGAGCCATGCGTAAAATTCTTGTATTGGCGCAGAAAGAACTCTACGCCCTCTATACGGATCGCAATCTGCTCATCATTCTGATCGCCGCGCCGCTTCTGATCGCCACGATTATCGGGTTGGCGTTCGGTGGTCTGGGCAGCGGCGATATTCCCGTCAAGGACATCCCGGTTGCCATCGTCAATCTGGATAAGGGCAGCGCGAATCAGAACTACGGGCAGATTTTCATCAGCGCCTTTGTCGAGCCGTCAGCATCTTCTGCCGCGACTCCCTCGCCGGAAGCCACCGCCGAGCCGGGGACATCGACTGCGGCGGCTTTACCTGCCTGTCCTGTATCGGGCGATTCGAGCAGCACAGCTTCCAATCAGAATATCCTGTTTGATCTGACCAACGCCGTCGAACTCACCGATGTCGATGCCGCCCGTAAAGGTGTCGATGAAGGAACCTATACAGCCGCCATCATCATCCCGGAGGACTTCAGCAAGAAAATCGGTTATGGTCTGAATGACCCCGTTGAACCCTCACAGGTCGAAGTGTATGCCAATGGTGGTCGTGCGGTAGCTGCCGGAATCATCCGCAGCATTGTGGACAGCATCGGCACACAGATTGCGACAGGCAGCATCGCTGTTGCTTCCACACTCGATACCATCAACGCCGATTATGGTCTGCTGCAAATGGGGCAGGTCGCAGGCAGCGAAGGTTTCAGCAAAAATATCGCCTGCGCCTTCACACCTGCTTTAAATAATCTAACTATCGACCAGAAAACCGTCGCTGGCGAATCATCCTCCAGCGTCGCCGCGATTCTGGTGATTTTCGGTTCGGCACAGGCCATGTTCTTCAGCCTGTTCACCGGGCAGCAGGGCGTATTGAGCATGTACGAGGAGCGCCGCCAGTGGACATTGCAGCGCTTGATTGTTTCGCCTACGCCGCGCCTGTATATCCTGCTGGGCAAACTGGTCGGGACATTCTTCAACTGTGTGGTGCAGCTAACCGTGCTGGCAATCGCTTTGACAGCCGTCGGCAGCCTGATGAGCGGTAAACTCGTCCTCATCTGGGGGGATAATCTGTTGCTCGTGGCGCTGGTTATCCTGTCCGCAGCCGCAGCCGTGACCGGACTCGGCACCTTTATGGCCGGCATCGCCAAAACACCGGAGCAGGGCAATATTATCAGCCAGTTGTTGAACTTTGCGCTGGCGATACTCGGTGGCGCATTCGGATTCCAACTGCCAGAAGTGCTGTCACGCTTTTCCCTGATCTACTGGGGAACTAACGCCTTCCAGAAATTAGCCGCCAATCAATCCGACATTGGCTTGAATCTGCTG
>JBGAGR010000244.1:0-11763 GCA_044226645.1 Aggregatilineales bacterium
CCGTCGGCTTCGAGTTCGATCTCTACTGGACGAAAACGGGTGGAAGTGACCCGCTCAAGGTCGTCAAAGAGTTCGGTTCACGCGCACCCCTCCTGCACATCAAGGATGGCCCCGCTGTGACCGACCAGCCCATGACTGCTGTCGGTGATGGAACCCTCGACTACAAGACCATCATCGGGGCAGGGGAAGCCACCACCCAATGGCTCATCGTCGAACTGGATCGCTGCGCCACCGACATGCTGGAAGCCGTTCGCAAGAGCGCCGCTTACCTGACCCAGAACGGCCTCGGACGCGGGAATAAACGGTAGACCTCGTTTTCTCCAGAGGGCGGGCGCAGCAGTGCTGCGCCCCTACAGCATTTCGGATAGTGGACACGACAGGTCGTGTCCCTACCATGCCCCATGTCAGGCGAAGGAGATGGGTAGGGAACTGTGATGGGCGGCGTACCAGGCAAGGGCAGCAGCGATGACGAGATCGTCATGGAAGCCGGGTGGGGCGGAGTAACGATAGCCTCCGGCTGGCAAGCGTTCCATGCCGTAAGCCGCCAGTTCATTGAGCAAGTTCTCGTCGGGCAAGAGGGCGATGTCGCGGCGTTCAATCGCGAGTGAAAGCGCCTCGATAAGCGGCGGTTTGGTGGTCGAAGTCGTATTGAAGGGGCGGACGGGTAAGCCTTCGGCCTGTAATGCTTCGATATTGGGCGAACCGATGCTGTTGGATTCGGCATAGATGACGACGGGCTGCCAGCGATCACAAATGGCTTTCAGCCGTCCCCGTTGAAGTGACCAACTGACCTGATTAAAGTGATCGAGCGCGACAATCGTCCGGCGTTCGGTATCGATGACGACTACAGCGGTGTAGTCGTTTTCGCGTCCCCAATCGAGGCCAACCGCATAGCGTGTGTCGGGAATAGGTTCGGCGTTGAGGGGTGCGGTGGCGGCTTCGCGAATGCCCCGGAAGACCTGTCCGGCATCGTCGGTAAATTCGGCTTCGTATTCTTCCAACCAGACGCGCTCCGGTGTTTCGAGGCGAACGGCTTCGAGTTCTTCGGGCGGGATGAGGGGGTTGGCGCTGGTGGAAAAGTGGAAGGAATGCCAGGGGTTGGGGGTATCGGGATTTAAATTCGGTTGAACCGCCAAGACACCAAGAGATTCAGAAGAGGGCACAACATGTTGTGCCCCTACGGATAAATCATTGTCAAGAGTGTCGGAACCCCCACCGCAGCCCTCCCCCGTAAACGAGGGAGGGAGCTGTTCAGAGGGTACAGTAGGTTGCGCGCCTACGGATAAATCGTCCACATCAGAGGACACGACATGTCGTGTCCCTACGGATAAATCCTCGTGGGGAGTGGGGGCGGGCTTTTGACCGAGGAGGAAGAGGTTATGGAACCAGTTTTTGCCGTTGGGGGAGGATAGAAAAAGAGCGCATCCCTGACGTTCGACGAGCATGGGGCGGACGATCTGAGGCCAAATATCGGGGGACATGAAGGCGGCTTCGTCCAGCACGACGAAATCCAAGCCTGCGCCGCGCAGATGGTCGGGAGTATGGGTGCTATGGATGGCAAGACTGCCGCCGCCGGGAAAGTCCATGCGCAGATCGGTCTGGCTGATCTGGACACCGGGAACATCCTGAACGGCGGTTTTGAGTTCACGCCAAACGTGATCGGCCATATCGTAGGTGGGAGCAAGCCACCAGCAGGTCTGATGGTCGCGGATGGCGCGGGTGAGGATGGCATGTTCACCAAGCAGGGTTTTACCGAAGCGGCGGCCACAAACGACGACACGAAAACGTGCCTTATTTTCCAGAATCTTTGCCTGTAACTGGTGCGGTTTGGGCAGCAGCAGATTCAACTGTTCTCTTTTCGACATTGTTCCCTCCTCCGGCAGAACAACAATAACAGGTGGATACGCTCAGAAGCCCTCACCCCCGCCCTCTCCCAACCGGCGAGTACGCCTAGGCGAGGGGTGAAAAGGCAAATTCGGGCGAGAAAGTCTTACCCGAAACAGCGTCCACTGTTTAATGTGGTGCTGCGCCTCCTCTCCCTCGTTCAAAGGTTTCTGCGCCGACGATTTCATATTCGACTTCTTCATCGGGCGAATCGGGCAACTGGAAGGCGAGTTTATAGATGCGGTCTACCAGACGGACGAGGGCGATGACGCGCTCCGGCAGGGTGGAATGGGGGATGGCTGGCTGGATTTCACCCGCGAGTTGGTAGGCGTTTTCGAGCATGATGCGTTTGAGGGTTCGAAGCGCCTGTGTGTCATCTTCGGAGAGTTTGGGCATGGCGGAAGATGGCGCTGCTCCCTCAGATGATGGCGGCGATGACAATGGCAGAGGCTTATTGGCGCGCCATCGCCATCTGTAAAGGGTACGCGCGGGAATATTGAGTTGAGCGGCGGTGAGGATGACATCATTGCCGTTGGCGGCGAGCTGCGACAGGGCACGCTGGCGGTCTGCGGACGAATAGTGATTTCGGGACATTTTGTTACCCCTACATGAATACCGTGATAGGACAACCGTATGTGGTGGATGCTGAATATAAGGCGACCCCACCCCCAGCCCCTCCCCACTCGCAGGCTCCTGGAGAGGGGAGAAAAGGCAAAATCCAGGTGAAAAATCCTTGCTAAAAACAGCATCCACCGTTTAATGCAGTCCTATCAATACCGTTTGATAGCCTCAATGTAGCACGAATGTTCTGCAAAAGGGCTACCTTTTGGTAAACTTTTTGGTAGCTTTTTTTGGCGCGAGTCATTAACCAAAATGAGGGGCGGGGATTGTTAAGACGGTTAGGAGATGGTGAGGAAAGGGGTTAGTAGTTGTTAGTGATTAGTAATTAAAATCGATTATCCTGTCAGAAGCTCACCCCATCTCAATTCAGATGGGGTGAGTTGGGAATCCAGGTGATTGGCTATGTTGTTACCAACACGCACAAGGTTCTGGCGCTGGCTGCGGGATGCCTATTTCATAAATGGTCAATTGACAATTGACTGTATTAATAACCTGACTACCAGATGGAAAGATGGGTGATACTTTCACCTGGCAGTTCTTCGTATCACTAGAAATCCATTGCGCACTGCATGATGCTCCGAGTGTAGAATTGCTCAAAGTTACACTTTCGAGTCTCGACTGCATGTAGCCTGGATTGCACGCTGCTCCAATCGTCATTGGTGAGGTTTGATCGACAAAGGGTGGAACCTTAATGAAATTGAGTTGTTGAGTCGCGTGTACCCTTTCTGATAACGCAGGTGGTGCTGCGGGATTGCGACATGCCGCTGTATTGACCCCCAAAGTGCTGATAATCTGATCTTTCCACTTTAGGATGATACTTCGATTATCCTTATTACAGACGAGTGTATTGTCACCGGCACTCGTGATTAGTACGAGTTTATAGTTGGAGGCTGCATTGACAAGGCTAAGCGGGAAATCTGTTTCCAGATTGTTCCCGTAGCGCAACCTAACTTTCAGGTCTGGGTTTTGCAGGTCGTATCCCCAGAATACGGCGGAAGATTCTCGTAGGGCAGGTTCCATATGAAGGCTATCCGGAGTCGAATTGCAGACTACTGGTACAGAAGGCGATTCTTCAGGAACGGTGCTTCCGATACTGCGTAATAGTATCGACTTCCAATGTTTTAGTGATTGAGCAACCTGAACCTTGACAATATCTGCGTTGCAGCGCACTTCGGCTCCGGTTGCTCCAATGGCGTTTTGTAATGTTGTATCGAGACCATTGGTAGCGAGGCGGATTGTGTTCTGTGCATCGGCAGCGACCTTGGTTTCCAAGTCTTTCGCATCCCTCACGAGAGATTCAAGCTGATTTTGCCACGCTGAGGAATTTTGATTGATGGCATCTATCACGTTATCGATTTTGGGGACAAGTTGATTTACAGCGGCGGCAAGATCCACATTGATGTCACACCGTGCACCAACTAAAACAAATAACAGAAAAGCAGCTATCCTTCTGGTGATGGAACGGTTCATAGATTTTCCCTCATTTTACTGTGCT
The DNA here is from genome assembly GCA_044226645.1 of Aggregatilineales bacterium. Lineage (GTDB taxonomy): Bacteria > Chloroflexota > Anaerolineae > Aggregatilineales > Phototrophicaceae > CFX2. Next base: position 4,001 of record JBGAGR010000244.1, read on the forward strand.
AATAAATAACCAGTGAAACAAAGTCGTCGAAGATTTGTTGCAGTGACTAACTAATTTTCGACTAAGAGAGAGCTATGATTATATAAAGGGTGTATGAGCAAGTTAATGGTTTAGGAGTACATCAATTATTGAAATTATAATCCTAAATAGTATGCCGATGCAAGTTGGAGGTGTTAGGGGGTGCATCGGTCATTTTGCCGTCAGAGGCTGAAGCCATCCGGCTACCCGTTCGGGCGGGAAGGGCACTCAAGGCTCTCGGACCCGCCCGGAAAAATCATACCCGCGCATTAGGATGACCTATCCGGTCATTTGCCCCCAAAATTCGGCTTTACCCGTGTTAGAGAGTCAGTCTATTCTGGCTGATATCCCCACAGAAATCATGCATGAAACTATTGAACGTGTGTGAGACATTGGCGCAAATTCCCTGCTGAATGTCACTATCCGATTGTGAAAAATGACACTTGTTAGGCTCAGTGCGCGACCTTTTTCGGTTGGTCACGTATTCATTATGACGAAAAAAATTACTACCGGGGAGCACAAGGGGAATACAGATGTCCCAGCACAGTATTGTTTCGGGGAATTCGAAAATTGGGTGGGCGCGACGGGATGACCCGATCAGCAGGCGTATTACAGATAGGCGTGAATCATCTGCGCAATTAGCAACTTCGATCACGCGCGAGGCCAGCGCACAAACTTACCAGACGATTCGTTTTCTGGCAGACCGTGAACGCACCTCAGATGCGTATCGAGCTTACGGTTATTTCCGCTGGGTGGATGACCAACTGGATGGGAGCAAATTGGACTATGCAGGTCGTATCGCCTTCGTCCAACGGCAACAGGCACTCATTCAGTATGCCTATCGCGGAGAGCATCCGCAGAGTTTGACGCATGAAGAGCAAATTCTGTTCGATCTGATTGAAGGCAATCCCGCACAAAACAGCGGTTTACAGGCCTACATTCGTCATCTGATGGATGTCATGGCTTTCGATGCGGAGCGGCGTGGTCGTTCGATTTCGGAGCGTGAGTTAAGGGATTATTCGTTAGATCTGGCAACAGCGGTCACGGAAGCGCTGCATTACTTCATTGGACATGATGATTTCTCACCGCAGGGCGAATTCCGTTATTACGCCGTGATTGGCGCGCATATCACGCACATGCTGCGCGATACGCTGGAAGATGTCGCGGCGGGTTATTTCAATATCTCGGAAGAATTTCTCAGGCTGCATGAGATTCAAGCCTACGATGTGACCAGCGAAGCCTATCGGGAATGGGTGAAAAGCCGGGTGGAACTGGCACGCGCGTATTTCCAGGATGGCAAATTCTATCTCGCTCTGGTCAGCAACCGACGCTGTCGTATCGCGGGGTACTCGTATATGGCGCGTTTCGAAGCGGTGCTGGATGCGATTGAGGCGGCAGATTATCGACTACAGTCCAGCTATCCTGAGCGCAATCGTTGGACAACGGCGCTGCAAATGGGATGGTCAGTGGTTTTGCACTGGTTCGGGTAAAGGCTTACGATGAAACACACGTCTGTTGTGATTATTGGCGCTGGAATCGGGGGGATCAGCACGGCTATCCATCTGGCGCGGCGGGGTATGCAGGTCACGGTTTTCGAGAAAAATGAGCGTCCGGGTGGACGGTGTGACCGTTTCATCCATGAGGGTCATGTTTTTAATACTGGCCCGACGCTGCTGATTATGCCGATGGTGTATGAGTCGGAATTCGCGGCGATGGGCGCTTCTTTCCGCGAACGGCTGGATTTGACGCGGGTTGACCCGACTTATCATCTGGTTTTTGATGACGGGAGTCAACTTGCGCTGACTTCTGATCTGAAGCAGATGTCCGAGCAGTTGGAGGCGATTGAAGCGGGCAGTTTTCAGGGGCTTTTGCGCTATCTGGAGGAAGGCCATCGTCATTATTACGTGGCGATGGAACGACTGGTCGAGCGGGATTTTCGCAGCGCGCTGGAGTTCTTCAGCCCTCGGAATCTGCCACTGCTGTTTCAACTGAAGCCGCTGACGCATCATTATGACAATATGGCGCAGTATTTCAGTTCGCCGCGTTTGAAATCGGCTTTCACCTTTCAGGATGTCTATATGGGGTTGAGTCCGTTTCAGTCCCCATCGACTTTTTCGATGATGCCGTATACCGAACTGGCACATGGTGTCTGGCATCCCAGAGGCGGGATGTACAGTGTGGTGGAAGCGCTGATGGATATGGCGCGTGAAGCCGGGGTGGAATTCGCGTTTGAGGCGGATGTCAGCCAGATCAGGATTGGCGATGGAAAAGCGCGGGGCGTGATACTCGATGATGGTCGATTCGTGTCGGCAGATGCGGTTGTAGCTAATGCTGACCTGCCATATGTGTACGATCATCTGCTGCCGGATAAAGTTGAGGCCAGGCGGCTGAATCACAAACATTATTCGTGCTCGGTTGTCAGTTTCTTCTGGGGTGTGGATAAGCGGTATCCGGCGCTGGAACCGCACACGCTGTTTCTGGCAGATGATTATAGGGATAACTTTGAAAGCATCATTGATGAGCATACGCTGCCCGATAATCCCAGCCTGTATATCCATGCGCCGACACGTCTTGACCCGACAGCCGCACCAGAAGGTGAAGATACCTTGACCGCTATTGTGCCTGTTGGGCATCTGGATGACAGCCGAGAGCAGGATTGGTGCTGTATCCGCGATCAGGCGCGGCAGGCGGTGTTCAAACGATTGGCGCTGCTGGGGATTGATGATCTGGACGCTCATCTGAAGTTCGAGATCAATTATACGCCGTTATCGTGGCGCAAACGCTACAATCTGGTGAAGGGTGCAACTCATGGATTGTCGCATACGCTGACGCAATTGGGGTACATGCGCCCGCATAATCGCCACGCACAATATCACAACCTGTATTTTGTGGGAGCGAGTACGCATCCGGGAACGGGTGTGCCGACTGCTCTGATCTCTGCTCGGCTGGTCGCTGAACGACTGGCGGACGATCTGGGGCTATGAGTCCAAGACGGAAAGCGGGAGAAGTAAATTGAACCGCCGAGGAGCCGAGGACACCGAGAGCAGAAGCAATCACCATAAAGCGCGAATTACTGGGGGGATGGGCTGCCGCCAGCAATTTCGAGTGGGCTGTCGATGAGCACATTCAAGGGTTCGAGCAGTTGGTTCACGTAAACGATGCGCTCTTTTTCGGACAGGCTGGGATTGAGCTGCTCGATGATATTCAGGGCGAGATCAATTTTACTCTGGAGGGACTCGCGGGTTTTGCGTTCGATTTCGAGGCGTTTTTCTTCCAGATTGAGGCGCGCGCGTGATGTTTCGAGGCTTTTCTGTTCGAAGTTCTCGTCAAGGGCTATCGCGTCAATGCGTGCCTGGGCGGCTTTTAAGCGAATTTCGTGAATCTCAACTTCAAAACGCGCGATTTCATGCTGCTTGCGTGCGATTTCGAGATCGGCAATGAGCTGCGCCTGTTTACGCCGCCAGGGAATGATGTAATCGCGAACGATGGTCACGGTTTTGGCTACGCCCTCCATTTGAATGCTGATGGGGGTACTCTGGGAGATATTGGAGAGGCGCGGTTGAATAAAGGGCTGAGTCATTTGCGTGACCTGGGCGATGATCTGCTGTGTATCGATGAGGGCTTGCAGATAGGGCGCAATATAGTTGCTGAGGATTTGGGGGGTGAGGGATTCGATACCCGTCAGGACGATGATGCCGGTTTCGACCAACTGCTGTAAGACGGCGATGATGACCCCGGTAAAACGCAGGGCACGTGCGCGGGGACGATCCAGAACCAACGCCAGCGCCAATGCCAGATCACGGGCGCGAGTCAGAGCGATGTCACGGGCACGAGTTAATGAGAGGGCGAGATCGAGCGCAAAATTGTGGGCGAGGTCATGGGCGCGGGCGAGTTCCAGGGCAAGGTCACGGGCGCGCGCCAACGCCAAGGCGCGTTCCAGCGTGGTCGCCAGTTCAAGATCGAGCGCGAAATCACGGGCAAGGTCGGTCAATACTTCAAGCTGCTCATGTTCGGGACGCATGACGATGCGGGGAACGGCTTCGTCCACTTCACCCCGGTTGATCTGATTGACCACCTCTGCATAAAAATCTTCGACGGATTCTGTTTCAACTGTTATTACGTCCGCGAGCATTGTGTCACCCTATGGGGGCTGGTGGTTTCTTTATCCAATCACAATACGACCTCCTCTGATTCGAACCAATGGGAAATTAGGGTCGATATGGATAGAAAGCTGATACAACAATGTAAGACATGACCGGAATTACTTCCCGGCATTGAGTGTTTTGTTTATTTGATCCAGATGATTCTGGCTGTGCCGGGCGTAGCCTTCAAGCAAGCCTTCCAGCGAAATCTCCCCTAAATCAGGATGTAAACCCTTTCGTTTCCACTGCTCATCGGTCAGGCTATCCATGAGGGCTGTCCAGCGATCATGCAAGCCGCGCAGGATGAAAGCGGAATTTTGGATGTTCGCTGAAACGGCTTCCGGTGTTTCAGCCCAATCAACCTGTTCATAAGGTTTGAAGGTGGGATAGTCCTCGACCAGAACCAACTTAAAGCGGATGTAAGCGTTCATATGGGCATCTGCCAGATGATGAACAACCTGAGCAACTGTCCACTCGCCGGGCAGCGACTCGTTCGTCAACTGGTCGGCGGTTAGTTCTTTCAGGACAGAATCGAGTTCATCGGGGAAGTAACGAATTTTGTCAATCAGAGGTTTGCGTTCATCGGGATTCAATTTTTGTTCTCTCTTCTCAGTAATGCTTACAAAACGCCTTCGTCGTAATCGACCCAAGGGGTATTGAGTCCAAAGTCGGCAAAAGCGGGGTCAGGAAGGGGATGATGGAGGACATGGGCGGCGAGGATTTCGCCAGCAGCGGGGGAACTCATGATGCCGTGTCCAACATGGGCGATGGAGAGGTAGAGTCCGTTGAGGCCGGGATAGGCATCAATGATAGCGCGTTCGCTGTCGTAGGGATGTTTCCCGCCGTTTGAGTCAGTGCGGTAGGCAGTGGATTCATCACGATAGACATAATAACCGATGTTGTGATGCAGACCGCGCAAGTAACGCGAATCGGCAAAGCCTTCACCATCGCGATGTCCGAATTGACGGGCAAGGAGTGTTAAGGCGATGGATGGAAAGCGCGGGTCTTTGAGGGGGGCAGCGGGATAAAGTGGGTCGATGATGGCATCGTGAGCATGATTGGTGCCAAGCTCGTCAGCGACGTTTTTGTTATGCCAGTTATATTCCCAGCCGAAAATCGCGCCGCTCTGGGCTTCCGGGCGGACGTGGGGAAAGGGCGCGGAGCCGATAATCATGGGCGCGTGTTCGGGAAAGCCTGGCGGGATGTCGCCAGCCTGTGGTGATGGCGCGGACGGATAACGATGGGCAGTTCGATTCCGGCGGTGCGTCCGATGAGGCGCGAACTGGCTCCAGCGGCGATGACGACTTTAGGGGCACTGATGATTCCGGCGCTGGTTTTTACGCCCGTGACATGTCCACCCTGCGTGGTGATGTGAAGATCGTTTACACCGAGGACGATCTGGGCATTCTGGGCGTTCTGGACGAATTTGTAAATGAGGGCATTGGAGTCGAGCCATCCGGCGGTGGGGTCGTATTTGGCAGCGATAACTTTTTCACCGACCCAACCGAAACGGTAACGCACTTCGTCAACGTTAAGAAATTCGATATGGGCAAGGCCGATTTCGTGCAAGCGGGTCACATCGGCGCGAAGTGTGGCGGCCTGTGCATCATTGAAGGCGCAAAAGAGATAGCCGCGCTCTTTAAGGGCGATGGAGTGTGCCGCGCCTTCGCCCAGATATTCATCGGCATGACGGAAAACCTCAATGCTGCGTGCTGTTTGTCGGGCAAGGGGGAGGGCAGGCCAGCAGGTGCGGAAATTTTCCAGCGAGGCCAGTGAACTGCCTGCGCCGAGACGATCACTTTTTTCGAGCAATACGATGTGCATATCGGGCGCGGCACGATCCAATGCCCAGAGGGCGGCTGTTCCGGCGGGGCCACCCCCGATAATGATGATGTCGGCTGTGGTGGGCTGGTCGGTTGGTGAGCGAAAGCGGGAAGTGGTCATGGTGTGCGTTGTTAGTTGTTGGTTTAAGAAGGAAGAATTTAACGCAAAGACGCAAAGAAGCAAAGGCGCAAAGCGAAGAAGGGGAATTTAACACAGAGGTTCAGAGAGTCAGAGGAACAGAGGAGAAATTTCAACGCAAAGTCGCGAAGAAGCAAAGGCGCAAAGGGGAAAATGGGAAGGAACCCGCGAGGATGGCATATCGTCGCGGGTTGAGAGCGTGATTAGTGGTCGGCGGGCTGGGGTGTGGTGAGGGGTTTATAGGCTGCGGATCAGGGCCGAAGCATTGAAGAAGCTGGTGATGACTTTGGACACGATGTGGGGACGGAAAAGGGCTGTAGGAGGGATCAGCAGGCTGGATACCCGAAAAAAGGTGTCAAAGACATCGGTGTTGCTGGAAATGAGGTGGATGACGCGGTTGATGTACTTCTGGAGGAGGCGGTCAAAGGTCGGGTCTATCGCCTTTGGTGTGCCGGGATAACGCAGGTCTTCTCCAGTCGCCATGAGCCAGGGGAATTTCGATAACTTTCGCCAAGCGTTTCTGGAACTGATGGGCAAGACCGTTTAAGTCGCCCTGATCCCAATCGCGCAGACATTCACCGAGGGCTACAGCACTCATGTTCCGGTGGTCATACCTTGTCCATAGACGGGATTGAAGGCGCAGGTGGTGGGTCGCCCATAACGACGAAGCATTCAGGCCAGCGTTCAAGCTTATCATAGTGGCGAAGCTGGTTGGCGGTGCGTTGGTAGCCGTAAACATCGGGAAGTGGTTCAGCATCTGATAGCATCATACAATTCGGGTGAGATCAGACTGCGAGTAAATTCGAGAAAGTTTACTTCATCGGTGGGCGGAAAATCCTTGTTGATGCCGACCAGCGTCATCACCCATTGATCGTTTTCGACCTGCATGATGCCACCACTGCGCAAAGTATCCGGTGGGCGAGTACCAATGAGCAGCATTTTGATGCCAGCCGGGAAGTGGGCAGGGCGTTTGTACCAGCGGGTGGAATACCCCAAAAGGAATTCACCGGTTTGCTCAGGCTTTTGATAACCGAGCGATTCGAGCCATTCGAGGATTTCGTGCGAATCAGCCCTTCACTGGCATCGACGACAAAAACGGCCTGAGCGTTTGCGCTCTGATCTGCACCGCGTGGTTTTCATCTGGACACCCGTTATGCGCGATTTGTCGTGCGTGAGCAGGCTATCCACCTGTGTGTGTTTTCGATAATGCGGATATTTTCATCGCGCAGCAAGCGCTGGCGGACGTGAAATTCAAGGAAGGCACGGCTGGCAGAACGGGTTTTAACGCTGCTGGCGAAGATGGGCGACCAACCACTGGGAAAAAAGGGTGACGCTTTCTTTGCCCCAATGAATGGGCGGTGAACCCGCAACATCGAGTTCTGCGTTGAGGCCGGGGAAAAGACCTTCCATGATATTCATGCCACGTGCCAGCAAAACGTGTAAGTGGCGCGCCTGCGGCACGCCATTGCGCAGTTCTGGGCCAGAGGGGAGATGGTCGCGTTCGATGATGGTGACGCGCTCAAAATGATCTGAGAGGACACGGGCGGCGAATAAGCCTGCCATGCTTCCGCCGATTACGACCGCGTGTTTATAGGGTTTGGTCATTGGTAAGGAAACTCCATGAGAATTAATAGGACAGGA
>JBGAGR010000245.1:0-11710 GCA_044226645.1 Aggregatilineales bacterium
CGTGGACTGATTCGCCAGAATATCGGCCTCAGCGTCGGCATGAAATTGGCTTTCATGCTGCTGGCGCTGCTCGGCGGCGCATCGCTCTGGGTCGCCGTCTTTGCCGATGTCGGCATGTCGCTCATCGTCACCCTCAACGGAATGCGCCCCCTGCGCTTCAAATCCCGCTGATTTAATTCCTGTCTACTGATTGACCGCGGATGCGTCCACGGTCAATCATTTTCTAAGCTCATGATGGAGCTTTTCCATCAATTGTCTCATCTTCAAAGTTTCAGTGATGTTGTCATATGTTGGCATTAAGTGGGTACGTGTTATACTCTCCGCCGCAAGGAGCCGAATCACTTCTTTGGCTTGATGCGCGGGCAAAGTAACTTTTCGCATGAATTCTCTATCGTTGGAGTCTACGCCATCAGCTATTGCTTTTTCAAACGAGCGCCACTCTCCATGACTAAGAAAGTATATGTTTGCCTTTGTGTCGTAGATAAAAAGCCCTCCCTGAGCATGTAGATAACTGATTTTTCCTCTTTTGTGCCTCACAACATGAATATCGCTTTGAGTTAATTTTTCCAGGTTGATTGCCCATACAGCAAAATTGTAATCATGAACTTCCTCGGTCTTTATTACATCTTCAGCGGCAAAAAAAGCTGCTGATTGGGACATATTTGTCCAGTCGAGGAGGCGAGTTGGAATTCCATGATGTTGAGCAAGCGCAAATTCTACCTGTATTGGATCAAATCGATAATATCTTGGAGTAAGCGGCTGATCTTTGTGGAGAACCAGTTCAGTAGCAGCTCTAAGGGAATATTTGCTTAGATCGTCAAATGTTTTATCTTCCGGGATCACAAAACCTACTTCATCTGCTAGGTTAAGAAATTCAGCTACATAGAACCATTCGGTTGCAACTTGCATTATGAGTTCACTGAGTAAGTTGAAATGCGATGGCATCTCATTTCCAGAAAATCGAAAATCCCCTTGCTTCAAAATACTTTCTAAGGCATCACGATTTTGAGTCTTATATAGCTCAAATGCTTCGAACCAGATGTTATTCTCTCTGCCTCTCAATGCTTTTGGTGTTAACGACCACTCGATTTTTCTCTGTCCACGAAACACCCAAGGAGATGACATAGCTGTAGGTGGAAGCCATCGAGGATTTCGCAATTGAAGGTAATCGAGAAATTCATCTGCATATTCACACTTGATAATCTCGATACCATTTTCCTGTGAAGTAGTGATACTCAATTTCAATAGGCCTTATAGAAAATCAGATTTATAGTATTTTATCCTATTTCGAGGCTAACTTTGGCTTACATGCTCGGATATTTTTCTCCATACCAAACCCTAACCGAAAAGTTTACCAAAAAGTAGCCTTTTTCATCTTCACTTGTGCTACGCTCATCTCATCGCTAACCCTGATGGAGTACGTCAATAACTTGGAACTCGGAACTCTGCACTTGGCACTATACTGCAATCTTTGCAGCGAATCTTCCCGTGAAATGGCGGCGGCACACCCCCTCTGCAATGGTGGCAAATGCTCCCCGTGTATCCGCTGCACCAAGCGCCAGTCTCCCGTATTCCCGCTGCGGCGAAGATTGCACTCGGCAGCGCTCCCCGTACTTCCCGCCGCACGACTCGGCAGCGCTCTTACCACGTATCGCACAAAATCCATCTACCACGCTCGGCGGCGGAAATCCTCCCGTGACCGCCGCCGCCTACCCCCCGGCGGTGGCAGCGGCTTCTCCTATTCCTGCCACCCATCTCGGCAAACCTTTTACCTTACACCTCTCGCCTTGTTCCTCTGCTGACATAACGCTGTCACACACGCTTGCTACACTAGAGAAAACAAGCTGAGAACGGAGACGAATCCATGAGCCTTTACACGACCACCGGAAAACTGACCCCTATCGCCCCTTTCGACTTCGCCAAATCGCTCGAATTCCTCGGTCATTTCCGGCCTGCGATGGGCGAACAGCACATTAATAAAACTACGCTCACCAAAGCCGCTTCATTCAACGGTCAGTGCGTCGTCTTTCAGGTACAGTCAACCGGAACCAACGATGCGCCTCAGTTGTCTTATACGCTCTTTTCCGACACCGAAATAACCGATTCGCTCCATGAATCCGTGCGGGGTCGCATAGCATTCTTCCTCAGTCTGAACGACGATTTACGTCCCTTCTATGAACTCGGAGAATCTGACCCGGATTTCGCCCCGGTTCTCCAGCGTATGTATGGCTATCATCAGGTCAAATTCCCGACAGCTTTCGAGAACGCTTGCTGGGCTATTTTGTCCCAGCGCAATCCCATGAGTGTCGCCCACAAAATGAAAGAACGGCTGGCGGAACACTTCGGCTCATCACTCACAGTTGATGGCAAAATCCATCAGGCGTTTCCCGAACCTTTCCAACTGGCGATGCCATCCACTGACGACCTTAATGGGATTATTCACAACGTCCGCAAAGCCGAATGCATCACCGATGTCGCCCGCGCTTTTGATGCCATAGACGATGAATGGCTTCGAACCGCTCCCTACGATGAGGTCAAAGCATGGCTCTTGAATCTGAAAGGCATCGGCGCATGGTCATCAACCTTCATCCTCCTGCGCGGACTCGGACGCACCGAGCAAATCCCGCCGGAAGAAAAGTGGCTCCTGGACGCTGCCCGTAAAATCTACGGACGCGATACCATGACCTTTGCCGATATGGGGAAATTAGCCAAAGGCTATGGCGAGCATCAGGGTTATTGGGGACATTATCTCCGCGCCTCTGTTTCGTGATGTATACCTTCCTATAATGTCGGAAACGGGGGAATGTGAGGACATTGCCCCGTCAGCTTTCCTCTGAAATATCATTTGCTGCTGACGAATATCACTGTTTTACCATGCGAAACATCACTCATGATGACCGGAAGATCAGGATTACGATTCGAATAAACACTGCTGCTTTCGCGCAGAATAGGGTCAATGATACGTTAGGGAGGGGTTTGAATATGAAACTCACAAAATTGAGCTTATTGTGCATAGCATTCTTACTTATCCTGCTCATAAATACTTTTACCGTAGAAAGTCAGGAGGCCGGTCTCCAACTCGGGTCGGCGATTGTGCAAGGGAATAAAATATTAATCAAAGCTGAGGCCAAAACCCGTTCACCGACTTTAGCGACAGTAAACACAGGCGAATTTGTGCAGATTCTTCAGGTCGGTGAAAAGTGGGTACAGATTCAGGATGGGGATATTACGGGTTGGCTTCCAGTGGGCAGTCTCGCCAATGCTGAACCATCAATCTACGATTTAGCCAATTTACTGCCTGCTCCAACGGGTTCATATGGCATAGGTCGAATAACCACTGACCTATGGATAGACGAGTCCCGTCCGGAGGAAGAACCCACATATCAGCTTCCACATCCAATCTTGCAGGCACGTATCTGGTATCCGGCAGATGTTCCATCGGATGCTGTTCTCGCCCCTTACGTGGATATTTTCGCCGGGACGCGCGGAAATGATGCACTGACGGCTATGGGGCTGTCACCCGAAATTCCGGCAGTTCAGCATCTGCTACGGCTTCCAACCCACACCTATCAGAATGTACCTGTTTCGAACCAGCAACCATCATATCCTGTCATCCTGTTTTTCGTCTTCCAACCTGAGGGATTTACCGCGCAAATCGAGGAATTGGTGAGTCACGGGTATATCGTCGTCGGACTCAGCCGGGCTTACTATTACGGTGAACTCATCCTTCCTACAGGCGAGGTTGTAATTTTTGATAGTGGCATTGCTAGCTCCCATGGCTTCAATGAGTCTTTGCTCGGTAGAACTGATATTGGAGTCGGCGATGCAATTTATGCGCTTAACCAATTAACCACCTTGAACGCTGTTGACCCAGCAGGGATGCTGACCGGAAGGCTTGATTTGAATCATATCGGATTGGTAGGATATGACTTTTCCGCAACGCTTGCTAATATCGGGGCGCAGAGTGACCAACGCTTCCGTGCGCTTGTCAATCTTGATGGCATATCAGCCGTTGGGGATTGGTCGAACCCTTATATTCCAACAACCATTCAGCAGCCTTATTTATATATAAATCGAATCCCTGATGTATATGCCAACACATCTGGTCCGTCCTATACCGCTACCATCCCTGCTTTTACCCATAAGTCGTTTATGGATTTGCTCTACGCTCAAGTTGTGAACCAGACCCTGCTTGGGGAATTCGGAATGTTCGACCAACCGCGTCGTATCGACATTGTACGGGCTTATATCGGTGCATTTTTCGATACTTACCTAAAAAATCAACCCAACGCATTGTTGACGGGATCGTCAGCCGACTATCCTGAAGTAAGCCTCTACTCGAACAATACTGAGTAACGGGACATTTGGGGACATATCGCTTTATCACGAGGGATGCATTTGTACAGGACACAAATGCACATACAATAACCGTACTGCGCTATTGCGATTGATGAGAGGGAGAAATGTCGAAATTAACAACATACTTCAGTCTGCTCACAGGTGTCCTGTTGATCGCTTTGGTCCCATCGGCACTTGCTCAGGAGCCGCTACCTTTTCACCAATATAACGTGCACGATGGGCTGATTTATGGCATCGCCATCAGCCCGGATTCGACCCAGATTCTCACCTTCGCCTCCGACAACACACTTAAATTATGGAACACAGACGGAGAATTGCTGAGAACTTTTGAAGGCCACACCGACAGTGTATACAGTGGCGCTTTTAGCCCGGATGGCAAAAAGATCGTCTCCGGATCATTCGATGGTTTGGTAATGCTCTGGGATGTGGAGACGGGCGAGATCATTCATCAACTTCAGGGGCATGAAGGCAGAGTGTTCACAGTCGCATTTAGTCCCGACGGCAGCACGGTTGCCTCTGGTGGAACGGATAATATCCTGCGTTTGTGGGACGTGCAAACAGGCGAAGAATTACAACGCTTTAAAGGGCACGCCAAGTGGGTTGTTAGCACAGCCTACAGTCCGGACGGCAAAACGATTCTGTCCGGTTCAACCGATAACACAATGATATTATGGAACATCGAAACGGGTGAGAACCTCCATACGTTTTCAGGTCATACCAATCGTGTTGCCTCCGTTGCTTTCAGCCCCGATGGTAGCAAAATCGCTTCCGCGTCGTGGGATGACACGTTAATGATATGGGATGTCGAAAGTGATGAAGCACTCCTCAAACTAACTGGGCATACTTCGTGGTTGAATGGAGTAGTATTTCACCCCGATGGCAAAAGCCTGTTTTCCGCCTCGAAGGATGAAACCGTCCTCCAGTGGGATGTGGAAACAGGTGAGGTTATCCGCACACTGACCGATGCTCCCTACAGCGTGACAGGCATCGCCATCAGCCCGGATGGAGCATTTCTGGCAGGGAGCAGTTGCGGTAATCGAACCAAAATCGATTGCATTGGTGGTGCGCTGCTCATCTGGGAATTGCCATCTGGCTGAAAACAGATTTCCGAATTGTGCCTAATGCTGAAGTGTGGGAGCATTCGCCAGCAAGCGAGCATCTTCCAGACTTCCCGCAAAAGTGAACGGACGGCCTTGCATTTGGCTTCCGTAAACGGCTAGAAAGCCTTTGTACGCTGTACGAATCAGTGCCCCTGCTCCAACCACGATTTTCTTGCCCTCATTGGAGCGGGCAGCGCCTTGTTCGAAAAGTTCTCCGGCAGCACTCATGAAATCGCGAGGCAGACCACCTGCTTCGCGAATATCAATAATCAGGTGAACGGTATGTGGAACACTGACGATCAGTTGGTCAGCCATTTCAACCGAACTGCGCAGATCAGGCCATGTCCAGCCGCGTTGAAACTTCAGATAAATGGCTGTCTTGATTTCATTATCCCATTTGACTTCGATCTGCATACGACCTCCTGCTTTTGGGTGTCATTTACACAGTTCCTATACGCAGATTGGTCATGTGAGTTGCGTATTTATCCGCTAATCGTGAAGGGAACAGGCTGTCCGACAGTCGAACCATTAATGGTCATCTGAACGGTATAGTTTCCCGGCGTGAAGGTGAAATCGGTCTGGTCAGCATAAAACCAAATACAATTCTGGTTAATGGCGAAATCCGGTGTGAAATCCTGTGTGGTCAGTTGTGTCCCGTCGCTAAACCACTGTGCGCCTAATGTCATTCCAGGCGCGATATTCGCGGCTGTCGCTACGACATAAATTTTCTCGGCTGTGCTGGCGAAACTGGTCACGGAGGACAGAGCACAATCGTTATCACCAACGCCTTCGGCCATAACCATGTTATACAGGCTGGGTTGACCGGGAGTTTCAGTCGGTACAACCGATGTGATATCGAGTGTACCGGATACAACTTCCGGTGTTACAGCAGGTGCGTCAGCCGAAAGTGATTGAACTGCTGGTAAAGTGGGCTGCGGAGAAATAATCGCGGCAGGGCTAACCAACGCCATATCAGTTGGACTGACTCCAGTCGCTTGCAACGTCGCTTTAATATCGAAACTTTGCTGAATCACCAGCGTCGAAGCTAACTGAACAGCCTCGACAGTAATTTGCAAAACATCGCGCTGAAAAGTAGCCGTCGTGCGGATTTCATTAATCTGTGTGCTGAGCGTATCATTTTCGGCTTGCAGAGTTTGCTGTGCGCCTCCATCCGAACAAGCCGTTACCAGTAAAATAAGCCCTAGAATCATTCCTAAACCAACCAAACGCATTCGCAACTCCATCTTTGTGACCCAACAGAATTATTGAGTCTAAACAGCCTTTTCCGTCTCGGCAAGGCAGCGTAGGGCAAGCGATGGAATACGCTAACCTTAATCCACAGGCTATAATAACCATAAAAGTCATATTTATTTTCCAGGAAACACATCATGTCACAGGATTCACTTTCCTTACTTTCACCAGTTTGGTCGCATCTGACTACTATTCAGCCGGAGCGCGGCGAGGGCATTTACCTCTATGAAGCCGATGGCACTCGCTATACCGACTTCACCAGTGGAATCGGCGTGACCAATACAGGGCATTGTCATCCGCGTGTGGTAAAGGCCATTCAGGAACAGGCCGCCAAGTTAATTCAGGGACAGATCAATATCGTGATTGCGCCATCTACCGTGAAGTTGGCGGAAACCCTGAAAACCGTTACACCGCCAGAAATCGACTGCTTCTTCTTTTCCAACAGTGGTGCGGAAGCGACTGAAGGCGCGGTCAAACTGGCAAGACAGGCGACTAAACGAACCAATATCATCACGTTTCAGGGCAGCTTTCATGGACGGACAGCGCAAACGATGGCGATGACCAACTCGAAAACCAGCTATCGTGCCAGCTACCAACCACTTCCAGCAGGCGTGTTTGTGGCTCCATTTCCATATGCTTATCACTATGGCTGGGATGAAGACACAGCAGTTGATTTCTGTCTGCGTGAGCTTGACCTGCTGTTCAAGACACAAAGTGCACCGGAAGAAACGGCTGCGATTGTGATCGAACCGGAATTGGGCGAAGGCGGTTATCTTCCAGCGCCAGTGCGATTCCTGCAAGCGTTACGCGAAATCTGCACCAAGTATGGCATCATGCTGATTGCCGACGAGGTACAGACGGGCTTTGGGCGTACCGGGAAATTCTGGGGCTTCGAACATGCCGGGATTGTGCCGGACATCATCATCATGGCAAAGGGATTGGGCAGCGGTTTCCCGATTTCGGGTATTGCGTCATCCAGAACATTGATGAGCAAATGGGCGGTTGGGTCACATGGGGGAACCTACGGTGGAGGCGCATTAGCCACTGCGACAGCCACAGCCACAGTCGAAACCATTCGGGATGAGAAATTAGCCGAAAACGCGGCTGCGATGGGCGAACGACTGATGGACGGACTCGTTGAACTTCAGGGACGTTATCCGGTGATTGGGGATGTACGTGGTCGTGGCCTGATGGTGGCGACAGAATTTACCAGCAACGGACATCCTGACAAGGAGATTACGAAAGCGGTGCAAAAAGGCTGCCTTGACCGTCGTCTTTTACTGCTAACCTGCGGTAGTTACGAGAATGTGATCCGATGGATTCCACCTCTTGTGGTCAATGAGCAGCAGATTGACGAGGCATTAACCGTGTTCGAGGATGCACTTCAGTCAACCGTTATGAAGTGAGTTTTATCATCAAGATACATAGATAATTGCCCTTGTTTCCGGCGTGATTTAAGCGGAAACTTCAGTTCATAGTCGGATTGCACCATCGAGACCTAAGCGTATGACAAAGCTCTTTCTGAGTTATCGGCGTGCTGATAGTCGTGTTTTCGTCGATCGTTTGTATGAATATCTGGCACGTGAATTTGGGGCTTCGAATGTCTTTAAGGACGTGAATACCATCCGGCTTGCCGAGGATTTCCGCGCTGCTATAGAGCGATCGATCATCCTTTCGGATGTGGTGTTAGTGGTGATTGGTAAGCAGTGGGCAAGCATTACTGATGAGGCTGGTAACAGACGTTTAGATGACTCTGCTGATTTTGTCCGGCAGGAAGTCGAGATGGCTTTGCGTCATGCTCGTATGGTGGTGCCGCTGCTGGCTGATGGTGCCAGGATGCCCACGTCTGACGAGATTCCCGCATCATTAGGGCAATTAATTTTCAAAAATGCTGCTGCTGTCCGCGATGCGAACTTTGAGCAGGATATGGCACAACTGTGCGCTGCTATCCGGCAGGAATTTCCCGAAGCCGCGAAGTCACCTCGTCCCAAAATTAGTCCCCGAATTATTGGCACCATAATCGGAGTCGTTATATTGATTGCGGTGGTGGGTGTGGTGCTGTCACAATTACCCCCTCAGAATCAATCATCTCCGTCGAATACACCTTCGTCAAATGTGCTTGCTTCTTCCACCATAACTGGCGCATCATCGTCTACACCCAGCGCGACGACTTTAACACTGACCAACATCCAACCAGCACCTACGACCAGACCTCAACCCACCCAAGCGTCGGCATCTGCCACACCACAGCAGCCAACAGCGACATTTGTTTGGACACCCAATCCTGATTTGCCACAAACCTACAGCCTCTTTGATGGCTCACTGAAATTCGATTATCCAGCGAACTGGGTCACAAGTTTCAAATCCCCGATGATTATCCTTGCCAGCAGTCAGGCGACATTAACGGGTTTTCTGGCAAATGAGACAGTGCCTGACCAACAGCAGTTGATTACGGTTGACCCGCTCGCTAAATCTGGACAAAACTCTGATGTCCAGCTGATTGCCGATGCATCGGCACAACTCGTCATCGCAAATGGCGGTTCAATCCAAAACTCTGAGGTCATTACACTCGCCGGACGCGAGGCAGCCCTCGTCACTATCCGGCTTTCCACTCAGTCGATTGAAATTCTGGTCGTGAAGCTGGATGCGAAACAGATTGTCACGCTGACCAGCTACACCACTCAGAATTCAGCCACAGCATCCGACATACTCCGGGCAGTAGCTGAAACTTTGAGCCGTTAGTTGAGGCGCTCCAATTGGAGGGTGAAGGTCGTAGGTGGCTCATCGCTCTCGATTGTCACCCGATACCAGCCTGAGGTTTCCGACACAGCGTCAATAATCTGGTCAAACCCATCAACTTGTGTCACAAGCGTACCATCCGGCGCGTAGAGGTTCATGTAGAATTGCGTGCTATAAACATCGTCAGGCAGAACGAAGGTTGCGCGGATATGATCCTGAGATTCCGCCTTAAACCACCAGACACTCGGAACATCATTGGTTGTGGCTGTGCGAACGGTTTGCCCGAAACTGATTTCACCCTGTGAGGGCGTATCTACAGGCGGCAATTGTAGTGCAGATGGAAGTGCTGGGAGTTCCTGCTGTGTCCAGAAAGATTGTTCTGAGGAAGCAGTTCCACCAGACCAGTCCGCATAAACAGCGCCTGATTGAACCAATGTGGCAGCTTGCGTGTTCAACGGCATCATGTAAATCGAGAATTGATTGACACTGTAGAGCAGTGTTTGTCCATCAGCCGACCAACGCGGCCAACTATAACTCTCATCTTCACTGGTAGCGCGTTTCAAGAGAGTTCCGTCCGGCGATACCAGGTAGATTTGAGGGTGATAATCCGAATAATCATGTACAGCACTGATCGCCAATTGCGAACCATCCGGCGACCATGTCCCGTCATACTCATTCTGAAATTCTTTGGTAAGCCGTTTCAGATTCTTGCCGTTGGTATCCATAAAGTAGAGATGTTCAGTGCCCTCACGGTTCGATACGAATAGAATTGTTTTCCCATCTGGCGACCAATCCAGCGCCAAATCATCAATGGTATTGGTCGTTAGTCGTTGAGCATTCGCGCCATCGACATCTACGGTATAGATTTCACTGTTTCCATCACGATTAGAGGTAAACACCAGACGCTTGCCATCGGGCGACCAGCGCGGTGCAACATTCTGACCGCTGTTTGATGTCAGAATTTGTTTCACACCACTTTCAAGATCAAGGACAACAACATCACTGGTCTGTTCGGATAGCTCGATGTAGGCAATCTTAGTCCCGTCTGGCGACCAATTTGCCGTTGTTTTAGGTATCTGATCATCGACTAAAAGCCTGGCGACACCCTTTTCCAGAACGAACACATCGTTATAGCCATTTGGCGCGCTAACATAGGCAACACGACCAGTGAGGGCTGCGCCTGGAGAAAGAGAGGCTTCAGGCTGGTAAGCCGAACCACTTACAATCTGTTCGACGGAAAGATCGAATGATCCACTTGTCCCTTGAACGCCTGATACCCGAATGGTGTATTCACCAGCTTGTTTCAGGGTTTGAATGATTTGAGCGTCCTTGAAGGTTAGGTCAAGATTCTCGCTGGCATGGTTATCATTTTCCGCCACAATCTGTGTTTGGCTATCAAGCAACTCAAGGTAGGGGTCGAGATTTCCGCCTGTACCTCGGACAGTAAGGGTCACAATATCACCCTGATTAGCGGTAAAGGTTTTATCGAAATGCTCGTCAACAGCCAGCGTGCCCTGTAAACTACCGCCCAGTGTTTGTCCGGATGCGCGGTCAGAAGCTAATCCCCACAATTGTAAAGCATTCGTCGCCGTCTGCATTATCAGCGTAGAGGCTGACAGTCCGAAATGTACTGGCGCATCATCCAGGCCGGAATACAATTCACGTAAAAGTTGCCCCGTTTTGGCATCCCAGAAGGCTACCCGTTTATCCCTGCCAATAAAGTTATCAGTTGAAGTAACAACCATACTCCCATCAGCGGTGTAGCTCAGCGTGCTGACATTGGATTGGTGATCCAAGAACAGACTACTGACAGCCATCTGGGAAACATCCCATAGTTCAAAACCGAATTGATCCTTGTCTTCATCACCGCTGGCCGCAGCGAACATGTTTCCGTCGGGGCTGATGCCCATGACATGCACCAGGTCAAGAATGTCCCTGCCTGGTTTTGCTGCATTGGCACGCTGGTTCACAAGGGCACCGTAATCGCCAATTGTTACATCATAAGAATTCACTTGCCCTGACCCAACGACGATAAGCAAATAACTACCGTCTTGCAGGGGAGCGGGATCGAATGCGAATGTTCCGTTGGCAGCAATGGAAGCGAGTATTTGTCCACTTGCCACATCAATCAGATCAACACCATATCCGCCTAAAGCTAAAAGCTTTCCGTCGCGGCTAAAGCGAGGTGGCGCAGAAGTTGATACGATATCGAATTGAGATCGCCGTTGTTCGGTTTTCAAGTCCCAAAGCTGCGTTCCTGT
>JBGAGR010000246.1:0-11735 GCA_044226645.1 Aggregatilineales bacterium
GCTCCGGCTGCCGCATCCCAGTAGAATGTGACCGGGCCAAACGGCAGCCCGCCCAATGGAGAAGTGGGTCTTAGCGTGCTGCAATTAGCTTTGCCCGCCGCAGGGCCATTGGATGCACCGCCGCCAACGGAACTCGTCTGTGAATAGGCTGCTAGAATCGCTTGAATATCTTCCAGTGTCGGCAGAATGATCGGGTAATGCAGCAAATCCGGCGGCAGATTTTCCAACCCCTTCAGCTCGTCCAGTTCTTCCTGTGTTAAAGGCTTGAAATCTGTCCAATCGCCTCCCAATGACTTCCCATCATCACTCAGCGGAGCAATGACCGAAAACCCTGCCGGAACGACCAGATTACCCAGTTCCGCTTTGCCGCTCACCACGATAAGTTGCACTTTATTGCCTTCCAGCAGCCGTAAAGCGATGGTCGATCCGATGCGAATATCCGCACCATTAGCGGTGATGTCCACTTTCACATTTTGCGGCCCCTGCACAACCAGCAGCGAGGGCGGCGCTTCGGTACAGCTTGCCCCACTGAGTCCAGTTCGGAAGTAAAAGGCTTGCATCGGAGATTTTGCGTTACTGGTCATAATCGGAAGTGTACTCAGGTCGCCATCAGCCTGAATGACTTCGCGGCTGATCCAGCCGGGGCCGCTGGCGTAAGGCACACGCACCCATTGGCTGTCGCTGCTTAAAGCATCACCGGGTAGCGCACTGCCAGCCGCTAGACTGCCGATGACATTCGCACGGGCGCTGGGCAGACTGCGGATATTTGCACCGACAACTGTCGTAACATTGATCGGATTCTCGGCTGGTTTGAATGCATCTTCCGGCGCAACCGCGTTCCCGACTTCAACATCCCCCAGTAAAATAAATGTCACCGCTTGACCCGGTACGGTGTTCGGAATATTGGCTTGGACATTCATCACCGCAATACCCCAATACTGCTGCGAGACATCCAGTGGTGCGGTTGCAATCGTGTCCAAATCCGCTAAATTGCTGCGATCTGCTGGCTTGCTAAAGAAATTGTCGGCAACATTTTCGGCAAAGGTGGCATCAACGCGGTTATAGCCATAACACGCGCTGTTTCGATCTAACCCCCCGCAGTTCTGGTCGAGTTCGGTTAGTGCTTTTTCAACAAATGCCGGACACGCACCCGCATCAGTTTGTGCTTGTCCAGCCTGAATAGATACGACTAGGATGAGGAATACCAATAACAAAATTGGCATCCGGAATAGGATACGCCATGTTCGTTTCATAACCACCTCTCCCCATACAACAGTTTTCTAACTTACACCCCTATTCTAATTGTAGTGGGCGAGTTTGCGCGAACCTAACAAAAATGCCTTCAATGTTTTGCTGCCAGCAGCGTGTAGGCCACAGCGTCCTGTTGATTGTTATCCTGAAGTCTGACCGCGATAGTTTGCTGGCTGTAATACGGCGTAAACGGCATCACAAAAGAGTGACCACATTCCAGCGCTGGGTTCTCCGGTACACCCCAGCGCACATGCTCGACCCCTATTCCGGAACAGATCAACGTCAGCGTAAATTCACGATAACTGCTGTCAAATGCGCTCGAAAGATTTTCTACACTAATTTGGATTAAATCGTTTTCATCGTAACTCAAATTGTCGCTGAAATCACCCGAACTATCGCGGTCAACCGTCAGATAGAAAGTGTTTGGCGAAGGGATAATCGTTGGGATTGCGGTCGGAACGCTCACGGGTGAAGCAACCAGTGGGAGATTATTACACGTTCCGCCGACGGTTATCACACTCCCTGAAATCCAGCCAATCTGGTTATTCACCTTCACTGCGAACCAGTTATCCGCTGTGTAATGAGTAACAACAATGCTGGTTCCTGCCGCCAGCGAACCGATGACCGGGTAACTCAGACCCGGCGCGCTCCGAATGTTGACATTGCTGCCGCTGCCGCTCCTTGCGCTGCACTGAGTATCGGTATAAGCAGTCAGATTGGCGTTGAGGTCGGTTACATCTACGGCAGGCGCAGTATAGGATGCAGCCGACAGTGGTTTTTCCTCGGCTAAACTCCCGACCCTGACCGATAACATGCCTTGTTGATCGTTGTTCTCCGACTTGATAGCAACTTCATATAACCCATTCCCCGGCCCAATCGTCAGTACCGCATTTCGCAGGCCGCTCCCAAAACTGGCGATAGTTGCGCCTCGGTTATCATGAACCTCTGCGCTGTAGGGCAGATTATCGGTCATAGGATAAAGCATGATTTGCGTTGAAGCGGCTGGATTAGCGGTAAAAGTATAAATTTGTGACGATGCAGTCAGCGGGAAGCTCACCAGCGTTGGCGTATCCGGTTGCAGCCACATCGTGATACTGGTTTGGCGCAGACCCTGACAGGCAGCAATAAAAACAACAGGAATAAAAATGAAACCAATCTTTAACTGTCGATAAATCTCCTTGAGCATGGCCGCTTGCCTTTTTCTCTGAAAAGGTGTTTACAAGCCTAAACAACTTTTCAACACTATTTTGACAATCAGCATACCCTTCGCCCTCCATTGTTTCTGGACGCAAACCTGATTGCTACCCTACTGCTGCTATGCTTTATCAATTGCGCCATTGACCTGCTGGGGATAATATAGCCGGATGGTCTGAACATAATGAGGATATGGCTATGACTGAAGATCGGGCTGCTGTATTGGCGGCTATTGCTCAGGAAGTACGCACTTGTAAAGCGTGCCGTTTATATCAAAACACGACCAATGCTGTGCCCGGAGCAGGGAGCGCTCAGGCGGAGATTATGTTTATTGGGGAGGGCCCCGGTTTCCACGAAGATAAACAGGGTTTGCCGTTTGTAGGCCGTTCTGGTGACTTTCTGGAAAAGATGCTCAAGCTCATTAACCTGACGCGCGATCAGGTCTTTATCGGCAATGTGGTCAAGCACCGCCCGCCGGAAAATCGTGACCCGCTGCCCGATGAAATAACCGCCTGTAAACCATTTCTGGATCGTCAGATTGAGGCACTTGATCCGCTGCTGATTGTGACATTGGGGCGTTTCAGCATGGCGCGCTACTTCCCCAATGGCAAAATCTCCCAGATTCATGGCCAGCCGAAATTTGATGAACGCCGGGCTTATTACCCGTTGTTTCATCCCGCCGCCATTTTGCGTAATCCCACACTGGAACCGCAAATGGAAGCTGATTTTAAGCGCCTGCCGGAAATTTTGGTACAGGTCAGAGCATTACGTGGGAAAAATAAGGAAGTAACGGCACCAGCGGATAAAGCGCCGGAAGAACCGCCAAAACAACTCCGCCTGTTTTAAAGACGGCTGATGAACTTAATCAGGCGATCTAAATCGCGCGGTTTGAGTTTCATAGCATTGCCAACCGGGGAGATGAGCATGGTTTGCAGGCTGTGGGTCATATCGTTTCCCTGGCTCCAGCTAATAAGGAGATAGAGTTGATGACCCGTCTTTAAGCAAATACGCACCCCATGATGATACTGCCCCATATCGACCTCTTCGACCTTGGTGATATAGTTGCTCGGAATACTGGCAGGGGTGTGGGGGCGGCGCGTCTGGGGATGCAAAATCAACCGATAATTTGTTACCAGTGCATTCAATGGCGGCACAGTTGGCGACCAACCAGATGCGCTCGCATAACGCGCTATCGCGACCTGATACTGCCCTAATTTGTTCTCGCCCGGTAAAAACAATGCCTTTTCATCAAGCACAGGTGTGGCTTTCATCGATCTTGGTTGATGACTTCATTCTAAGCCAGTTTAAGCAGCGGAAGAAACGAGAGGTGCTGTTCCTAACCGAGTTATAACCCAATCTGTACACTACGTTGGTACTAATCGCGGCAAAATTCGGGGCTTAATCGGCGGGGCAAGCATTTCATCCAGGTCTTTAACCAGTTTGTTTCCCTGGCTCCAATCCACCAGCATATACAGCCGTTTGCCATCCCGCAGCGCAATCATGACACCATCGCGCCCTTTCAGGCATACATTCCAAACCTTGCGAATGTCCATCGGTTGCAGGGTCTTTTGTGCCGTAACAGAGGCATTTGTGCCGGGGAAAATCATGAAACGATGATTGGTCACGACGGCAGTCAGCCAGTAGCCTGTCTCAGTCCATTCGCCATGTTCCCATTCCACCCGTTGAATTTTATAATAGCCAAATGGGTATTCATCAGGTTCCAGTAAAGTTGTATTCATGATGACCATCCCCAACTCCTAAAACAGTAAATCTTTCCTAACTCTAATGGTATGGATTATCAGAAAATCGAACACCCCCTATAAGTAGGGGGTTACTTCTCTGTATCCAGAGAGGTTCGACTGGTATAATACAAACCTGCAAAATGGGGGTGGATGTGTCCCGGTGGATGCCCCAGTCTTCAAAACTGGTGACGGGTTGCACAGCAGGCCGTAGTGGGTTCGACTCCCATGCACTCCCGCACTTTTGACCCCTATGCGCTGTAAGGTGAATTTAGGAGGTTCCAGCTTGAATGTGAAAGTTGCTGTAATCGGCATCGGCATAATGGGCAAATCCCATATTAGGGATGTCACCTCGCTGGAAAATACTGAATTAGTGGCTGTCTGTGACATCAATGAGCCATTGGCGCAGCAGTACGCAGCAGAACTCAACGTTCCCTCGTACACCGACTATCATGATCTCCTAGAACATGAAAAACTTGATGCAGTGTTAATCGCTACGCCGCATTACGACCACACGCCCATCAGTATCGCGGCGCTCAACAAGGGCATTCATGTGCTGGTTGAAAAACCCATCGCCGTACACGTCAAAGATGCCAACCGTATGATTGCCGCCTATCACATGGCACTGGAACCGAATCCCAATCTCGTATTTAGCGCGGTTTTTATGCAGCGCACCTATGGTCACTGGCTCAAGATCAAGTCGATGATTGAGGAAGGCGAACTCGGACGCTTAATCCGCACCACATGGCTGATAACCGATTGGTTTCGCACCCAGAGCTATTACAACAATGGTGGTTGGCGTGCCACTTGGAAAGGAGAGGGGGGCGGTGTGCTGCTCAACCAATGTCCCCATAACCTTGATCTGTACCAGTGGTTTGTCGGGATGCCCAAACGGGTCACCGGCTTTGCCGCGTTAGGGAAACACCATGATATTGAGGTGGAAGACGAAGTTACCGCCTACTTTGAACATGAAAATGGCATGATCGGACACTTCATCACGTCAACGGGCGAATCGCCCGGAACCAATCGCCTCGAAATCGTCGGCGAAAATGGCAAACTCATCTACGAATCCGGGAAACTGACCTTTTACCGCAATCAATATTCGTCCTTCCGTCAGATTGCCCATGCCTCCGGTGGTTTCGATAAAGTGGGATACGAACAGTTGGATGTTGCTTACGAACATCATGGACAACCCGGACACCGCTTCATCATCGAAAACTTCGCCAATGCCGTCCTGAAGGGCGAAACCCTAATCGCTCCGGCGGTAGAAGGTCTGAACTCGGTCATGCTCGCCAATGCGATTATGCTGTCATCCTTTGAGAGAAAAACCATTGATCTCCCGCTGGACGAAAACGACTACACCCAAAAGCTCGCGTCCCTCATTGAGTTTTCGACCTTTGAAAAACCCCCGGCCAATCCAGCATCTGGGGATGATGACTTGAGCAAATCCTTTTAAATACTCCATCTCTGCGTTTTCTCGGTGTTCTCTGTGTCTTGGCGGTTCAATCAGGAAGGTTTGCCATGAAAATTGCCTTTATGACCCTCGGTTGCCCCAATTGGGATTTTGACACTATATGCCGTCGAGGCCGCGAATACGGCTTTGACGGCGTAGACCTGCGCGGCTACCTCAACGAAATTGACATCACCAGACTACCGATGTTCACCACTCACGCTGCCGAAACGCTCCGTCAGTTCAATGACGCGGGCCTTGAAGTCAGTGCGATTAGTTCCAGCATCAAAGTCTGTGATGCATCAGCCAGACAGGCGAACATTGGCGAAGCCAAACGCACCATCGAAGTCGCTCATAAATTGAACACGGTGAATGTCCGCGTTTTCGGCGGCGGTAATCTGGAAAATTCAACGCATGAAGCCTTAGCTGAAATCGGCCTCTCCTGTATCGAAGAAATTCTCGCTTTAGACGGTGCCGAAACGCTGCATTGGCTCTTCGAAACCCACGACAACTGGATTAAATCGCGCGATTGTACCCTCCTTCTGAATCGCATTGATAATTTCGCTTTCGGCGCACTCTGGGATATGGGGCACACTTCACGGGTTGGCAATGAAACGCCGGAACAATCCTACGCCGCCTTTGGCTCGCGCATCGGTTACACCCATGTCAAAGATGCAGTCTATGACCCGCAGCACCCACAGGCTATGCAGGACGGTTGGCATTATGTCCTCCCCGGAGAAGGTCAGCTTCCATTGGCGCAGGCTGTCCAACTGCTGCGTGAAAAAGGCTATGACGGTTGGCTCCAATTCGAACACGAAAAACGCTGGCATCCTGATTTGGTTGAGCCGGAAATCGCCTTTCCCGCCTTTGTCCANACACCCAAAAGCTCGCGTCCCTCATTGAGTTTTCGACCTTTGAAAAACCCCCGGCCAATCCAGCATCTGGGGATGATGACTTGAGCAAATCCTTTTAAATACTCCATCTCTGCGTTTTCTCGGTGTTCTCTGTGTCTTGGCAGTTCAATCAGGAAGGTTTGCCATGAAAATTGCCTTTATGACCCTCGGTTGCCCCAATTGGGATTTGGACACTATATGCCGTCGAGGCCGCGAATACGGCTTTGACGGCGTAGACCTGCGCGGCTATTTGGACGAGATCGACATCACGAAGTTGCCCATGTTCACCACTCGCGCTGCCCAAACCCTCCGCCAGCTAAACGAGGCGGGTCTGGATGTGAGTGCTATCAGTTCCAGCATCAAGGTCTGTGACGCATCAGCCCGACAGGCGAACATTGACGAAGCCAAACGCACCATCGAGGTCGCCCAAAAATTGAACACCGTGAACATCCGTGTTTTCGGCGGAGGTAATCTGGAAAATTCCACTCATGCAGCCTTAGCCGAAATCGGCCTCTCCTGCATCGAAGAAATCCTCGCTTTAGATGGCGCGGAGACTTTGCATTGGCTCTTTGAAACCCACGATAACTGGATTAAATCGCGCGATTGCACCTTGCTCCTCAATCGCATCGACAATCCCGCTTTTGGCGCACTCTGGGATATGGGTCACACTGCCCGCGTCGGCGGTGAAACGCCGGAGCAGTCCTATGCCGCCTTTGGCTCGCGTGTCGGTTACACCCATGTCAAGGACGCGGTATACGACCCGCAGCACCCGCAGGCCATGCAGGATGGCTGGCATTATGTCCTGCCGGGAGAAGGTCAGCTTCCATTGGCGCAGGCTGTCCAACTGCTGCGTGAAAAAGGCTATGACGGTTGGCTCCAATTCGAACACGAAAAACGCTGGCATCCTGATTTGGTTGAGCCGGAAATCGCCTTTCCCGCCTTTGTCCAATGGGTCAAACCCCTGCTGGCATAGATGATCTTTCATCGTTATAACTTAATCATTCCCACTTCCCGATTTTGTAGGGGCGGTTCGCGAACCGCCCTCCCGCTCAGAAAATCCAACCTTATGATCTGACCGGAGGCATAAACCATGAACCTCGTAAAAGCGCAGCGACAGGTATCCGAAGAAAACTTCCGTACCACCGTCTTTCTCGAAGGTGTTTCGGGAACGGGCAAAACCACCGCCGCTATAGAGCGCGTTAAAAACCTCATTCGCGATGGTGTATCGCCGGAAAGCATCCTCATCCTCGTCCCGCAAATCGGTCTGGCGAATCCCTATCGTGATGCCCTCCGTCGTTCCCGCATCGCGAAGGGTGTGCAGGTTCGTACTGCCACGCTTTCCGCATTAGCCGTGCAGGTCGTCGATTTATTCTGGCCTCTCATTGCCGAAAATGTTGGTTTTGCCAACCCTGCCGCCCGTCCCCATTTCCTCAGTCTCGAACTCGTCCAGTATTACATGACGCGCTTCATCGAACCGGAAATCCGCAAAAACGACTACTTCAACAGTGTTCGCGTCGCCCCCAATCGCCTCTATACCCAGATTGTCGATAACCTCAACAAAGCCGCGTTGGTTCGTTTCCCTTATGACACCATCGCCGGACAGTTGAAATCCGCTTGGACAGGTGACACCGAGCAAGCCTATATCTATGACGATGCGCAGGCCTGCGCCAATCTCTTCCGTGAAAAATGCCGCGAATACAACCTGCTTGATTTCTCCCTTCAGATGATTCTCTTCGTCGAATTTATCTGGAATATGGAACAGCCCCGCCGCTATCTCACCGAACAGTATCGCCATCTGATTATCGATAACGTCGAGGAGGATACCCCGGCAGCCCATGATATTGTGGCGGATTGGTTGGGCGTATGCGATTCGGCGGTTGTCATTCAGGATACCGAAGGCGGCTACCGCCGCTTTCTCGGTGCTGATCCCATCGACGCGAGTCACTTGAAAGATCGCTGTGTCGTCCATATATCGCTCGATAAGCAGCGCGTGATGTCGCCGGAACTCGAAGCTTTTCAAATTGAAATGGGGCGTAGCCTCAACAAACCCCAGCAGGGGGATATTCCGGCGGATGCTCGTACTGCTATCGACTACAGCACCGAGATTCACTACCTGCCCCAGATGATCGATTGGACGGTTGAAAATATCGCCGCGCTCGTTCATCAGGACGGCGTATCCCCCAGCGAAATCGTCATCCTCTCGGCCTTTTTGCCCGATGCGCTGCGTTTTTCCCTGCAAACCCGCCTCAATGAAAATAACATTCCCAATCGTTCGCATCGTCCTTCCCGCGCCTTGCGTGAAGAACCCGCCGTCCGCACCCTCATCACATTGGCGAAACTCGCCCATCCAACCTGGAACTTTTTCCCCGGCAAATTCGATGTGACCTTTGCTCTCACCTCATCCATCAACGATCTTGATCTGGTTCGCGCTCGCCTCTTAATTGACATCCTTTTCCGCAAAGGCGAACTTCAGCCATTTGATCGCATTCAGGATGCCAAAGTCCAGAGCCGTATCACCTTCGAACTCGGCAAGCGCTATGAAATCCTGCGTGGCTGGCTCGATGCCTATCGCGAGGGCGAACCGCTCCCATTAGATGCATTTTTCAGCAAGCTCTTTGGCGAAGTGCTTTCGCAGCCGGATTTTGGCTTCCATCACAGTTACGATGCCGCCAACGCCGCCGCCATGCTCATTGATTCGGCGCGTCTGTTTCGTCAGACCGTCAGCAAAATTGAACCGAATCTCCCCATCGCAGCCGAATACATCCGCATGGTCGATTCCGGTGTCATCGCCAACCAGTATGTCCGTGACCCCGGCAAGGATGAGCAGAATTCGGTACTCATCGCGCCAGCCTATGCCTTCCTCATGAACAACACCCCGGTGGATTATCAATTCTGGCTGAACATCGGCAGCACTGGATGGGGTGAACGCCTCTACCAGCCCCTCACTCAGCCCTATGTCCTCAGCCGCCAGTGGATGGAAGGCGATGTCTGGACGGACGCGCTTGAATTTGCCGCCAATCAGGACACACTCTATCAGTTGGCCTCTGGCTTGATACGCCGCTGTCGCAAAAAAATATATCTCGGCTTCAGTCAATTCGGTGAACAGGGATTCGAGCAGCGCGGCCCACTGCTAATGGCTGTACAAAGTATGCTGCGCCGTCTGGCGAGGGAGGAAAAAGATGTTTAAACCGCGTCCCAAACAACAGGAAGTTCTAGCCTATACATCCGGCAAAATGGGTGTCTCCGCCGTCCCCGGCAGTGGAAAAACCTCCACCTTGTCTTACCTCGCCGCTCGACTGGTCGCTACCGTTGATCTCGCTGAAGGACAGGAAATTCTCGTCGTGACACTGGTCAAATCAGCCGTCGGCAATTTCTCCCAGTCGATGGCGCGTTACCTCAAAACCGAATTCAATCTGCTCCCCGGCCTCGGCTACCGTGTCCGCACATTGCACGGCCTTGCCAATGACATCGTGCGTGAGCGTCCCGGCTTAGTCGGCCTCGCCAATGATTTCACCGTCATCGACGAGCGCGAAGCCGACGACATCTTGCAGGAAGCCGTCGAAACCTGGGTGCGCACCAATCCCGCCTCCGCCGATGCCTATCTGAACGACGAGCATTTCGCCAATGCCTACACCCGCAGCAATTACTGGCCGGATACGGTCAAAAGCATGGCAAGCAGCTTCATCCGTCAGGCCAAGGATAGCCAGTTATCCGAAATTGATGTTCGTCAGCGCTTGGATCGTTTCGGCATGACCCTCCCGCTGGCGGAAATCGGTTGTGCCATCTATGAGCAGTACGAACGCAGTTTACGTTATCGTGGCGCAGTCGACTTTCAGGACTTGATTCGCTTGGCGCTCCACATCCTCAATCTGGACGAACATTATCTCGCGCGGCTGCAAGAACGCTGGCCTTATATCCTCGAAGACGAAGCCCAGGACAGCAGCCTCTTGCAGGAACAGATTTTACGCCGCTTGGTAGGCGAGAAGGGCAATTGGGTGCGCATGGGCGACCCCAATCAGGCCATTTTCGAGACCTTCACCACCGCCAACCCGCGCTATCTCCGCAATTTCCTGACTGAGAAGCGCGTGAAGGCCAAAACGCTCCCCAACTCCGGGCGCAGCACCGCCAGCATCATCCATCTCGCCAATCAATTGATTCGCTGGTCACTTGAACATCCCAACGGCGATATTCGCGCTAAACAGCCCTTGACCCCGCCCTATATCGAACTCACCCCGCCGGACGACCCACAGGGCAATCCACCCGACGATCCCACAGCGCTACATCTCTATGCCGAAAAGCTCACATCAGAAGAAGAACGCCACACCATCATCCAGTCGCTCAAACGCTGGCTGCCGGAAAATCAGGACAAAACCGTCGCCGTCCTCCTCCCCATCAACAGCAGCGGCGCAAGCATGGTACAGGAACTCCGCAAAGCTGGCATCGACTACGTGGAAAATCTCCGCTCGACCACTGGCACACGCGCTGTCGTTGGAGCCTTAGCCATCGTCCTCGATTATCTCGTAGACCCTAAAAACAGCACGACTCTCGCCAATGCCTATCGCGTCTGGCGGCGTGATGAGCAGGGCGACGAAGCTGCCGACAAAGCCATCGCCAACATCACGGCGGAAATTCGCAAAATCATCCACGTCGAGGATTTTCTTTGGCCTCGCACCACCGATTGGCTGGATGAACACGTCTCCCGTGTCGATCAACCCGCGCTTTTCGAGCATCTGACCGCCTTCCGTGACTGTGTGCGACGCTGGCAGGGTGCAGCCGATTTGCCTGTTGACCAGTTGATTCTGACTATCGCTGGAGATTTATTCACCCTCG
Organism: Aggregatilineales bacterium; assembly: GCA_044226645.1. GTDB lineage: Bacteria > Chloroflexota > Anaerolineae > Aggregatilineales > Phototrophicaceae > CFX2. The sequence continues at coordinate 11,358 of JBGAGR010000246.1, forward strand.
AAGCCGAAATCGCCACCGCCTACAGTGTTGCACTGTATTTGCGCCGCTATGCCGAACTGCACCCGGAAGCCTCCTTGCCCGAATTTACTGCCGAACTCTACGCCATCGCCAAAGGCCAGCGCAATTTCAGCGGCGTGAGCGACGACGACGATGCCTTCGACCCCGACAGTCACAAAGGCAAAGTCACCGTCACCACCATGCACAAAGCCAAAGGACTGGAATGGGATCGCGTCTATCTCATGTCTGTCAACAACTACGATTACCCCTCCGCCGACCCATTCGATGCCTTCATCGGCGAAAAATGGTTCATCCGCGACCAGTTGAATCTCGATGCCGAGAGCCTCGGACAGCTAACCGCCCTCGCCGAAAATTCGACTT
>JBGAGR010000247.1:0-11527 GCA_044226645.1 Aggregatilineales bacterium
TATTGACCGACTGCCGAATACAGATACTCAACAATAGAAGAAGTTGTTTCGAAACCTTTGACCTCAATCATGATGACAATGGTGTTCTCTGGCTGCGCAGCCTGTAGATCAACCCAAAAGTGTCGTTTCTGTAAATCCAGGCGGATTTGCTCTGCTGTAATAGACCAGCCCTGTTTTTCGAGTGCTTTCGCGACGGTATCGTGATATTTGTCTTTCGCGGGCATTATTTCTCGCCCCAATGCACCGCCATTGTGCCGAACATAAACGTCTTATACTGCACATTGTGGATACCAGCGCTGCGCATTAGTTGAGCAAGCTCGTCCGGCGTTTTAAAAGCCTGTGTCGAACTCGGCAGATACTTATAGGCATCCGCGCCATTTTTCCCGGCGATGAGACGCCCCAACAGTGGAATGATGTAGCGCAAGTGGATTTCGATGAACGGACGCAGGAGATTGTCTTTCGGTGGAGAACTATCCAGCACGACGATTCGCCCACCCGGTTTGATAACGCGAAGCTGTTCGGCGAACATGCGGGGTATGTCGATCACATTACGCGCCAGATAGCCGGATGTCAGCGGGGTATGTCGATCACATTACGCGCCAGATAGCCGGATGTCACTGCGTCAAAGGCTTCATCAGGAAAGGGCAGGTTGAGCGCATCGGCTCCCGACCAGCCAACCTGTGCGCCGAGCGGCATTTTCTGTCCGACTCGCATCATCGGCAGCGAAAAATCTGCTCCAACAGCCTGTATATTCGGCACAGCCTTCAGTGCTTCAAAAGCGATGTCTCCTGTACCCGTTGCCAGATCGAGCAGCTTACCGCCCGGTTTCAGATTGGCTTGCTGGACGACGAATCGCCGCCAGCGCATATCCTGTCCACCCGTCATCAGGCGATTCATCAGGTTATAGCGTCCCGCAATCCGCCCGAACATATTCTGGACGTAATCCGCCCGTTCTTTGCCTGTCAGATTTGCCATAAACTACTTTAACTTTCCGATGATTTCATCGCAGGTCTGGTCTGCTGTCTGACCTTTTGAGTAGACCGTTATTTTCGCCAGAGTATGATTGGTGGGATGCTTCGCAAAGTATTCATTGAGCGCGATGAACTTGGCGCGATTTTCAGGCGGAACTGCGTCTGGAATGCGCGAATTCAAAATCTGCATCGACTCGTCAGGGTCGGGCGAAGGCATCAGCAGAATCACATTTTGAAGGGGCGCGAGGGCATTTTTCACAGTCGAGAGGTAAGATTCATCGTCAAAAACAGAATTGCTTGCCCCCAAATCAATGACGCAGTTGGGATGCTCGGAGATGACCCGCACAATGCTTTGGACTTCAAGCGGTTTCATAAAAGCCACTAAACCAAACAAATCACCGTCTTGGTTGAGTTTTCGAGCAGCCTCGCGATCATAAACCATTTCTTTAAAGTATTCCCATCGAAGCTCGTCCAGTTCGGCACGTTCCAGTTTGAGGCGTTCCGCCAGCAAAGCCGCAATCGTTGATTTTCCCGCGCCCATCGGCCCGATGAGAATGATCGGTGTCTGTACCATTAGCGAATCACCAATGCCAGAAAAGTGGCGATAAACAGCGTCACCGCGATATACGAATTGATGTTGAAAAAGGCGAGGTTGATGCGCGAAAGGTCATTTGGCTTGACGATCAGGTTCTCGTAAGCCAGTAGACCTGCCACGATGACCAGTCCAACCCAGTAAATCCAGCCGAGACTCAGCACTAATCCCAGCGCAATCAGCAGCAGCATGGTGACGACGTGGCTGGCTTTTGCTATCCACAATCCGTTGGCGATACCATAGCGGCTCGGCCATGAATATAAGCCTTCCTGACGGTCATGCTCGACATCCTGACAGGCGTAAATCACATCGAAGCCGCCAATCCAGAATGTGACCGCGAACAGCAGCAGCCATCCAGGGAGATCATGTGCCGTGAATGCGCTGCCTGCAACAGCCACCCAGCCACCCATCGGCGCGAGTCCGTCCGTGAAGCCCAGCACCCAGTGACACAAGGTTGTGAAGCGTTTGGTATACGAATAACCGAGCAGAAACACCACCGCGCCGGGGAACAAAATCAGCGTCAGCGTATTGAGCAGCGCTGCCGAAATCGCCAGCACCACCAGCGAAACCCCGGCGAAAAAGATCATGGTCTGGGTGCTGATTGCGCCGGTTACGGATGGACGTTTTGCTGTGCGGGGATTGGTTGCATCGTAGCGGCGGTCAACCAGCCGATTCACCGCAAATGCCAGCGAACGCGCGGAAGCCATCGCTACCGTAATCCAGAAAAACTGGTGAAAGGTTGGTAAGCCATTCGCCGCCAGCACCATTCCCAAGTATGCGAAGGGCAGCGCGAAAATCGTATGCTCGAATTTAACCAGTTCGAGGAAATCCCGCACTTTTCCTAGAACCGGGTTCGCTGTAGGAGATGAAGCGATATTGCTCATGAAAAATCCTTCGGTTGATTCTTGTATCCAACACGCCGTTTATACGCCGTGTCTGATTCATGTCGCCAGGGCGCGCGCCACATGCTGTAAAATACTGCCCCTGCCCAGACGAGAACAGGCGTCAGTACCAGCACGACTTTGATTGGTTCAGGCCATTCCTTTGTCACGGGGAATACGAACTGTGCCGCCAACACCATCAGTCCAATGCCGCCAAATCCGATGATGACCGGACGCATATTCATCCAGGCTTTAAACCACTCGTAATGCGTCGGCGCACGCACCCCTTTCCGCAGATCGCTGATCAGAATCCACAGACAGAGCAGCGCAACGGCAGACCCGATGAGGGCTGGGCCGGTTTGTGCCTTCGTCCACCCCACAACTGCCAGTGCGGCGAAGAGTACGAAAACGCCGAACATGAACAGGATTTCGAGGATGCTGGTTTTGTTGTTTTCCATCGTTATTAGAAGTGACTTCCCATTGACAGTAGCTCTACAATCAGATCAAAATCGTCGTCCGGCGCGGTTCGGTTGCGCTTGATATATTTGCAAATCACGCAGCGATGGACAATGACCGTTTCGCCGCCTTTTTGCTCCGCGCCAACCGGTTCCATCAATCCGCCGCAGTCTGCCGCCCGATCACCCGGATTCACATCGACATGCTTGCTCCACAGGCAGTGTGGACAGTGATTGGTATAGCCATCCCCTGTGACCGACTCGCCACAGTTCTCGCAGGTGAAATTTTCGATTCGGCGCTGAAATTTACGGCTCACGACTGCTTCTATACCTGATTATGATGCAAGTTTAGGTCAGAATCGATGCGGTGTATATTCTCTCTGTACCAGTTCATCACACGCCAAATCATAGAAACCGTAACGATAGCCGCAACGAGCGAAGGGATCACCACGCAAACAGGCGCAAGTAAGAGACTTCGCGAATCAATCCGCTCTAACCAGACCCCGTATACAAGCAAAGCCATGATTATTGCGACACCAATCGCGCTTTGCAGAGCGCATCGAAAAGTAGTCATTCGCAGATACTCATCGAGCGTAATCAATTGGTGAAATTGTTGTATGGTCATTCTACTCAGCAGAATTCCATTCAAACTGCCTAATATCAGCCCCATTCCGCCGCCAATGAAAAGGCCAATTACGGTTCCAACGATGGGCAGGAGAACTGTTCCATAAACCCCGCCGCATACACTCCCTGCATATAGACCCCAAATGCACATGCGCCAGAATATTCCCCTGCGCAACTGTGAGAGTGACACCTTCAATTCCTTCTACTTAATGCCGTAACTTTTCCACTTTTCATCGACCCGCAGGACGATTTCCGGTGACATAAAGAGTTCTTCAGGCCAGCCACGCGGGTGTCCATCCTCGGCACTTTTGCTGGTGGCATCAATGCCGATGTGACTTCGTTTGCCGTCCGCCGGGGCGTAATGGTCAACTTCGCCCGTGCTGATGAGCATATCGCGCCGCCAATCGACATTGCCCAGCGTCCGCCATGCGACATCGGAGAGATTTTCTAAATCGACATCATGGTCGAGGATGATGATATTGTAGTCCGGGCAAATTTCCCACACCGCGCGCATGGCATCTTTTGGCTTCAGGCGGCTTTTGTCCAGTGCGACCAGGATCGTTTGATGGGTTTCACGCCATTTTTCGCCCACCAGCGCAGTCACTTTCTCTGCGGGAATTGCGGCAGGGGGCGGATAAGGAGTCATAAATTCAGGCTTGGTCGAGCGCGTTGCGTCCAGTCCGATTTTGCCGCCGTAGGAATCCTGAATGGCGGAATGGTCAAGCTGGTCAACTGCGCCGTCCACAACGGTCACATCGCGCCGCCAATCGACATTGTTGAGGATTTCCTGCCCCACCGCTTCCAGATTTTGCACATCGATCTCGGCATCCACGATGATGAAGCCTTTGGTGAGCATCATCAGTCCGAGTCCCCACAGCCCATACATGATTTTCTGCGCATGACCGGGGAACTTCTTGCGGATGCTGACGATGACAAGGTTATGGAAAACCCCTTCCGGCGGCATATTCACGTCCACGATTTCGCCCATAAACAGCTTCATCAGCGGCAGGAACAGGCGCTCGGTAGCCTTGCCCATCCACACATCTTCCATCGGCGGCTTACCCACAATCGTCGTTGGGTAAATCGCGTCGGTGCGATGCGTGATGGCGGTCACATGCATCACCGGGAATAAATCCTGCGGCGTATAAAATCCAGTGTGGTCGCCGAATGGCCCTTCCATACGGTGTTCATTCGGATCAAACCAACCCTCGATGACAAATTCAGCGTTGGCAGGCACTTCCAAATCCTGCGATACGCATTTGACGAAATCAACGGGCTTGCCGCGCAGCCATCCCGCCAATAGATATTCATCGACATTCGGGGGTAAAGGAGCCGAACCGCACCACATTGAGGCCGGGTCGCCGCCGAGTACCACCGCCACCGGGATTTTTTGCTGCTGCGTTTCCTTACCGGATTCCTGATGCTCTTTGCCGCCTTTATGCCGCTGCCAGTGCAGGCCGAGCGTTTGTCCGTCATAGACCTGTACGCGATACATGCCCACGTTGCGGATGCCTGTCGCCGGGTCGCGCGTGATGACCGATGTCAGGGTGATGTATCTACCGCCGTCATGAGGCCAGCACTTTAGAATCGGCATGATATTCACGTCGGGATTTTCGGTGATGATAACTTCCTGCACCGGAGCGCTTTTCACCTTGCTGGGGCCGAGTCCGACGCTGCGCAGTGCGCCAAGCATTTCCCCGGCTCGCCCCATCATCGCGCCCATGCCCTTTGGCAGCTTCAGATCAATCAGCTTGCCGAGCCGTTGATTGAGTTCGTCCAAATCCTCCACGCCCATCGCCCACGCCGCGCGGCGCGGATTCCCGAACAGGTTAATCAGCAGCGGAAATTTGCTGCCTTCAACATTCTCAAACAGCAGCGCTTTGTTCTTGTTATGCGGCAGCTTGGAAACCCGATCCGTGATCTCGGTAATTTCCAGTTCTGCGCTTACCGGCGTTTTGATACGGATGAGTTCATGTGCTTCTTCGAGGCGTACCAGAAAGTCATCAAGTCGTTTGTAGGTCATGGTTGTTCACAACGTTTAGTTTGTTCTGAATATCACAAATGATTTTAATGGAAAATCCCATTTGCTGCAACTGTAATCGTGCAGATGCTATAATTCAAGGCAGGAGTGTTCCGTATTGCGAGGGATGAACGATGCTTGAAAAACAGACTCCACCGGGCAATATCATCGCCCATGATGTGCCCTTTGATGAATGGATGGAAAAATATGCTGAAGACCACACCGAATGGGTGGAAGGGGGTGTCATTAAATTATCACCTGTAACCGAAGATCACGATGGTTTGTTTCGTTTCTTCATCGTCTTATTGGAGTTTTTTCTCGCCGAAACGCGGTTGGGGATTGTAAGGGCTGCTCCATTTGTCATGAAAATAAAGCCGAAAACACCGGGGCGCGAACCCGACTTGCAGATTGTTCTGAATAAACATATGGACATCGTTCAACCAACCTTGATCGCAGGCGCACCTGACATCATCATTGAAATCGTTTCGCAGGAAAGCATTGACCGGGACTATGAAACCAAATTTTTGGAATATCAGGCAGCAGGCGTAGCCGAATATTGGCTCATCGATCCGATTTACAGGAAGTCCTTGTTTTACCACTTGGATGGCAAAGGCCAATATCAGCCTATCGAATTGGTAGGTAATATCTTCGAGTCGAAGGTGCTTACAGGTTTTCGTTTGGATACCCGACTCTTATGGCAAAAGCCGCTTCCAGTCGGTAAGCAAATTACGGCACTCGTCGATTCTATGCTCAAAAAGGACGAATAACATCAATGTTTAGTGTTAATCTCAAGGGACAAGTCGCCCTCGTCACCGGAGCAGGGCGGGGGATTGGCAAAGCCATCGCACAGGGATTTTCAGACACAGGCGCGATTGTCGCCGTCAATGATATTGATCCACAAACCGCTGCCCTCACCACCGGGATACTACATGGCGAAGCCAAGTCGTATGTCGCCGATGTATCTGACTCGTCAGCCGTCGATGGCATGATCGAGCAGGTGATGAAGGACTATGGACGCTTGGATATTCTCGTTAATAACGCCGGAGTCGAACCGCGTGCCTCGATTCTGGATATGACCGATGACGAATGGCACAGCGCCATCAACATCAACCTGAGCGCAGCTTTCTATACCAGTCGTGCCGCCGGAAAAATCATGAAAGCAGCCGGGGAGGGCGTGATTATCAACATTTCTTCGATTGCCGGACATAATATCCCCATTGCGCTGCGTTCCGGCTATGTCGCCAGCAAAGCCGGGATGATCGGCTTCACGCGCGAATGTGCCCGTGAATTCGCCGCCTATGGGATTCGCGTCAATGCCGTTTGCCCCGGCGTGATCGAAACCGAAATGACCGCTCACCTGCGCGAGAATAAAGAGCAGATGGCGAAATGGCTGGCGGATATTCCGCAAGGACGTTTAGGCATACCGGAAGATGTCGTTGGCCTCGTATTATTCCTCGCCTCAGATGCTTCGCGTTATCTCACCGGACAGGCCATCAATGTCGATGGCGGCAAGGTGATGATGTGAGCAATATTCTCGCATTCCTCGACGAACTGCGCGCGATTGCGCAACTCGGGCTGAACTATAGTCAGGATCATTATGACCGCGAACGCTACGAACGCCTGATGCGTATGGCGGCGCAGGAATACTCTGCGCTAACTGGCCTGACGGACTCTGCTGTCCGTGAACGTTTCCAAAAGGAGTTGGGCTACATCACCCCCAAAATCGGCTGTGCGGGAGCTGTTTTTAACGAGCAGGGACATATCCTGCTGGTGAAGCGTTCCGATAACGGCAAATATGGCCTTCCGGGCGGATATGCCGAAGTTCATCTCTCGCCGCAGGACAATATGCGCCGCGAAGTCTGGGAAGAAACCGGTCTCGAAGTCGAAGTCGGTGCGCTCATCGGCGTGTATTATGTGTTGGCTGGGCAATTCGATTTCCCTCACACCACCTATTCCTTATTATTTGACTGCCGCGTGATAGGTGGCACATTAACCCCCTCGCATGAAACGCCGGAAGTGGGTTTTTTCGACCACACTACGGTCACGAACTGGCATCTCAATCATGCCGAGCGAGTCGCTGGAGCCTATCAACACTGGCTGGAGAATCACAAAAATGTCACATAAAGACCTCCTGCTGCCGCGTTTGGATGCGATTGGCGCATCTTTAGCACAATCCGGTAATGCACTGGCACTCCTCGGACTCGGCTCGGTTGGACTTGAATTGGATCGTCTGGATGACTACTCCGACCTCGATTTCTTTGCCATTGTGCAGCCGGGTAACAAACAGGCCTTCATTGAGAATCTGGATTGGCTGGAGCGTGTTTACCCCGTTGCCTATGTTTTCAAAAATACACCTGATGGCTACAAGCTCATGTATGCGGACGGCGTATTTTGTGAATTCGCCGTATTCGAGCCGGACGAAATGGCGCACATCCCCTTTGCGGCAGGGCGCATCGTTTGGAAAGACGATAGCTTTGATGAGGCCGTTTTGATTCCTACCGAGGCAAAAATCCCGAAGAAATTAAATGTGGACTGGCAGGTTGGGGAAGCCATCACCAATCTGTATATCGGCCTCTGCCGCTACCGTCGTGGAGAAAAGCTGTCAGCAGCCCGTTTTGTCCAGGGTTATGCTGTAGATCGGGTAATTGAATTATCGGCAGTGGTCGAAATGGAACAAAATGCCCATAAAGACCCGTTCACTGGGGAACGCCGCTACGAACAGCGCTTTCCGCTTACTGCAAAGCATCTGGCCGACTTTATGCAGGGGTATGATCGTACACCACAATCTGCTAAGGCAATTCTCGATTTTCTGGAACAGTACTTTACTCTCAATTCTTTTGTGAAAAGCAGGATCATTGGGCTATACAATGAAATAGTGCACTGAAAAAGGCAAATATCGAAACGATGTACCACAAAGTGAGCACTATTCCATGTCTCTGCGATTCCACGAAATAAGTGAAGCCAACCATCGAATCTTGAATCCACTTTCTGAAGAAAAATTAATGTTACTGGGCGAAATATGTGATCTGGAGTCTGATATGTCGCTGCTGGATCTGGCCTGTGGCAAAGGAGAAATGCTATGCCAGTGGTCAAAACGACATGGCATAAAGGGTGTAGGCGTAGATATTAGCAATGTGTTTATCACCGCTGCTCGGAAACGTGCGGCTGAATTAAAGGTCGCCCACAAGGTCAGTTTTGTCGAGCAGGATGCTGTCACCTATCCACAGTCATTCCACTCCTTTGATGTGGTGAGCTGTATTGATGCCGCCTGGATAGGAGGCGGTGTGGTTGGCATTCTGGAATTGATGAAGCCCGCGCTCAAATATAAAGACAGCCTGCTCCTGATCGGCGAACCGTATTGGATTGAGCCGCCACCGCGCGAAGCACTGATGGCTATCGAAACCGAGGGTGAGGATTACACGACCCTGGTGGGGATGTTGGATCGTTTCGAAGAAGCTGGTGTTGAACTGATCGAGATGGTTTTGGCAGATCAGGATAGTTGGGATCGTTACGCTTCAGCTCAATGGAAGACCTTGAATGGTTGGCTGCGCGAAAACCCGGATGATGCTGATGCTCCCGGCCTCCGTAAATGGCTGAACGACAGCCGCCATGCCTACCTCAAATATGGACGGCGCTATTTTGGTTGGGGTGCATTTGTGCTTCGCCCCTGTGACTAAATGTCTCTTTTACCTAAAAAGTGGATAGAAGCTGCGCTTTTGCTGGCGATTATGCTGCTGGCAGTCTATCTTCGTGCGGAGAATCTGGGCGATAATCCCGGCTGGTACAGCGACGAGGCCACCCACGTCAATATTGCCCATCATCTGCTGCTGGGGCAGGTACAGTATCTGGCGATCAACCAATCGACCTTGCTGTTTGCCCGACCACCACTCTTCCAGCTTATTCTGGCAGGGTGGTTCCGGCTGTTGGGCGAAGGTATTGCCAGCCTGCGGGCCTTAACGACTGTGTTGGGAGTGCTCTCGGTTGCCATCCTCTACAGCCTATTGCGCCAGATACAGCCAGATCGAATTTTGCCATTACTGGCGGCTTTGCTGTTGGCATTATATCCACAGGCCGTTCTCTACAGCCGTTTTGGTTTTAGCTACAACCTGCTCGTCCCGCTGCTGCTGGCGGCATTCTACGGCTTATCTCGCTACATAGGAAACGGCAGTCATCGCTGGCTGATGATTGCTGCGCTGCTGATCGGTCTTGCCGTTCTGTGCGATCTCATGGTACTGGCTTTTGTCCCTGTTTTGCTGCTGGTCATCGTGGCTCGTAACTGGCGCGACATTCCCTGGATGCTCGTCGCGGCGCTGCCATTTGCTGTCTATGCTGCGGTGATGCTTTTAGCCGTTCCCGATGCCTTTCTATTCGATCTGCGGTTTACCCTCTCACGGCTCAGTACACTATCGCTGTTCGGACAGGTCGAAAACATAGCCCTCAACTACACCATCCTGATTTCGCAGGATTTTTGGACATTGGCGGGAATTATCGGCCTGTTTTTGCTGCGTCCTGCCCGTTTACGAATGCTGATGCTGCTGGCGTTCTGGCTGGCACTGATAGTCATGGGGCGGACAGTTGCCCTCTACAGTCTGAGTGGCTATTACATGATTCCGCTGCTGCCACTGGTGGCTTTAGGTGCTGCATCCCTGCTGCGTTGGGGTGTGCCATCACTAATCAATATGCTTCGACAGGATATAGCCTCGTTATTTACGTATTGGAAGCTAATTTACCCTCGACGGCTTGCGACTGGAACAGCCTACACAATTGCAGCCCTGCTGGTTATCAGTCCGCTGCTGGTGACACTCGTGCTGACCGTGAACCAGATTCGCGGCGGCTACAGCACAGCCATAGACCCTTTTTTGATCGCACCAGATGATGCCCGTCAGGTAGCAGTTTATGTCAACGCACATGTGTCCCCGCAAGATGTGGTCATTGCCTCCCCGGCAGTAGGCTGGCAGTTCACGGCGCAGGTGGCGGATTTTCAGATGTCAGTAGCTTTCACAGGTGAGGAGACACCCCATTTACCCGCAAATATTCCATCTGACCGCTGGGCATTTGATCCGTCTTATACGAGCGCAAAGTTTATTGTAGTCGATAATCTGTGGCGCAATTGGGGCGTGGTGCATATTCCCGGCGTGGCGCGGATGCTTCCTGAAGTCGAAAAAAGCTGGTCCCTGGTTTTTCAGGCAGGCGACATTCAGGTTTATCAGAATATGCGAATGGGGAGTTAAGTGGTTTTCATGTTTGAATTGAGGTTGATATGCTGCTGGTGTGACCGTTCCGTTAGTGGTTGGGATAGGTTGGGCGATGCAGTGATTTTTGTCAGACCTCAGTGGGGCAAGTCAATCAGGTGGATGATGCTTCCTCAATAGATGATGATAGATGTAACCGCTCGCGCGATGGGTAATCGCCGATGCCATATTTGAGACATCGAGTATTGGCTGCTCGGTGTCTCGTGCAGTTGATGTCATCACAGGGAGGTATCGGGGAGTTTCCGTGAAATGACCACTGTTTACACTATTTCACTCTTATTGTTTTGTTGGAAATTTCGGTAATGGTTCACCGAGGCTGTTAATGTTAAGATAAAAGTCGCTCAACGAGCTGTACGTACTTTTCATTTTGCTTCAACAGGTGAAAGATCAAGAATTTGGTGGAGGAGTGACCGTAAAATCACTCAACATGGATCCCATATGCCCCATGAAAGCGAATCTTGAGCAGGGCTTCATGCTGTTGTTCATCGTTACTGGCTGAACGCAGATTTCCAGGCGACTAAATCCCAAGGCCGTTCATCTTTTTGAGAGGAATATATCTTATATCATACTTCTCGATAAAACGAATAACCGTTTCAAATGCCTCAAGGATGTTGTTAACATCGATCATCTGGATTTGCTCCTATTGTAATAGAATATCCATATTGGGAATGTAGTGGAGAGCCTGACTGGCGATTTCATTGGTAGCAGACAGGATTTGCCATTTTGCCCCAT
>JBGAGR010000248.1:0-11597 GCA_044226645.1 Aggregatilineales bacterium
TCGCGCTGGACAGTATAGCGGAGTTTCCAGTCTTTGCGGGGGACACAGCCGGGAGTCGTGCTAGGCGTTGGAGTCTCCAATCCATGCAGGCCGGGAATGGAAATATTGAAATCCAGCGGCGAGGTTGGCGTAATGGTTGGGGTCAAGGTGGGCGCAGGAGTCAACGTTGCCGGTTCAAAGGTCGGTGGTGGACGGAGGGTTTGAGACGGTGTGAGAGTCGCCAAAGGGGTATAAGGCGGAATCGTTTCCGAAGGGGTTACGCCCTGCACAAACAGCGGCTCAGTTTTATTGGCGACGTTCTGCTGTAGATTGCAGGCACTAAGCATCATGAGTGCTATCAGAAACAGCAGCGGTATCCATCTGGATTTGTTCAGCCTGTTTGCCATTCGTTGAAGCTCCTTTGGCGGATGGTTGTTTCATGCGTGGAACCAGTTTGCCATCCAGCAGGTCGTAGGCAATATCCACGTATTCGGTAATCATGGGGTCATGCGAGACAATAAGAAAAGTTGTTTCCTGAGACTGGGCAATGCCGCGAAAAAGCGATAAAACGCCCCGCGCGGTACGGGTATCCAGGCCGCTGGTGGGTTCGTCCGCCAAAACTAATGGCGCACGAAGCGCTAGGGCGCGGGCGATGGCGACGCGCTGACGCTGACCGCCGCTTAGCTCATCCGGCACATGGTTTGCCCAAGCGCTTAAACCCATTGCCTTGAGCGCCTGATTAGCGCGTTTGCGGCGTTCGAAATATCCAAGACCGGGTAAGCGCAAAACCAAATCAATGTTTTCGAGCGCGGTGTAGGTCGGCAGCAGCGTGTAATTCTGAAAAATAAAGCCAAGCTGCAAACGGCGAAATTTAGCGCGTTCGCCTTCGCTGATACGCAGAATGTCCTGTTCACCAACACGGATGCTGCCTGCATTGGGGCGATCCAACGCGCCAATGAGATTTAACAGCGTGGTCTTACCACTACCTGATGGGCCATATAAAGCGACTAACTCGCCACGTCGCACGTTCAAATTCAATTCACGTAGGACGTGGATGGTGGTTTCACCCTGACCAAATGAACGCGAGACTCCTTCTACGGATACGTGATAGTCTGTCATGCGGCCTTCTTCCTGCGTATCCGCCGCCATAAGCGCCGCAGACGAGAAGGAGCGGGTGGTGCATCTTCGGGCAACATTTCCTGAAGCATCAAATGACCGGAGTCGGCATCGTCTTCTTCCGGTCGCAGCAGCACCCCTTCCGGGCGAATTTCAACGGCGATATAGGGTTTTTCTGCCAAGCGCGAACGCACTGACTCCGGTAAGGTGATACGCCCATTATCATCGAGCGCGGGGCGCTGCTCATCCACCTGCCCCAACGCGCCGTCACGGAGGGTCAAGACACGATCGGCGTGAGCGGCAACGGACATATCGTGCGTTACGAGCAGGATAGTCAAATCGAAACGTTCACGCAAATCATGAAGCAGATTCATCACCTGCCCAGCGGTGGTACGATCCAGCGCGCCCGTCGGTTCATCCGCGAGCAGTAAGCCGGGGCGATTGGCTAAGGCCGCCGCGATGGCGACACGCTGCTGCTGACCACCGGAGAGCGTGGCGGGATATTTATGAGCATAATCAGCCAAACCGACAGCATCGAGCAATTCAAGCGCTCGTTTGCGGCGTTCCCAGGGTGAAACACCCGCCAGCATCATGGGCAAGGTCACGTTACGCATGGCAGAACGATAAGCCAGTAAATTACGTTCGACCTGCTGCCAGATAAAACCAACCTGGCGCAGACGATAATGGGCTAATTTGCGGCCTTTTAGTTCGAGCACATTCGCACCGCCAACCATCAATTGACCCGCTGTTGGCGTGTCAAGGCCGCCCAGCAAATTCAGGAGTGAACTTTTACCCGCACCACTTGGCCCGATAATGGCAGCGATTTCACCTTTTTCCATCTCAAAGTCGATACCCCGGAGCGCTACCAACTCATGGTCACCCACTCGATAGACTTTAACGATGCGTTTGCAAACTACATATGGAGTCATGGTGCCTGTACCACATCGCCTTCGTTAACTCCGCTCAGGATTTCAACGCGATCATCGGTCTGCAAACCCAACTGAATATCCACTGGACGAGGGCCATCGGGTGTATCGAGCACAACGAAGGTACGATTCTGGAAAGTGCGGATAGCGGCAGGAGGCAGCCACAGTGTGTTGGTGCGTACCTGCAAAGGCATTTTGATGTCGATTAACTGACCATCCGCCACGTTTTCGAGCGAGGCAGCGACACGGGTCGTCTGGTCAACATCACGACTGCTAAGGGGAATCTGACGCACAGCACATTGAACGGCTGTTTCGGGATGATTAACGACTTCGCATACGCCAACCATGCCGACACTCAAGCGCTGCGCATCATTAATTGCCAGAGATGCGATGGCTTCTTTGGGTTCCGGGATACCCATCGTGATGACGGATTTGAAAGCCTGTACTGAATCGCCGGGTTTGATGGTCACTTCGATAATCACACCATCAAAAGGGGCATAAAGTGAAGATTGGACAATTTGAGCATTGATCTGGTCAATACGGAGCTGCGCCGAACGAACCGACTGCTCACCTTCAACATTTCCCAAACCGTTTTGGGCGTTTTGCAGGTCAAGCTGGGCTTTTACGACACCATTTTCAGCCTGAGCGATCTGATACTGATAATTGTTGTAACTCTGGGCGGCCTGATCGTAACTAGACTGTGCGCTCAGTAGTTGATTCTTAGCATTCTGAAGGGTTTGATAGGCATTATCCACTGCTGAGGCCGGTTGTTCAGGATGGCTGAGAGCATCATCATAGGCTCGTTGGGCATTGTCCACCGCCATTTGCGCACTATCGACATTCAGGCGAGCAGATTCAACGCTTGTCCAGGGAACACCGCCCTTGGTGCTATCCAAGTTTAGCTGAGCATTCGCCAACGATACCTGCGCACCTTCCACCGTCTGAGCATCGCTGCCAGTGCCGCTTTGAAGCTGGTTCTGAGCCGATTCCAGATCAAGCTGCGCGGAAGCAAGATTATTTTCCAAATCGGTAATCTGAAAATCTGCCAACAATTGCCCTGCTGTCACGGTATCACCACGCTGGACATTAACACGGCGAACCGTTCCGGCAATTTCAAAGGTTAACTGAGCCTGATCACGGGGCTGCCAACGTCCAGAAAATTCGAGGGTGTCCTGCACATCGCCGCGCTGGACGATATATAAAGGACGCGCTACCGCCGGAGCAGTAGCAATCGGTGTCACCGTCGCTTCAGTCTGCGCATTCTGAGCATTACCCGATTGAGGTGCAGTCGGTGAACAAGCGCCAATCAAAATCAGCAGCAAAACGACAGCCATTACTTTCCAATAGGTTGAGCTTCTATGCATTCCTGGTTGATTCTCACTCATCACGATTTATGCATCACCTAACTTGACGATGGTCGAGAGACGTTCCCGCCCCATCATAACCGTTGTAAATAACGTCACGAACAATAAAACACCCGCAAACACGCTGTAGACAAGGATGATGTCACTCCACGCCACACGCACCATATAAGGCGGCAATCCACCGCTAAAATCCAGCAAGGGCAAAAAGAGGAGTGTTGTCCCAACGCCGATAGCCGTTCCACTTAAGACCCCGCTGGTCGCCGCCATGCCCTGCGTCAATATCAGATAGGAGCCAACGGAAAAGCCCCCTAAACCCATCGCACGAAGCGTACCCAATTGAAGAGACTGTGCCCGGAAAGAAGCAGCGCTTTGAATGACTGCCCCCACCAAAGTCAACACCACAGAAGCGACAAAGCCAATCGACAGGAAGCCGAGTACACCACGCCGCGCAGGTGCTGCTTCAGCATCGCGCAGTTCCAGTTCGGGGTCGAGCCAACGAACGACGGGGAAACCAATGGCTTTCACGCCGTCTTCCACCACCTGCGGGTCAGCACCGGGTTTGAGGCTCGCCCAAACATCGTAAGGCAGCGGCGTTCCGACAATCTCAAAAATCGGCTGCAAATTCATGATGGCGAAAAAGCCCGTTCGCGGGTCAAGCGTTGGAAAATAATTGACGATGCCCAAAATAGGGACACGCAAATCGTACCATTGGCTAAGGGCAGATACCTGCATGGTGATTTCCTGACCGACAATGAGATTCGCATCCTTAGCGGCTTGAGCGCTCAACAAAACACCTGTGCGGTTGCCTGCCAAACGATTAAACAATTCGGCAAGCTGCACGCTGGCATAGTCCGAGCGCATCCGGGTTACCGCCGCCATTGTCGAACGATCTACACCTAAAATAGTTCCATCGACACGCTTTCCAGTGATAACCAAGCGCGCGGGGTAACGGCCTACAGGCGATATTTCGTCGATGCCATCGACTTTGTAGAGATCGTCAATGGGTGGGGCGTTGTATCCGGTTAGTGTGTACGCGCCCTGCTGCGAACTATCCTCTTCGGTCTGAGCATCTACTGCTGTAATCAGCACTGCATCCGCGCCGACCCGGTAATTGATCGAATCCTGTAGGCTGCGGTCAAGGGTACTCGCCATCGACGCGGTAAAGCCAATCAGGCTAAGGGTAAAGCACATCATCAATAATGTGCCACGATAGCGTCCTATCGAACGGCCTAATTCGCGCAAAGACATCAACAGCGCTATGCCATGTCCATAAGCCATGACCCCTGCCCCAAAACGAAGCAGCAAGGGCCATAGACGCAGGAACAAGAGTGTCAGACCAAGTGAAAATAATGTCGGGCCAACAAAAGTGAGGGGATCGCTAAAAGGAGACTCGGCACTAGCAACCAAACCGCCCTGCTGCTGTAACGTGTAGAGAACATAAAAGGCGGGAATGAGCAGCAGGATATCAAGATACATACGCTGCCACCAGGCTTTCGAGGCACGCGCGGCAATCTGGCGAAAACTGGTGATGGTCTGTCCACTGCTGCGCCATGCCATCCACAGGGCACTGCTAGCGGCGATTAAGCCCGTCGCAGCGGCAGCGCCAACGGCTTGCACGGTGAAAACAGCTATAAGGGGTTTGCGGGTATCATTGAATTGGAGGAAAGAACTGGTCTGTCCAACCAGGCGTACGACTAATGGACTCAAGCCAATTGCTACTGCCAGCGCCACCAAGATCAAAATCAGCCACATGATGATGTGAATGCTGAGAATACCCCAGCGGCTCATCCCCCGGCTGCGCAGGGTTACATCTTCGGCCTGCTGGCGACTGACAAGCAATCCAGCAACTAATGAGACAAAGTAGAGTACCAAGCCAGCAACGGGCAAGATCATGATGATGAGTTGCTGCGTGAGTTTACTGACTTCGGCACTAAAGGCTTTCAGATTATCAATAGGGGAAGCATCCAGGCGAATTCCAGGTAATGCTGTCGTGACATTGCGTTCACCATCGACTTCTCGCGCAAGGATTTGGTCAACATCTGAGGTTTTGACATTTGCGCCGTCAAAAATGATGTACCAGGCGCATTCATCAATGGGTTTGTCTTTGCCGTCCAGCGCCACCCACAAGGCATCGGGCGAAACAAGAATAACTTCGTCAAAAAACTTGGGTGGGAAAATCCATGAAGGATCGCTGGAGTCTTTGGGACTCCAAAGCGCGGTAATACGCAAGGTCAGGGGATTTCCACCAGCAGCATTGGCTGTGAGAGTATCCCCGACTTGCAAGCCCATTTGATAAAGGAGCTTTTCGGGAATAAGAGCAGGTACTGGATCATCCGCGCCAACCGCTTCGGGAGGCCAGGTGCCCGCGGTGATATTGATCTGGGATTCCGCGCCGACCAACGAACTCAGGCCGAATGCACCAAAGTTTTGCTTGTCACGGCGAATTGTCCATGTTCCGCCGCGAACATAGTTCACTTCGCGTGATGTCGGCAGGCCGATGGTTTGCGGGAAGGCATCCTCTATGGCGGCGGTTGCACTGTTCACATCGTCACGGGTGATATTGCCATTCCATGCGCCCAGATAACGGAAGCGAAAGGCATAGGGTGGATCACTGAGGCGTGAAGTCAGAAGATTGGTGTTTACGGCATCGACATAGAGCCAGAGACTCAAAGCAAGTGTCGTCGCCGTCGCCAGACCGATGAGTGCCCAAAAGGCGAGCATCCTGTGCTGCCATAGTCGTTCCAGCGTAAAAATGAGCCTATCCAGTACACGCCACATAAACACGTAATCACAACCTCAAAAGCACTTTTTGTAGAAGTAGTTATCAAACGGGGAGAGTCTCTAACTCTCCCCTACGCAGCAAACTAGCTGCCGCCAAAGTTAAACAAGGACGACAAACTTGGATCGACATTGGTGGCACAGGTGATGTATTGCAGGTAATATGCAATCAAGTCCTTTTGCGTGGCATCTGCACCCAATGTGTTCGGAGGAATGTTGGCAACGCAACCCTGATAGGCTTCGGCAAATGTTTGCGCGTCAGCCAGCTGCGAGTCTAAATCCCCATCCTCCAACACATAGCTATCGAAGGCCCGATAAAGCCAGAGCTGAAGAACAAGATTACCGGGTGAACTCAACCCGCCGCCAAATTGCGACGGAATAGAAATGGTATTCGGGTCTTGAAGGATGGTATCAATCTGGTGATATGCAGCCGCCAAATCCGCATTCTGTCCGTTTGCTGAGGCTGCATCATCTAGCTGGGAACGACGCGCTGGCATGGCTAAGAACAAATCAGGATGCTGAGCAATGGTAGAAATCCAGCGATAGCAGGCATCAGGGTTCTGCGATGTAGCACTGATATAGGCTGTGCCAATGTCATAGGAAATACCCGTATATTGATTTCCAGACGGGAACGTCGTCATGAGGTAAGGGTTATTGGTGTCCTGAGGCGCATTGTAGAAGCTAATGATGCTCAACGAGTCCGTCATAAGCGGGACAGTGCTGCTGAAACCACCACTTTGACCACTGAAACTGCCGAGTTTATCGTATTTGATGTAACCGTTCTTCGCCAAGTCCAATACCTGACGGATGGCATCAACGGTGGTGGGATCGGTAAAGTTGACCGTAAGCGGGTCGGTACGATAATCCAATGGCAGACCACCATAGGCCGCAATGAGGATGAGCAAATGGGTTCCCCCACCCTGATTGGGAAGGAAAGGCGGCGGGTCAGCGGGATCGAGTTTCAGGCGTTGAAGCGCATCCGAAAATTCATCTACTGTCCAGCCGTTTACCGGCTCTGGAACGCCTGCTTTGTTAAACAGATTCTGGTTATAACGAAGTACCTGCGGCTGAATGGCAATAGGATATGCCCAAGTTTGATCCTGTTTCTGCAACTGAGTCATCGTATTTCCGACGACATCATTCTTATCAAAGTTAGGATCGGCACTCATGTAAGGGTCAAGTGCCAAAATGGAACTCAGATCGGATTCGCTTTGAACCAGACTATAGGGCAGATAGAAACAATCATCTTTCCCTCCCATTTCGGCCAGGGATGCTCCAAAACCAGTATCCAGTATGATCTGGCGAACTTCGGGATCATTCGCCGTAAAATCAGCAATCAATTCGTCCCATTTGTCACGATTGGGCAGTGGAGAGACAAAGGCAGTAAGTCCAAAATTAAGCGAGACTTCACCAGCAGTGAGTACAGGGGTCGGCACAATTGTTGCTACAGCGACAGTGGCCGTACCATGTTTGGCCTCGGCGGTTTGCAGATTCTGGACTGCGGCTGCTTCAACTTCCTGCAAAGCTGCCTGCGCATCCTCACCATCTGAATTCATCTTATCGAGAGCTTGACTCAGATAATCGCTAAAACGCAGTTCAGATACAGGCAGTGCTTTGCTCAATGCGTCGTCAACAAAGGCCTTTACCTCTGGTGTCTGGTTGAGAAAACTGATACCAACCGAATCTTCGCTTTCCTGCCCTACCAGACTTTGACGCGCAGGGGTGTCGCTAAAGAAACGGGTTACGATGTCAACGCTGCTGCTTAAGTATTTCAGCAAGGCATAGGCTTGTTCAGGGTACCGCGTTGCACCGCTGACCGCGAAACCTTCAACGTTCAGACCTGCTACACCGCCGGGCAACAGCGACCCCGCCCATTTGTCACCTTCTTCCAAACCCGGTTGGCTCAGAATATAGCTCTGGTCGATACGCATGGGCACAGCATTGTAATCAAAGCTGCTGAAGTCCAGATTTCGCCCTGTAGAACCGTCCTTATCGAGTTCCACCCATGATGTCAATATCTGTTCAAGCGATGGATCAGATAGACGAGGCGCATTGGGCAGAACGGAATCATCATAGAATCCCTGCCCATATAAGCTCCGTATGTAGAGGCCTTGATCGCCGGAAGCCATGATTCCGGGCTGAACAACATTGCCAGCTTCATCTTTTTTACTCAATGCGCGCGCTGCACTGGCTAGATCGTCAAATGTCCAGTTTTCGTTAGGGTATGGAACTCCGGCCTCATCAAAGGCCGCTGGTTTATAGGCCAGGAAACGGGCACTAGCCGAGACAGGCATCGCCCAAATACCACCGTCCCATTGGAACGACTGCCACACATTCGGAAAAAAATCATCTACGTTAAAGGTCGAGTCGATGTTCACCAGAGGGGTCAAGTCCAGAAAATATCCAGCGCGTGTAGCCTCTACAGAGAAGTTATAGGTATTCACGTACAAAACATCGGCTGTGCTGATGTATTTTTCAGCACCCGTGAGGTAATCATCAATACCGTAGGCAGCCGGAGGATAGTAGGCCTCATCTCCGCTCTTGACGAGATGAACTTTTACGCCTGGATTTTCAGCCTCAAATTGAGCAAGAACCTTATCTGTAAAGCCGTCTGCGATATATTCCGGCACAGCAAGAGAAATGACCAGTGAATTATCCTGCGCCTGCAACAATGCAATAGGAATTACGATTCCAATCAACAATAAAAGGATTAAAGGGGCAACAATCCGATATTTCGTCCAATACATACTGTGCTTCCTTTCAGCACTCAATATTACGATGCGTATTGTGACACCCCCGAACAACTGCTAACCTACCAGTATTGCGGATTGGTGTCAACGCCAACACACTATCTTATACGCTGACCTGCCTCAAATGGTTACAAATTATCTATCAAGCTGCCCCTTTCAAGCAACACTATTTACCATAATGAACAGCTATTTCGCCGTGATTACTACAACGTTACGATTCTGTAACCGCCCGAACTTCCATTACCAGTACCTCAGAAAATAAAACAGCGGCAGGTTAAAACCACCGCTGTCGTTTCAAAATCGTTCAAGGCGGATATGGAAAGCGTCCACATCCGCCGTCTACAATCTAGCGCACGGGCAGCGTTTCTACCGCGCCACGCATGGTCACAGGCAAGGCCGGCACCCAACCGACAATACCGTTATAGCTGACCTGAATC
Organism: Aggregatilineales bacterium; assembly: GCA_044226645.1. Taxonomy (GTDB): domain Bacteria; phylum Chloroflexota; class Anaerolineae; order Aggregatilineales; family Phototrophicaceae; genus CFX2. Next base: position 9,351 of record JBGAGR010000248.1, read on the forward strand.
CAGAAAGTCTCACGTTCCTGAACTGTTCGTCCCAGAACAATCACTTCAGTCCCCGCAGGAATGGTTCCCACTCGTGATGTTCGCGGACTTGGTCGACGACGCATGTCAATAATGGCATTGGTCGTGAGACGCACGCCAACATCCGGCGGATTATCGATCTGGTCAAAGATACTGCCTGAATATGGCACTGCGTCGATTGTTCCGGTGACAATCAGATAACGCCCAGAAACCCATCCTGTTTCCCGACCAATCTTGATGAGATACCAGGTGTAAGGTCCCTCATCGTGATTTTGAGCAAGAATAGAATAGGTTGTGCCGGGTCGAGCGACATTAATCAGAGTAGCGCCGAGATATGGCCCGGTACGAACTGCTAGTCCCTTCACTTCCGTGACCTGCGCAGTCGCCGGAATAATGATAGTGGCTGTCGGAGGAATGACAGTCGGCACGAACCCAACCGGTGTTGCCGTCACTACAGCGACATTACTCCCCACACAAGCAAGCAGGTAAGACACTGAAGGAAGCAGTGGATCATTAGTCAAAAAGGTCAGGGTCGCCAAACGCAGACCAAGGGCTTGCGGTACACATCCGATGGTGACAGTCTGAGAAGCTCCACCATCAGGGATGGTGAAAGGTGGCCCTCCGCTCAGAATAGCAAATTCGCTGGCATTCGGCCCTGTAATGCTACCAGAAGCCAATGGCACGACACTTAGTGCAGCCCCTCCGACTTCGGTCACAATGAGATTCGTGCCCGTCTGGGAACCGATTAATACGGTACCAACATCAATGATGCTACCTGGTGGAGGGAATGAACTATATTTCGGTCCAACCGGGCTAATGGTACACGTAACGGGATAGGTAGCCGGACTACTTGCGCCAGACCCATTATGAGTCACAGACAGGGTTCCAGTCACTGAGCCATTGAAAAGGGCATCACACTGGACGGAAATGTCAGTAGATTGACCCGCAGTCAAGTGCTGATTGGAAGGAAGGCCAGTGGTAAGGTGAACACTGGAATTATTAATCATTGTAACCTGAGTAATATCCAGCGTTCCTATCCCTGTGTTGGTCACATGGACAATACCATTGGCACCCTGTCCAAAGCTGGTAGGTTGAATAGTAAATCCCTGTGAGGGTGCAGGGCTGGATGTGTAGATTGGCCCTGAAGCTGCCGTGACAGTGCAATTAATTGTATAGATAGCGGGACTGGCGATGGCAGTCGTGCCATCGTGTGTCACCGTCAAAACAGTGGTAAAAGTACCGGCAGTCGCACTCAAACATTGAACGCTTACCTGATGCACTGCACCACCATCCGTAATGACGAAACTGGTCGGTGGTAAGAGAGTCAATTCTGGATCACCAGCGACGGTCATTGAACTGACATTTAACGTAGAATTGCCATTTTCATTGACTGTAATAACAGCCGAAAGCGGTGTGTTTATGGGGGTTGTGATGTTAATTGTTCCCGGTAATGGGTTTGAATTGTAACCGGGATTACCTGTCACGGCTGTGACATTACAAGTAACCGTGTAGGCGGCGGGACTGCCAGCCGCATCATGCGTCACGCTCACGGCTGTGTTGAAGGTGCCGACAGTCGTCGCATCGCACTGCACCGTGATAGTCGATGTCGTTGGCCCTACCGGAATGCTGAAATTAGTCGGGCTTGTCAGCGTTAACTGCGGATTACCGGTCAGCACCACATTGGACACATTCAGTGCCGCCGTCCCCAAGTTCGAGACTGTAATCGTCCCAGTCTGATTACTCCCCTGGGTGGTGTTGATAGTGATCGTGCTGCCCGATGCCGGGGTCGAGTTGTAGATTGGCGCAGGTGTCGCTGTCACATTGCAGGTGACGGTGTAACTGGCTGGACTGGCTGGCGGTGCGACTCCGTCGTGGGTTACATCGACGGTGGTGGTGAAGGTGCCGACAGTCGTCGCATCGCACTGCACCGTGATAGTCGATGTCGTTGACCCTACCGGAATGCTGAAATTGGTCGGACTTGTCAGCGTTAACTGCGGATTACCCGTCAACACCACATTGGACACGTTCAGTGCTGCTGTCCCCAGATTCGAGACTGTAATCGTCCCGTTCTGGTTACTCCCCTGTGTCGTGTTGATGGTGATCGTGCTGCCCGGTGCCGGGGTCGAGTTGTAAATTGGCGCAGTTACATTACATGTGACGGTATAACTGGCTGGACTGGCTGGCGGTGCGGTTCCATCATGTGTGACAGCAACTGTTGTGGTATAGGTA
>JBGAGR010000249.1:0-11691 GCA_044226645.1 Aggregatilineales bacterium
TCGACGATACTCGTGATTGTAAGACCATCCGTATCCAACCCAATGCCCAGATACGGGAAGGGGCGTGTGCCTTCCGGGTTGCTTATGCCTGTAAATCCAGCCCCATAACCCAGGGCATAAGGATTTACGGTTGTGGTATTCGTGCTGGGCAGGATTGTCCATTGTTTACCGTCATCGTCTGAAACTTCCACATAGGCATAATTCCAACGATCAATCAGGTTGTACCATGCGTCGAAAGTCAGAGTGGCTTTGTCGACAGCACTCAGGTCAAAGGAATGTGTCAGGGTTGTATTGGTATTCAATTCGCTTCCTGACCAGTAGAAATGGTTGTCGCTGTCACCGGAAGCGCGCAGCAGAGCCGCCTGTGGCTGACCCTGAAACAACAGCGTAAAATCCACGCCTGTAGTGCTTCTCAAAGCCAGATAACTCGTACCAAGCTGGTTCACCGCCGCATCAGGTAGCTGAAAATTGAAATTGTCGGTGCCGAGTGGCGCATTAGCAATCAGGCCGCTGGCAGCATTCAGTCCACGATAAACATAACGACCATCTCCGAACGGCTGGTTCAAAACGTTCGTCATGACGAAATCGGCAAACACATCATCTGCCGTAATCGCTTCGCCAGTCACAAGATCAGTAACCCCGTGATTTTGCAGAACACGGTCTATGGCTGTCAGACCGTCGCCGGGCTGTAAGAACAAATCATGCACAACATCGCTGCCGAAACGCTGGAGCATGTAGTACAGAAAAAGCTGGCCTGCGCCATATTCTTCGCCTTGACTGCTCAGGCCGGGGATTTGTGTCAGTGGTGTTTGAGGGGCTTTAAAAAAGGGTGCCAAATCACCTTGTGCAAGGCTGCGCTGCTGGGTTTGGCGGATCAGCGAAGCTGCCAGCGCTTCACGGAGCCAGGGAGCCTGATGCGGATTATTGTAAAACGCCAGCATCGTGACCATCTGGCGGGTGAGCAGCGTCAGATACGAATTATTGTCGAAGTCAACTTTGGGTAAGGCGGATACATTGGCGCTGATTAATTCATGTTCATTGCTGTAACCACCGGGAGCAAGTTGGACAGGCAGGCTGTCATTTGGATTGAACAGAGTGGCGCGGGTCGAATTCAAATCCTGCGCATACAGGATGAAGAGGTGCGGGTCATTATCGACATCCGGAATCGGCAGCAGCTTGAGTGTCGCCAATTCAGCCTGTGATTGCGGCACCGTGGTGATGATGCCCATATTGTCCGTAATTCGCAGAACTGTGAAAACAGCATCCAGATTTTCGGCCATCGTTTGCATCTTGTCTGCTTTATAGGCCAGTCCTTGCTCAACCCAGATATATAATCCGGGTGTCGAGGCCGCCAGTACCGCCGTAATCTGTGTCGGGCTGTCCTGACCGGCTTTCGTGACCCAGAATGAAGCGCTGTCACCGGGTTGATAAGCGGGTACAGGCTGCGGGATAGCGGGTGAACCATCGTAGCCGAGTAAATCTTCAGCCAACTGAAGCGGATCACGGGTGGTCGTATCCTGTGCTTGGACGATGAGCAATGTACTGCTCAGTGACAGGATAAAAACAAACACTGTAACTGCCGAAAATCGAAGTTTCAACATAAAAGCCTGCCTGATAATCAGGAAATAACAGGTGGAAAATTTGCGGATTCCAATCGTCGAAACGATATTTAAACCGAATAGTATTGGTTTTTGGTTTTAAACGGTTTGTGACAAATTCACTGCTCTGGAACTAAAAACCAACAACCCAAAACGAATCACTAACAACTATATACACAGTGTAGACGACTATGGTTGAGAAAAAAAGCCTTCTCACCAAACCCTAAAACTTGTATACAATCCAATAAGTTCAACAAAAGAGGTCGCATTGTGACACATAGACAACCTGTCCCCGAACCCGCGCGGCGAAACAAAACCAACCGGATTGCATTCATGTTTCTGGTGGCCATTTTAGGAATAAGCGTGATGGTCTTGATTGCGGTAATCTGGCTTCGACGGCCTTTGCCACCGCATCGTGCGAGCAATGATCCGAATGTGATTCGCCTCCTGTTTATCGGCAACAGCTATACCTATGTGAATAATTTACCCGGTTTACTGATGGAATTATCGGCTCATGAGGCCAAACCTGTTGATGTTGAAATGGTGGTCGAAGGCGGCATGACCCTCTATAACCATTGGACAAACGGACAGGCATTAGCCGCCATTCAGCGCGGCGGATGGGATTATGTCGTGCTTCAGGAGCAAAGTACACTTGGTTCTGGTAGCGACCAGATTGGCAACCCTGCCTTTTTTCAGGAGCAAGTTCGCCGCTTCAATGCTGAAATCGAAAAAACGGGCGCAAAAACGCTTTTGTATCTCACCTGGGCGCGCCAGAATGCCCCGCAAAATCAGTCCCTCCTCACCAAAGCCTATATGGACATCGCTAACGAATTGCACATTCAGGTGGCTCCTGTCGGGATTGCATGGCAGCAGGCATTAAAGACGCGACCCAATTTGATTCTCCATCAGGATGATGGTTCGCACCCAAATCCTGCTGGTTCTTATTTAGCCGCCTGCGTCTTTTACGCCACCATTTATCAGAAATCGCCAGAAGGACTTCCCGCGCATATCGCCAGCGCTCTGGTCGATGATTCCAATGTGCTTCAATCGGGCGAGGTCAATCTCAACTCCTCTGAGGCACTTTTCCTGCAACAAACCGCTTGGCAAGTCGTTTCTGACTCGTAAAATGCTATAATCCAATTGCAAGTTCAGAGCGAGGTTGACTGATGGTTGAGAAAAAGCCTTCTCACCAAACCCTCAAAATCTGGAAGAACTACATCTCTCCTGCCTGACTTACCGCACTGTAACCTCAAATTCAAAGCGCTTACACTCTAAACAGAGGGAATGTTGGTCAACCAAGGGTGATCGAAATCATGGATCATCTCTGTTTCTTTATCGACCCCAAAATTCCTCCGTCACACAGGTGAACGATGATAGAGGGTTAGTAAATACTGTTCTTGTGGGCAAATTCTTAAGGAGATAGATTGTGTCACAGGTCATGCCTCAGTCTGGGGCTTCAATTTCGCAGCCTCGGCTGAATAAATACGGCTACAACTGTATTGGCAAACATATTGGTATGGCGCTTTGCATCGGTGTCCCACTCTTTCTCGGAGCGGGAACACTTCGCTGGGATTGGGCATGGATTTTCACTGCTGTCACGCTCGTCGGCTGGATTGTTTTGAGCCTTGTTCTGGCGCGTGTAAATCCTGAATTACTCAACGAACGCGGCAAGCGAACCAAGGCTCTGGTTGGGACAAAGCGCTGGGATTGGGTCATTATGACTGTTTACGCAGTCCTCCTCTTGGTAACGCCCTTTGTTGCAGGTCTGGACTACCGCAGCGTTTGGAGTTCTCCTACATCGGATGGCATCAAGGTCGTTGGCATTGCTGTTCTCGTCATCAGTTTTATCCCATTAACATGGTCAATGGCGGTTAATCGCTTTTTTGAGGCGACGGTTCGCATCCAGACCAATCGGGAACAACAGGTTATAACTTCGGGGCCGTATCGCTATATCCGGCATCCCGGCTATGTGGGAGTCATATTGCAATTTATCGCCATCCCCTTGAGCCTCGGAACCCTGGTTGCCTGGATTCCTGCTTTGCTCGGTGTTGCCCTTTATATTTTTCGCACGGCTATGGAAGATCGAACGCTGCAAGCAGAGCTGCCGGGATACAAAGAGTATGCCCAGCGTGTGCGCTATCGGCTGGTTCCGGGTATTTGGTAGGGCTGTGGTTTATAGGTAGGGAGAAAGCTCCCATGATCGATAATTCACGACTCTACAGAACCCCCGCAGGCTATGCCGCCATGATGGCAGCCTATGATGCTGCTCTGGAACACTGGCCTGTGCCTTACGAATGCCGTACTGTACCGACCCGTCACGGCGAGACCCATCTGATTGCATGCGGGTCGCCAGATGCTACACCGCTTGTCCTTCTGGGAGGTGCTGGTTCAAATGCGACCCGCTGGCTGCCTAACATTGCTGGTCTGAGCAGTCGATTCCGGGTTTATGCCATTGACGGCCTCGGTGAATCTGGTAAAAGTTCCCCGAATCGTCCGTCTTACCGGGGAGCGGCCTATGGTGAGTGGCTGGTTGATGTCTTCGATGCCCTCAACATCGAACGAGCCAATGTAGTCGGTATTTCGAGAGGGGGATGGCTGACACTGAAAATCGCTGCCTTTGCGCCTGAGCGTGTAAACTGTATTGTGCCGATGAGTGCGCAGGGGCTTGCGCCGCTCAGTCTGAGGTTTTTGTTGCGCATGGCTGCGGTGCTGCTGGTTCCGAGCGATCGCTCTATTTTGCGTCTGGCTCAGTTTACCACCTCGCCCAATCTGCCCGTGAACCAGAGAAATGTAGAACGCATCCTGATGATTTTCAAACACTATCGCTCTAATCGCAGCCGTGTGCCGGATTTCACTGACGATGAACTGCGCCGCATCAAGTCACCAACCTTGCTCATCTGGGGTCAGTATGAAGCGGTCTACAATGTCACCAAAGCCACGCAGCGCACGACACGCTTGCTTTCCGATCTTTGTGTTGAAGTCATCGCCAATGCTGGTCATACAGTCAGCGACGACCAGCCAGACGCAGTGAACGAACGCATCATCAGGTTTGTAATCAACGGGCTGTGATACGCTCTAGCGATGGGGTTGTGTCACGGTGATATAATCTCCCTTTTATTCAATAAAGGCAGGATGAATTAACATCATGGAATCCGCTGGCATCATCCCCACCTTTGAAACACCGCGCCTGATTCTGCGTCCGCTGCGCGAGGCCGATTTTAAGACTTGACCGATTGAATGTTATAATTCAATTGCAATATCAGAGCGAGGTTTACTGATGGTCGCGAAAATGAAGCCGATGAGTACAGATGATTTTGAGCGTTTTATCGCCCTGTCGGAAAACGCTGATCGTCTGTTTGAGCTTATTCACGGGGAGATTATCGAAAAAGTGCCTACCCTACAACATGGTGTCATTTGCGGGAACATATTCGCGCCCCTCTGGAATTTTAGCCGCACAAATGGTGTTGGGCGGGTAGCAACCGAGGTTCGCCACCAACTCAGCAACGATAAACACAATGCCAGACTTCCCGATGTGTCTTATTACATAGATGCGGAAAAACCACTGATTTCACGCGGCGCTACACCTTATATGCCTGATCTTGCAGTCGAAGTTAAGTCACCAGACGACAGTTTGCCCAAGCTGCGCGAGAAAGCGCAGTATTATCTTGCGAATGGCAGCAAAATGGTCTGGATTGTCATTCCTGAAAAGCGCTTGGTGCTGGTACTCACACTCGATGATGAAATTATCCTCGATGACGCAGATACACTTGATGGGGGTGATGTGCTTCCCGGCTTTACACTACCTGTTCGCGATATTTTTCCGCAAAAGTAATGTCAACACATGAGTCCAGAAAACATCATCCCCACCTTTGAAACACCGCGCCTGATTCTGCGTCCGCTTCGGGAGGCTGATTTTCCCGACCTGTTCGAGTATGCTCAAGACCCCGCCGTTGCCAGAGATGGCATGTGGACACCCTATGAATCCGAGGATAAAGCGCGTGAAGACTTTATGCGCCTGCTCAGTTTCTACCCGCGCGGTTTCATGTGGTGGGCCTTGGAACACAAAGCCGATGGCAAAATGATCGGACGCTGCCAGTTGGATAACTACGATTCCGATGATGCCCGCGCGGACATCAGCTATGCCCTGAATCAGGATTATTGGGGGCAGGGCTTAATGCGTGAAGCCGCTCAGCGTGTTGCCCGTTATGGCTTCGAAGTCCTGAATCTCAATCGCCTAAGCGCGACAGCCTTTCCCGATAACGTAGCCTCTATCCGTATTCTCGAAAAACTCGGCATGTTGCGCGAAGGATGTTTACGCCAGTATCGCACCTCACGCGGTCAGCCGGAAGATGTCTATATGTTCGCCGCCTTACGCGCCGAATGGCAAGCCGCCCAGTCTTCCCTCAAATAGGTGACTTACCAGCAGCCCACTACCTGCCGCAAAATGGCGAACTCGCCCAGATGATAGGCGTTGTGGTCAGCCACCACCAGAATTTCGCGCAGAATAGTGTGTCCACCGTAGCCGTGCGGAATCGGGCTGTAGAGGTCGGTGTGCGGATTTTGCACCAGCGCCACCAGTTCATTGCGATCTTTCAGAAATTCATCAATCGTTTTCTGCCACCCCGCTGCGTCGGTCACAGCCTCTTTGGTAGGCCAATACTCGCGCGGCCATTCCATCTCTTTGTACTGTGGATTGCGGCAGTAATCCAGAATATCCCACTGGCACAGCCGCAGATGTTCCAGCACATGCCAGAAAGTATATTCCACGCCTTGAGGCCGAGTATTAAAATGCGCCGCCGGGAAATTCTTCACCGCATCTTCAAACGACATATGCGCCTGCGCGACTGTCAGCATATTCACCAATTGCTGCCGAATAACTTGCTCAGACATGCGTCTATCTCCTCAGTGAAATCAATCGACGAATTCACGAAGTATACCGCTTCTGTAAAATCTTGACACGAACGTGTGTTCTATGGTAAGCTAGACTCACACAAAAGTAGCACCCCATTAAACGGTGAGTGTTGTTTTTAGCAAGGAATTCTCAGTTGGATTTTGCCTTTTCTCCCCTCGCCTAGGCGTACTCGCCGGTAGGGAGAGGCGAGCCAAACGGGGACGAATGTCCCCTGAGCGCGAGTGGGGGTGAGGGCTTTTGAGCAATCCACCACACGAAAAGATAGAACCGCAGCAAATGGCGGGATATAGCAGAAAATAGCTGCGCTTTTGGCAAGGACACTCGCCAGACCCTATCCACCGAAGCGGCAGCAGCAACAACTTTGAGGGGAGTTTCCCCTGGCGGGAACGCAGCAGAAGTGGCAGAAACAGCTAAATCTAAAAACTGCTTTTGGAACTTTTTCCGCCACAGCCACAGCCGCCGCCACAAATCTCCCCGTACTTGTGGCGCTACTGCCACAAAACGTTAAATGTTTGTGGCCGAACGCTTCAAATGAATAATTATGCTTTGCAAATTGTTTAATGTGATCGGAATGCCAGCATACATCCACCCCGCGCCCGATTTGCGCTCGTGGGTTTTCACATTCTCGTAAATCGCTTCCGGCTCCAGTCCCTTTAAATACAAATTGGGAAGCTGTGCCGGTTCAGAAATAAACGTGCGGAAGATGAAAATCGCGCTCTCGGATTGATCTTTGCTCACGTACTGTACGGCGGAAACCGGATTTTCCTGCGGGGAACGCAGCCTGTAAAGATCACCCAACTGGACGATAGGCCGGATAGTCTTGTATTGCGCAATGAGTTGAGTCGCTTCCTGTCGTTCGTTCTCGTTCCAGTGCAACAGGTGTCCTCCGATGCCCAGTGTTCCGCACATGCTCACATGAAAGCGGAATTCCAGCGGGACAATCCCGCGTCCGGCATCTGTGACCCAGGCTTCCATCGTGTTCGCCGGGAAGATTTGCGAGAAGCCTTCCTGAATATTCAGTCGTGCCGTCGCTTCGGTGTTGTCGCTCACCCAGATTTGGTCGGCTAGGCGTAAAATACCCATATCCGCCCGACCTCCGCCCCCGGAGCAGCTTTGCCAGATCACATCCGGGTGCTTATCCTTGAGCGTTTGCCAGACACGATACAAGCCGTAAACATAGCGTACCCATATTTCACGCTGATCGCCGGGAGCATCGGGCCAGCCCGGTTCGCTCACATTACGGTTCATATCCCACTTGATGAAGCGGATGTTGTTTTCGCTCAACAGCTTATCAATTTGCCCGATTAAGTAGTCCTGAACATCGCTGCGCCCCATGTTCAAAATGAGTTGGCTGCGCAGTTGGGTGCTGGTTCGCGTGGGGAAATGGATTGTCCAATCGGGATGTGCCCGATACAAATCGCTGTCCGGGTTAACCATTTCCGGCTCAATCCACAACCCAAAATCCATGCCCATCGCGTTTACCGCATCAATCAGCGGTTTTAACCCGTTCGGAAATTTGCGTTCATCAGGCCACCAATCGCCCAATCCAGCGTTGTCCAGATCGCGCTTGTGGAACCAGCCATCATCCATCACGAACAGCTCAATGCCCATCTGAGCCGCGATTTTCGCCAGTTCAATCTGGGAAGCCTCGCCCACGTCGAAGAAGGTCGCTTCCCACGAGTTGTAGAGGATTTTCCGCAGGGTATCCCCACGCGGAAGCACTCTGTCTCGAATGAAATTGTGCAGGATATGGCTGGCTTCTCCCCATCCGTTCGGCGTGAATCCACCAAAACTGGAAGGAGTAGTAAAAGTCTCTTTGGGCTGAAGCACCCAGGCGAAGTCAAAATCATTCAGACCGATATTGACGCGCGTAGACATGAAATCGGTCACTTCAGCCGCGATTTTCCAGTTTCCGCTCCATGCCAGCGTCCCGAACCAGATCTTGCCGTTGTCTTCCGTCGCGCTGCCCTCATCAATCGCGAACCAGGGATTGTGATGATGACTGGTCGTGATGCGACGGCTTTCCAGTATTTTGATGCCCTGAATCAGTGGTTCCCGCCGGATATGCATCTCATCCAGCCAGCGTCCCGTGAGATGTGAGAGGCGATACTGGTCGCCGCGTGGTAAATGCCATTCTGCGGAATAGATGCGCTCGATGGTTATCGGGCTTTCGCCTGTATTCTCGATACTAGTCCAGCGTTCGATCAAATCATGCTGCTCATAAACACGATAGTGGAGCGTTAGCTTCAGGGGATAATGATCGTCTTTCAGGTGGATGCTTAGCGTATCGTTTTCGGTTATATCGGCTGAGTCGAAGCGCAGTACCACATCGCGCACCCCATCTGGGAATGTGATTTTGAGGCAGGGGTCAATAAATTTCGTCCCAGCATAAGCCGGATATTCTTCTGGGGTGAGGTGAGCTGATCCACTAAAGGATGCCCAGTTCATAGGATTTACGGGCTGTGGATAGTCTCCCGGTTGGGTCAAGCGCTGCCCCCAATAGCAGTGGGTGAGCAGCCCCGCCTCATTCAGCCCAAAAGCATAGGCTGTAGTTCGAGTTTCGAGTATCCAGTAATTGGGTAGGGTGTGAATTGGCATGTGATGTGCTCATTTTCGGTGAGTTTAAGTAGTCGAATTGACGCGAAGTATAATCGTGCGGGTTAAAAGTTCAATAGGGTACCGTTATCCCTGACTAGCGACCTGCTTGTGAGCTTGGCTGGCTAACTCTATAATTGGGAAGGAAACTCAGCACTCAACACTGAGAACAAGGAACTAACGATGGATGTCGGAGTCGAATTTAGCCATTATAAAGTCATCGAGCATATCGGGCGCGGCGGTATGGCTGATGTGTGGTCGGCGCGGGACAAACGTCTGAACCGCACTGTAGCCATTAAGACCGTCGGACGCGATCTTTCCGCCGATACCGAGCCGCTTAAACTGTTTGAAAAAGAAGCCCAAACCATCGCCCGTTTGGAACACCCGCATATTTTGCCGATCTACGACTTCGGTGAACATACTGCCCAGTTATATATCGTCATGCGTTATGTGACGGGGGGTTCACTGGAAGATTTGCTTTCGAGCGGCCCTATGCCGACGGCTGAAGTCCTGCGTCATGCACGGGCAATTGCCTCCGCTTTAGATTATGCTCACTCTAACCAGGTTATCCATCTGGATTTGAAGCCTTCTAATATCCTGCTCGATAGCAACCAGTCACCCTATCTGGCTGATTTCGGCTTGGCAACGGTTTTAGGGCCTGAGGGTCGCGCCGCGAATCCCGGTTATGGTACGCTGCTCTATATGGCTCCTGAGCAGCTAACCTCCGGTGAACTCGATCATCGAGCAGATATTTATGCCTTCGCGATTTTGGTTTTCCAGATGCTTACGGGCGAACTTCCATTTGATGCGACGACATCACTGGCGCTCAAGCAGCTTCAAAATCAGGAAGATATGCCCGATATTGACCAGCTTGGCAGCGATTTAGCAGAAGCCTTAACCCCAGTTCTGCGGCGCGGTACTGCTCTTGACCCGAATAGTCGCCCCAGTTCGATGGCAGAATTGGTCGCTGAGTTGGAAGAAGGACTGGAAAGTGTCCGTAACCTGACGGCTATGCCTTCCAGTGAACAATATAGCGATGATTTTGTCGCCAGTGTCACGCTGGATTTGAGTGGTGTGGATGTTTCTGTCACACAGGATGATCTCGAACTGCGCGAGGCAGTGGATATTTACAATCGCGCTAAACGTGCCTGGGCACACGGGCAGGGGCGCTTCCTGCTCGGTGTAACAGATTTTATGCTGATGAATGACTTCTACATGCGTGCCGAAGAACGCGGCCTGAGTATGGACGAAGCCGGAAAGCAGATGCTTCTGCGCGGTGCGCTGGAATATGACCACGAAGTCGATTACTGGTGGCAGATGTTGGACGGTGACAGCCGGCGCTGGGTTGCCTTACATGCCATTCGCAGCGGGAATGCTCCAGCGCGTGTGCGCGCGTTCTATCGTCTCGAAACCATTCAGGACAGTGAGCCGCCGCGTATTCCGACATTGGTCGCGCAGGCATTAGCCATTGAAACCGACGAAACGGCTAAAAAAGCTGCCATTCAGGTACTCGGAACTCGTGCTAAGCGGCTGTTCCCCAGCGGAACGTATGCACCCGTGAGACGTGGAAGCTTGACCGGGCGGCTGCTGACGATTCGAACCCGCGAAGATATTCAGTTGCACACACCGTCCGACTGGCGCGAAGTCGTCTACAGTGATGATGTCGATGAACTCATTGCCCAGAATGCACTGGATTCCACGATGCCAGCGGTTGCTGAACTGGCAGCGCGTACTGTAGGTCGCATTCGTTCGCTGAGGGCGGTCAAGATGATTGCTGAGGAGCAGCGCAAAGGTTCCAAAGGGGCACTTCGGGCGTTGGCGTTGGTACGTGATGAAGCGCCTTCGCTCCCGCCTGTCGTCAGCGCACAGGGTCGGTTATATGCCTGGTTGGCAAATACCTGGCGGCGCTTGAGTGATCGTCCACTGCATAACGTCTGGCGTTTCGTCTTTGCGATGACGGGTGCGACGATTGCGATGGCGATTCAGGTTTTCGTGACCTTCCGCAGTGAGGCCATTTTTAATGCAGATCGCTGGGGGAAGACAATTTCCGATGGTCTGACATTCGGACTTTTCACGGCGATTATGGTGTTAATTGCCGGGGAATATCCGTCCCGGCTGCGTGGCTTCTGGCCGGGATGGACACGTCTGGTTTTCAGTTTCGTGACAGGCTTGCTTCTGGGGACGTTGACCTGGGGCGCATTTACCTGGTTTTTCTTCACCTATCCGCCTGTTTGGGATGTCATGGCCTTCGCGGGATTAGGGACAGCACTGGGCTTCGTCCTCACGGCGATGTTCAATTTGCGCGGGTGGGCAGGTTTTCTCGTGACAGCCGTGGCGACCTACATCCCGATTTTTATCATGTTCAACTGGTTCTGGAATAATCAACTGCTCATACCAATCTCATTTAGTCAGCAAGTCGCTATCTTATACTACGATTTCCCGGAGCAAATTTACACACTGGCGATTCCGGTTGTATTGATTATCGCGCTTGGTGGTCATGCTCAGGCACTCTGGCAGGATGTAAAGGCCGCTATCCGTTATCTACGAGGAAAACAGAGTAAGGCGAAATACGGCTAACTGATTTAG
>JBGAGR010000250.1:0-12268 GCA_044226645.1 Aggregatilineales bacterium
CCGAAACAGATAGTAACGGAGGGTTCCCAGCAGCGCCCCTGACTCGCGTTCGATGAACTGCCGTAGACGGGTGCGACCCATTCCACGATCCATGTGCGATTCCTGCTCTCGGTACCGATTGCTACAGTCTATTCGCTTTTGTGCGATGAAATGTTACAGGGGAAAGGGTTTTCCCTTCAAGGTTTATGGATTCATACGTGATAAACAGGCGAAAAACAAGCGTTACGGGGAAAACGGCAGCTTCACGGGAGCCAGCCGCCATATTGCTTTCGGACATACTGGTAAGTTACCCGAAAGTGACTTTTGTCACTATTACTGCCCCCACATATCACATATTATAAATTTAGACTTCGTTATCGTTGCAGTTTTTGTCATACCCCCGGATAAAACATGAAATTCGTCTATATGAGCATAATGAAACCTGTGCTCAATTGAATGGAGAAAGTCAGCAAATTTATTAAGGGAGGATTCTATGGCACTCACGACTTATACCGTAAAGGTAGGCGATAATCTCACCACGATTGCCGCCGCTTTTGCTACCACGATTGCCGCCTTACAGGAGGCAAACCACATTCAAAATCCTGATCTCATTTACATTGGACAGGTTCTCATTATTCCTAAAGGCGATCACCCTACAGATAAGATTATTCGAGTCATTGATAATGGTGTAAGGCTTCGCAGTTCGCCGGATTTTGGCGACAATATTATTATTCTGCTCTCAAAGGACACCCGTTTTCACGACGCGAGCCTGAAGGGCGATTGGTGGAAAGTACAATATCACGGCGAAGATGCTTATGTCCACGCGAGCATGGTCGAAATGGTTACTGAGGATGGTATTGGGGATGGTCAGACCAATACCATTATCTATAGATCGCAATGGGATATAGACGCGAACAACCGGGTGTGTGATTGTGGACAAACCTGTGTCGCGATGGTAGCCAGTTCGCGGGGTGTCAATGTAAGAATCAACGACTTACCCTATGAATCGGCTCCAAACGGCTTGAGCAGTGCGTATGATCTGGTCAACAATTTCGTTTACCTCAATTTAGATACAGCCCGCGTGGTGAGTTTGCCAATGGGCGCTCAGGCACCAGCCAATTCAATCTGCCTCATGTGGTATGGCGGTCTTAAACGCAGTAGTGTTCAGGACAAAAATTATACGGGCTGGCACTGGGTAGTCTTCCTGCGCGAAGAGGACAATGCAGTAGTGGTTGATGACCCTAACTTTTGGGCAGATCGGCGCGACGAGGGGTCAGAAAAGCATTACTCAAAAGCGGAATGGAATGCTGCCTTTGTCCCCTATGGCTCCAGCTCATGCAGAACCTGTGTTGAGCTGATCTAGGTATTTAGTCGAAAGTCGAAAGTTTAAAGTGCTTCCGCCGGAACAGGTTGTGATGTTCCCTCAATTACTTTTAACTTCGGGCTTGGCAGTCTGTCCGCACACCGGGTTAAAGCGGGAAAATGACGCAGTGATATCCCGGAGCTAACCCACAGCGGATATTTAAGCTGGGGGTGAGTCAATCCACCCCCTGGTAAACGCTTCTCGCTGTCCTCGGATTCTCACTGTTCAATTCTCTTCCGTTTGAATATTCATACCGAAAAGTTTACCAAAAGGTCACCCTTTCGCCGCCCATTTCTGTTACGCTGTATCTGGTCTGTTGGTTGATCTACCTTGTAGCTTGGAGAATCGAAAAATACCAACGCCAACAAGCCAAGCTGCCAAGCTCTTGACTCAGGACTTAGCACTCAGGACTTATGTGCGGCATTTCAAGCCTGTTGCAATGCGGCATTTGGGACATAAAACGCCGCATCTCCCCGCGAAAGTGCGGCATTTGGGACATAGAAATGCAGCATGTGGCATTTCAAATGCAGCACCTTCATATACGATGAAGATGAAGGTGAAGATGATGTAGATGATGAAGATGAAGCTTTTGCCTGAAACCTTGAACCTTGTATCTTGTACCTATAACCTGATTTTGCCTTTTTACTAATAACCAACAACCTCTTTTTGACTTCTTTCTTCACATTCACGACAATACACAAAAACACGTCGTGAACCATGCGCAAATTAATCCTTATTATCCTGTGTACCTTTTTTCCCGTGTTCGCGCTTCAGGCGCAGAGCACCCGCCAGATCACTACCAACCCGCTCGATGCCGTCGCCCTCAGTGCCGATGGAACCCTGCTGGTCAGCGGCGGACGCGATAACCTCGTCCAGCTCTGGAATCCGCTCACGGGGGATTTACGCGGGATACTGGTCGGGCACACCGCCTGGGTTACGCGCGTCGCGATCAGCCCGGATGGCTCACGCATCGCCTCCGCTAGTCAGGATACCACCGTCCGGCTCTGGGATGTGCGCACGCTCTCTCCGCTGGCGACTCTCACCCAGCACACCGGCTCGGTGACAGGCGTGGACTTCAGCCCGGATGGGCGCTTGCTGGCAACCGTCAGTCTGGATGGAACCATCTGGATAGGCGAGGCATCCAGCGGGGAAAAGATCGCTCAACTGCCCAATTTCGGCGGGGCAGTGTGGAGCGTCGCCTTCAGTCATGATGGGCATCGCCTCGCAACCGGCAGCGCCGACGGAACCATCTGGCTGTGGGGTTTATACGATAACTCAATCATGCGCCTGGACGGTCACACTGGCCCCGTGACCGCATTGAACTTCAGCGCCGATGACTCCCGCCTCCTGTCCAGCAGTTGGGATCGTACCGCTCGCCTGTGGAATGTCGAGGGAGTCCCGCCTGCTCCGGCGCAAACGCTGCTCACGCTGGTCGGGCATGATGCCCCGGTCACATCGGCTGGATTCACGCAAGCCGGACTCGTCACCACTGCTTTGGATGGAACGATTCACCTCTGGGACAGCACGACAGGTCAACCGATTCGCGTCATCCAGAGCGGCGCAGCCAGCATCAGCAGCGCGGCTTTCAGCGTCGATGGCTCACAGGTCATCACCGCCGGGACAGAAGGGATTATCGAACAGTGGAATATGGGCGATTTCTCCCCACAAACCGTAGCCCTCGTCCCAACCGATATTCCGCCCGTGACACCTATCCCACAGGCGACGATTGACCCGATGCAGGTGCTTCCGGTCTTTACACCGCCTCCGCTCCCGACTCGCGCTCCGGTAGTGATTCGTCCGATCCAAGCGCCGCAGGAGAACGGGCTTATCGTTACCCCCCAGCCTATCGGAGGCACAACGCTCTCCCTGCCGACGGTGAATGTCTACGTGGGCATCACGACTTTTCCACTGGATGGTGAAAGCTGGGCGATTGATCCCTGGGAGAAACGGGTCGGGCATCTGCAAGGAACCGCCTGGTTCGATACCACTGGCAATGTCGTCCTCGGTGGGCACTCGACCTATCCCAATGGACGACCCGGAGTTTTCGCCGGGTTATATCAGCTCAATGTGGGCGACCCGATTATCGTCACCGTCGATGGAGGCGAACGGCGCTACATCGTGAACAGCAAATACACCGTCCAGTATGATGACCTGACCGTCGTTTATCCCAGCGCGGACAGCCGCCTGACGCTCATCACCTGCGATATACCCGGAACGGTTGGTCGTGGTCGCCGTACCGGGGTAGTGGTCGCGGTAGTCATGAGTTGTCAACTCTGATTTTGGGCATAGCATTATCTGCTCTGGTTCAAATATACGGTCACTCTCTGGCGCAACGCATCAATTTAATCTATTCGTCGCTATGCCATTTCGGGCGCTCTATCCGCTAGATGTACCATTTCGGCGCTGACATCCCACAGCTTTTTTGCAACTGCCATATCGGTAGCTTGTGAAGCAGTTCGAGTCACTTTCGAATCGTAGAAATATTTTCCTGTGATTTTCTCAACCTCTGGAGATGAAGCCAGGTAGATCGACGTTGCTGCCCCTTTCTCCGGCGAACGTGCAAAAAGAGGTGTGGCTGCCCGGATTATTTTCATGAGGAAGCCCGGGTTATTTTTCCCGAATCCGGTGCTCACAAAGCCTGGATGCAGGGCATTGACGGTTACTCCGCTCCCTTCTAAGCCGCGGGACAATTCCGTTGTAAACAGGATGTTGGCGAGTTTTGAATCGCTGTACGCTCTGGGGCTAAAGGCTCGTTCGCCCTGAAGGTTATCGAACTCGATTTTGCCGCCTGAATGGGCATCCGATGCCACATTGATAATCCGGGCTGGAGCGCTGGCTTTGATCGTATCGAGCAGCAAATGGGTCAGCAGGAAGTATGCGAGATGATTGAGTGCAAACGTCATTTCGATGCCATCCACGCTGAGTTGGCGCTGCATAAAGACCGCACCCGCATTGTTGAGCAAAACGTGAAGCTGTGAATATTTGCCCATGAACTCATTTGCCAGCCGACGAATTTCGGTCTGTGACGACAAATCCGCCAGCAGAGAGTCCACGTTTTTGTTGCCACTGGCGGCGCGGATTTCCTCAACCACCTGAGCAGTTTTTTCAGCATCCCGCCCGACAATGACGACTGTTGCGCCCATTCGGGCGAGTGCCAGAGCTGTACTTTTCCCGATACCGTTGGTACCGCCTGTAATCAGGCAAATCTTGTCTTGCATCGTCATCATCGTTTCTCCCTTTTCTTTCCGGTTTGCAAGTGCAGCGCTTGGTCAGATCTAGTTGCTATGTGCCACCGTAATGACGATTTTCCCCTGAGCGTGCCCTTCTTCAAGATAGCGGAGCGCATCAGGAACTTCAGCCAACGGGTAGCATCGGTCTATGACAGGTTTTACTTTGCCGGCTTCAACAAGCTCTTTCAAGAAGACCAAATCCTGCTGGTTGGGCTTCCCTAGCATGTTGCCCATTTTCTTGCTTCCCCTCATTGAAATCCAGGGTCCCAGCAGCATAGCCTCCATCATCGCAGCCATGGCAGCACCTCCGGACATGACATACGTTCCGTTGGGGCTTAATGCCCTCCGATAATCTGCAATCGGATGATATCCGTTGGCAGAGACAATCAGGTCATAACACAGCCCATTTTGGGTGAAGTCTTCCTTGGTGTAATCAATAACATGGTCTGCCCCAATCGAACGCACCATGTCCATTTTGCTCGTGCTGCACACTGCGGTCACTTCAGCCCCCAACGCTTTGGCAATCTGCACCGCAAATGTACCAACACCGCCAGACGCGCCATTAATCAGAACCTTTTGCCCGCTCTGAATGTGTCCGCTGTTGCGAAGGGCTTGCAGGGCGGTAGTCGCCGCTAACGGAATGGCCGCAGCCTCCTCGAATGTCGCATTGACCGGTTTCAAGGCCATTACATTTTCATTGGCACATACATACTCAGCAAAAGCGCCCAAACCACCGAAACTTAAGTCTCCGAATACCTCGTCGCCCGGCTTAAACTGCTTTACGGTGCTGCCAACCGCTTCAACCCGCCCCGCCACGGCAGCGCCGGGAATGGTCTTCTTGGGTTTTAGAACGCCATAGCCCATCAGACGCATGAGGGGCGGATCGGCTCTGACAATATGCGATTCCGCTGCATTTACGGATGCCGCGTAAACTTTTATCAGGATTTCATCGTCCTGAGGGGTCGGTTTTTCAACCTCCTTCAGATGAAGAACATCAGGTGATCCGTATTGTGTGTATACAATTGCTTTCATGAATTTCCTCTATATTTCTTTAATTGGACAAGGGCAGGACGATTTAGGTCACGGAATACGGATCGCAGTTTAGCTGCTTTGTGCCACATTGATGACGACTTTTCCTTGAGCGTGCCCTGCTTCAAGATACCGGATCGCCTCAGGAACGTCGGCTAACGGATAACATCTATCGATGACAGGTTTTACTTTGCCGGTTTCGAGAAGCTCTTTTATGAAAGCCAGATCCTTTTGGTTTGGTTTCATGGTATCCATTTGACCGATTTGCTTGCCTCCGACCTTCGACCTGCGCGGCCCAAAGATCAGGTGTTCGAACAACAGACGCAGGTTGGTGAAGCCCGCAATGACGCAGACTCCCTGGGGATTTAGTGCGCGCTCGTATTCAGTCGTCGAACGATTGCCCACGGCACAGTAGATCAGGTCATATTGCTGCCCGTTATTGGTGAAATCTTCTCGCGTGTAATCAATGACGTGATCTGCGCCAATCGAGCGCACCATGTCCAGATTCCGCGTGCTGCACACGCCAGTCACTTCAGCCCCGAAGGACTTGGCAATCTGCACAGCAAATGTACCTACGCCGCCGGATGCCCCATTAATCAAGACCTTTTGCCCAGATTGTATTTGTCCTTTATCGCACAGACCCTGCAAAGCAGTGAATGCTGCTATAGGGACAGTAGCAGCGGCCTCAAATGAAATATTGCTCGGTTTCAACGCCAATAGCACTTCAGGAACGCATACGTACTCGGCAAAACCGCCCAGAGTATCCAGAAGGAGACCCCCAAACACCTCATCACCGGGCTGGAACTGCGTTACGCTGCGGCCAAGCGCTTCAACCCGCCCTGCTATATCAGCGCCGAGCTTCGTGTTTTTAGGTTTGATGAGTCCATTCTCTAATCGTGCCAAGAACGGCTCTGCTCTCATGAAATGCCAGTCCAGCGCATTTGCGGATGCCGCGTGAATCTTCACCAGGACTTCATTGTCCTTAGGCGTTGGTTTTTCGACCTCATTGAACTGAAGCACATCCGGTGATCCGTATTTTGTGTAGACAATTGCTTTCATGTTTTCCTCCGGGATTGCTTTGATTAGGTCATTTTCAATATTGTTCACTCCAATTTAGTGTGTGGGGTATTGAGGGGCTGCACCATAATCAAATCTAAACGAGTTTCTGCTCCCCATGCAATGGCAAAGCTCTCATCGCCAATAGTGTTGGTACGAATTTCCAAAAAGGCTTGCGTAAGTTTTATCGTCTTCAGTGGTACGGGGGTGCTTTGTACGCAGGTGATTTAGAGAGTGCGCATATCTAGCATTGCAAAACAATAGCCTATTTCCTACTCTAAACATAAACAACAGAATTTGTTAGAGCGCGATAGTTTAGGAAATTTTTAACAATGCCATAAAATTAAACGATAGCATCAATTATAAAGCAACCTTATATGCAGAGCGCCAATCATATGATCGGTGAAATTTATATGCAACCGTCAAACACATACTGGGTTGTATGAAGTGCAAAACTCAGATGAATCACGGTAATACAGCAGAAAGAGGAGATGGGACTTGCAGGATGCTGACCCTCGCTCTGTGATAGGCTCAGGTCAGCATCAGAGAAAATTACACCAGCGCGGCGTGTTCCTTAGCGCACTTTTCCAGCAGGCGCTGGGCATCACGCACATTAATATGCGGCGAGACATCCGTATAGAACTGGGTGGCGATCTGCTCAACCGCTTTTTGTCCGGCAGGCGAAGCATCATCCAGATTCATGGCGTAATCGGCTTCGTCCAGACCATCAATCGGTTCCAGCGTGATTTCCAACACGTACGTCCGGCGCGCGCGTTCCAGCTTCGAGCGGCGTTTATCGGCTTCGGCTGCGCGGTCAGCATTACCCGCTTTCTGATAATAGGCGTTCAGGCGGGTTTCCAGTTCGATGGCATAGGTCATAATCGCGCCAAAGGCGTTGAGTGAAGTCATTTTCTAGTCCTGAGTTCTGAGTCCTGAGTGTGCATCCCACTGAATTTACTCAGCACTCAGCACTTTCTACTCAGGACTTATGCTTATGTTCCTGACTGCCGATTATAGTTGCGAATCATCATCCCGGTATAGGGACGCATTCCCAACCGTTGATAAAAGGGCTGCAAACCGCTGTCGCACATCAAGTCAATCATGTAGAAGTCATTCAGTTTGGCGATCATGCGGCGGGCAATTTCAGTGCCAATGCCTTTGCCCTGATAATCGGGCAGCACTTCCAGATGCGGGATATAGGCAGCCGAGATACCATCGCTCACCGCCGTAATGAAACCCACCACCCGCTGACCATCCATCGCCAGCAGGATATGACTGCTGCCCGTCAGAATACGCAGATGGGTTTCCGGCGTGGGCGGATTAGGCCATCCGATGAAAAAGCCCTGTAACTGCTCCGGCGTGATGCCATTCAGCGAATCGGTGTAGGTAATCATAGGTGCTGTAGGGACACGATATATCGTGTCCCTACGATGTGCCATCTAAATCCAGCGTTCGATGACGATTTTACGTTCGGTGTAGAACTCAATCGAGTCCATGCCCTGACCGTGCAGATCACCGAAGAACGATTCCTTCTGTCCGCCGAAGGGGAAGGAAGCCGACGGCGCAGCCACGCCGATATTCACGCCGATGTTACCCGCATTGACGCGATACTTGAAGTCGCGCGCAAGTCCACCGTTGCTGGTGAAAATGCTGGCGGCGTTGCCGTACTTGCTGCTGTTGATGATGTCCACCGCTTCATCGAAATCATCGGCCTTCATCATGGCCAGCACCGGGCCAAAGACTTCTTCCTTCGCCAGAATGTTATCGGCTGAAACATCTTCAATGATGGTCGGGCCGACAAAATTGCCATCTTTGAAGCCGTCAATCTGAACATTGCGTCCGTCCAGAACGACTTTCGCGCCCTGCTGCTCACCCTGATTAATCATGTTGGTGATGCGTTCACGTGCAGCGGCGGAAACAACGGTGCCCATCTGGGTGGTTTCGCTCAGACCGTACCCGACGCGCAGACCCTTGGCCTGCTTGACCAGTTCATCCTTGAGCTTGTCATAAGCATCACCTACGCCGACCACAACCGCCGCCGCGAGACAGCGCTGTCCGGCACAGCCATAAGCCGCGCCCATAATATTCTTGACCGAAGCGGTCATATCGGCATCTGGCATCACAGCGATGTAATTTTTCGCGCCACCCTGCGCCTGAACCCGCTTGCCATGCTTGGTGCAGGTTTCATAGACGATTCGTGCGACAGGGGACGAACCGACGAACGACACACCTTTTACGCCGGGGTGCTCCATGATCGCCATGGCAGCTTCCTTGCCGCCCTGAACCAGATTGACCACGCCCTCCGGCAGGTCGAGTTCATCCAGCAGTTCGTACATCAACTCCATGCTGATGGGGGTCTGGGGCGACGGCTTCATGATGAAGGTATTGCCGCAGGCAATGGCTGTCGGGAGGAACCACAGCGGAACCATCGACGGGAAATTGAAGGGGGTAATCGCAGCAAATACACCCGCAGGCTGGCGCACAGTGGTCTCGTCGATGCCGCTGGCGATGTCTTCCAGACCATCATTACGCATCAGCACCGGGACACTGGTGGCAAAGTCCACGCTTTCGATGCCACGCCGCACTTCACCACGCGCTTCATCGCGGGTCTTGCCGTTTTCCATCACGACCATTTCGGCTAAAGTTTCGAAACGGTCTTCCAAAATTGTCTTAAAATGATACAAATATTGGACACGATTCAGCACCGGAGTCCGTCGCCATTCTTCGAAGCCTTCCTGTGCCGCTTTAACGGCTCTGTCCACGTCAGCGCGGGTGCTTTCCGGGCACTCAGCCAGGGTTTCGCAGGTCGCCGGATTCACCACCGGGGTGTACTGCGTGGCACTGGAATCGACCCATGAGCCGCCAATATAATTCTTCAGTTTCTTTGCCATACCATCCTCCTGAGAGCCATCGTTATTTATTGTCATGAAAGGTCGTAAATCTTAACGCTGGCAGGAATCAAAAACAAGAGCCGCCTAAAGGTCTCGAAAACACCCTCTATTCTTTTGGCGTAATTGTTGTGATTTGATTATACTGAATGGTGCGGACGTGGTGTAGTTGGGAACATATTCAGGCTCATAATCTGAGTTCCTGAAAGATCGCAGGTTCGAGTCCTGCCGCCCGCACCTTGGCCTATTCGTCTAGTGGCAGGATACCAGGAGAGGCTTGCCTCTATCCTGGAGACAAAGGTTCGAATCCTTTATGGGTCATGATCTCATTACTTGAGCCTGATCAGTCCTGCTTCTAAGCCTAACTGTTGTCGGATGCGTTTCCGCCGTCGCCGGGCGACCCGCAATTCAGATTTGATATGGGTATCCATTGAGGTAGCTTCACTGGACTCTAGTTGAGCAAGGCGCGTCTCAAGAAGATTAAGCTCCGCAGTCAGTTCGTCTTTTTTGTTCGTTAGCCGCGCCAGTATCTTTTCCAGCCTGGCGGCCTGACGTGTTTCTACCCGGTCAAAAATCGACCTGGCATCCTCCGCATAGTTACTGGCCTCACCAAACAATTCTACCGCTTCATAGACCAGACTTAAGCGTTTGAGCACAAAAGCCTCACTGACTGGTTCATTGCACTCAACAGACAGCTTTTGCGCCTGTTTTAGTAATTCAACTGCTTCTACATAGCGGCGTTCTACCCGCAACAATTCCGCTCGATCCGATAGAATGCTGATAAGTCCGATTCGATCCCCTGCTTCGAGGGCAAAACGCTCACTCTCCGCGATGAGATCAGCAGCCTGTGAATGGTCATGGAAATGATACAGATAAAGCGAACTCATTTTTCGCAGCGTATATGACATCCCTTTAATATCGGATGCCTGCTTCTGAATATCCAGTGCCTTCATGTGCAGTTCGAGTACCTGCTGAGGGGTACCCGCTGACCGCAGTAAAATCCGTGCCATCTCGTTGATGATGTACGCTATCCCTTTCGAATCGACAGGTTGAATACGGCGTTTAAGTTCCAGGCTCCGGCTTAGATAACTTCGCGCTTTATCGAAATTTTCCTGTCGGAAGTGAATTTCTGCCAAAGCAATACAGGCGGCTGATACCACTTTCGGGTCAGCCTCTAGCAGTAGTTTTTCTAGTAACTGTAGCCCTTCATCGAAATCATGTTCACCTCGATTGAGTACAAGTTGATCCCCTCGATAAAAAACCAACCAGGGCACAAGCGCTGTCTTAGTATTCAGTTTCTCAATCCAGTCAAACAGTTCTCCCATGCGCCCCTGAAGTCCCAGCCCATCAGCAATAGCGACCAGGACATCCTGAGCATCAGCATAGTCACCTGCCTGAAAATAGTGAAAAATAGCATCTATGCCATTTTGAGTATCATTGTTGGTTAGGATTTCACTATAGCTAAATTTATCCAGTTCGGGATTCCAGGGGCTGATTTGACTCTTAAAATATTCTCCGGTTGCTCTATGAATGGCAGAAACATCATCAAATTTGGTTAGCAGTTCTGTCGCATAACGATGTATCAGGGGATGCAAGTTGAAAACACCCAACAAACCTTCATCGAGATTAACCAAACCGCGCCGTTTGAGGATCAACAATATGCGTTCAGCAACATCCGAGGCCATTCCCAGAATAGAAGCCACAGCCTGAATGGAGAATTCGGTTCGTGGAAATATTCCCAGTAAGCGGAAGGTTTTTTTGGCGGCATCATTTGGGAGATTGTCGTAGCTGATGGCAAAAGAAGCACGGACACTCTCTGACAGGCTCTCATCTGAAAGCCAATCCAGCGAAGTTGAGGCTTTAATTCGTTTTAGATAGTCTGCTATTGTCCAGTCCAACTCCCGCAGGATGTCCGCCGCAATGTGAATCGCTAAAGGCAAATAGCCTAATTCAGCACACAGCCTATCCAATTCCTGTATCTGATCATCTTGCTCACGATCTAACAAATTCAGCAGTAAGTCTCTGGCTCCCCTTGCCGACAGCACTTCTATCGGAAAATCAACTGCATTCGGAATCATTTTCACAATGGAATAACGTGTCGTAACCAGAATTTTGCTGGCTCCACCAGAGGGCAACAGCGGTATGACTTGTTGAGGGTTTTCGGCATTATCCAGGACAATCAGGCATCTTTTATCCGCGATAATGGAACGATAATAACTACTCCGAGCATCAATAGTCGTCAGGTGCTTGAGCAGCGCAACATGTTTTTCACCAAAGGCTGAAACAAAAGAAGCCAGTATGGACATCGTATCGGTGGTGTCTAGTCGTGCCCAGAGGATGCCATCCGAAAAATATTCTCGCAATTCATGGACGGTGTAGGCTGCAAACGCGGTTTTCCCTAATCCACCTATACCGCCTCGTATGACCACACATGCTGTTTCATCCTGAATGATCCCCTTAATGCGCTGGAAATCATCTTCCCGCCCAACAAAAACAGAAGGTGGCGATATGGCCTGAAATGGAACCGATTTGCCTATGCTATCACTCTGTTGATTCAGGGTGTTTAAAACTTTTGTGAGTCCTGTAGCAACCCGCGATGCCAAACGATCCGGGGAATAAAAGAAATCAACAACATGCTTATCGGCCATCATCCGCTTGAAATCTGCGAGGTATGATTTTTCAGGTTCACCGTCTACATAAATAATCGGCCATTCCAGGGGCTT
>JBGAGR010000251.1:0-11272 GCA_044226645.1 Aggregatilineales bacterium
GAGCAAGAGAATCAACACAGCGAAACAGAAATATGGAGAAACCGGGATTTTTATTTCTTGGCGCCCTACGTTCTGACTTTCTGAATCGTTGTGTTGAATCGCTATCCCGACCTTCTCGCCATCATCAATCTTCTGTGAGGTCATTGTAATGATTTCGAGGTCGGGCGGCAGTTTGTCACCTTATGCTAGATGAGATTCCATTCGCGCCTGCATCACAATCCGCTGGAGATTTTGTGGGTTATCGAACGTCTCATGCGGGATTGCTTTGGCGAAAGCGGCGAAATATTGACTCGTATCCACTTCATTCCCACGCAGTGCCTGTCGTAAACGGCAGATGATCAGGCACATTCCACCCTATAAGCTGTGCCAGTTGACACGTCTGCTCATATTCCGGGATCGCGCGTGTATCCCGCCGCTCATGATAATCCGCCAGTGCTTCCTCCATCGACTGTTGACCACTCATCGCGTTGTGGAAAGCCGCCGCCAGTAGTTCCGCATCGCAAAATGCATCGCTGATACCATAAGCCGGAGTCGGGTCTTTGTGATGTCCGGCATCGCCCACCAGCGCCCATCCATCACCATACGGCTTGCGGAAAAATCCCGGCACATCTGCCATGCCATAAAATCGATCTTCACGCCGCCCATTGTGCATCCGTTCCGCTAAATCAGGGATGGTTTCAATTGCGCTGTTGAATTGACCTTCAATATCACTGCGGAAGGCCTGGAATTTCTCATGCGAAGCACCGACTACCATAAACGTCAGGTGATCGTGAGTCGGGAAATTCAAAATCAGTTGATGCGGCTGCCAGTTCAATTCCAACCCATCGCAGGGAAAATTGCTCCAATAACTGTAATACCAGCAGGTCAGTGAAGGAACTTCTCGGTAGCGCGGCGCATCGACCAATTCAGCAATCCGCGAATGTTTTCCATCCGCACCGATCACCAGATGTGCCTGTTCGGTAATGTCGCCACCATCGTGGCTTCGCCCGCGAATACCTGTCACGCGCTCTCCATCCCTGAGCAAATCCGTGACCGTGAAGCCCTGGCGTACCTCTGCGCCCGCTTCAGCCGCAGCCTCTAACAAAATGTTGTCCAGAATCGTGCGTCTTGGTCCGATTGCCGCCGGAGCGCCATCAATCAAAGGTACTTCACCCGTCAGCGTGAAATCGCCCAGATTCGATGATATGCGCGTGACAGTCGGACAGCCTGACGCGATGATTTTGTCCAGCAAACCCCAGCGCTGCAAACGCACCACGCCCGGATGAAAAATGAAATGACCGGAAATTGTATCACTGGGGAAGGTTGCCCGGTCTACCAGCAGCACTTTATAACCCTGCCGCGCCAGCAGCAGGGCGGTAGCCGAGCCTGCACACCGCGCGCCAACAATGATTGCGTCGTACAACATGGTACAATAACCTCTCATCGCTAAACGAACTTTACACGGTGTAAATTTACACAATGTAAAGCTTATGGTAAACTTTACATCATGTCAAGTGGTGATCCACAAACTCGTCAGCGTATATTGGAAGCATCCTGCCAACTGATGGTCGAACGTCGGGGGCAGAATGTTCGCTTAGAGGATATTGCCAGAGCCGCTGGTGTATCGCGACAGGCGCTCTATCTGCATTTTGGCTCCCGTTCGGAACTTCTGGTTGCAACCGCTCACTATCTGGACGAAAGCCTTGATCTGACCGAACGCATAAAACCCCTCTTTGTCGAGCAGAGCAGCATTCAACTGCTGGAAGCCTATGTAGATTTCTGGGCGAACTATATCCCGCATATTTACGGACTAGCCAAAGCTTTTCTGACATCACGCGACATGGATGAAGCCGCCGCCACAGCCTGGAATGATCGTATGGAAGCTGTTTATCAGGGGATGCTGCGGGTTATGCGCCACTTAGACCGCGATGGCCTCCTCGCCCCGCACTGGACAATCGAAACCGCTGCTGATTACATGTGGGGCATACTTGCTGTCGAGACATGGGAAAATCTCACCCGTGAACGCGGCTGGACGAACGATGAATATCGCGAACGGATGAAAATCGCCCTCAAACGCGCGCTTGTAAAATCGCCATCATAGCAATCAATCCTGAGTGTTTCCGCTCCCCTCTCCAGGAGCTTGCGAGTGGGGAGGGGCTAGGGGGAGGGGTAAAATCGCCGTCGTTCCCGCAGCGCACTGATCACCACGAAGAGCAGCATCCCCACCCCAATCGCCACTGCCGCCGTATACGGATACACATTCTCGAACGTCCGGTCAACAACGGTGATGGAATCGACCCAAGAAGATCCGTAAAGTAGACCAACTGGGAAATTGGATGTTCTATGCTCTACGGTGTCTGCTAATTGAATCTCCGTCTGTCTGGAAACCGTACCCAGATGAATTAACGCGTTGACCCAGCCATTTTTATCGACACGCATTGAATGCGGAGAAATGACAATAAAATTACGATGACTATCGCTTGAGCCAAAGGTAATGGCTCGAACAGGCCCACCAACGCTTAAGGGTAAAGCCAGATAAGTCTCAGGGAATATCAAAAGATTATTGTCATATCGCAGCACGACGATACTGGCACTTTTCCACCGTAAAATGACATCCGTTCCATTCACAACCGCATCAACAGTCTTTGCCTTTACCGCCTTCCCGAACTCTGCCCCTCCTGCATTTACAACTTTCGCATCGTCCGGCAGTTTTACCCGCGAATCTTCCGCCTGATATACACCCGGCATAAGAGTAGTATTTTGGTCTTGAGCGAAAACAGTGGAGAGCAGCGCAGCCAAACAGAGTATCGCAATGCCTGTATGAAATATCACAGAGCTACGGTAGTAGGCTTTGGTCAACCCAATCATCATTTCCGTCGCTCCCACAGCGCACTCACCACCACAAACAGCAGCAGTCCTACCCCAATCGCCACCGCCGCCGCATACGGATACACATTCTCGAATGTGCGGTCAACAACCGTGATGGAGTCGATAGTGAATTTACTGCCCTGAAAACCATAAATATGGATTCGATAGGTCTGCGGGAGTAATGAATCGGCAAAATTGGTTTCAAACCAACTATTCACTCGCTGAGTGTTGCTGTCAGAAAATAAGAATTGCTCACCATTAACTTCGGCAGATGGAGGTGGGTCTGAACCGCGAAGTCGGACAATAATATCTGTTCCTTTCGCAGCAAATTCAACATCTGTTGCTTCGAGATAATGCCCAAGTTGCGCATTATCGTCACCCCAAAGCTTGCTATCCCTTAGCTTTACCCGCCAATCTTCCGCCTGATGCACGCCCGGATACAGCACCGGAGTCTGCGTCGTGATGAACTGCTTCATCGAGTCGTAAACCGGCAGCGTCGTGAAATCCGGTTCAGCCATGCGGAAGTAATAAAACGCCTGATTGACCTCGTAATCCGCCGGACGCTTGAAGAACCAATAGCTGATATTGCCAATCCAGGGCCAATCCTCCTGCGCCCGCTCGTATCCCAGCGGCATATACCGCGCCGCCTGATCCTGCGTCACGATGCCATAAGCCCCATACAGCGAAGTGACGATAGTCGGGTCTTCCGGCTGGGCATTCCACGCCGCCTCGCTCAACCAGATTGACTTATTCGCATCGCCATTCGCCACCATGATGTCCCGAATATAGATATGCCGCGAAAAGGTCAGCGTATTCGGACGCAGCCGTTGGTCAGTCGGGCCGCTGTAGAAGCCGTATCCCTGCGCCGCCATCACATCGAAGCAGTCCTTCGCCCCCGCGTCATACATCCGCTGCAAATAGATGAAATCGTTCAGATTTTCATTGGTTAGAGATACGGTGGGGGAGAGTGGTGCGGAGATCACCGTAATATCCGGGTCAACCGCTTTGATGGCCTTATACGTCCGGCACAGCAGATCGGTATACGCTTCGGGGTTAACCGGTTGATTGCCCCATTCCTGATTCGCGTTCGGCTCATTCCAGATTTGATAATAATGAATCCGACCCTTGTAGCGCGAAGCCACCGCGACAGCGAAATTGACAAAATCCTGAGTGTCATCCGGCGGCGCGAAATCGCCAATATCCGGGTTCGCGTGTGTCCATTTCGGCGGACTGTCCAGCCGCGCCTGAATCTGGATGTGATAGCGCTCGGCTAAATCGACAATGTTGTCATATTTCGCCCACGCATCCACCGTATCAGCCACTCCGTCGCCTGTCATGTCATTACGGCTGTCGGTAAATTTCCCGCGTCCATCGACTTCAATATCCGCCCAGGGAAACTGCTGCCGAATCATGGTGAATCCCGCCTCGGCGATCATTTGCAGCGTCTTTTCCCGCTTGGGGATTTCCACTTCCTGCTGCAAAAAGGTGTTGATGCCGTAGGGATTCACATCGGTATGGCTGATCGGCACATCCGGCGCGGTGTTCGGCTGCGGACGGATGAAATTTCCCGCCCATTCCACCATCCCGCGAATCTGTGCGAAAGGCTGTTCCTCGCCCGTCAGCGACCAGAACCAGTTCCATACCAACCCGTGACTCTTGAGATCGAGTCCCAGCCCAATCAGCAGTACGATCAGGATGACGAGTGCGATTCCGACCCGCCGTCCCGGTTTTTTCAGAGTGATTTTGTTATTCATGCCGCCGATTATACCGATCAACCCTCATTTTGCGTGGGTGAGTCGGGAAATCGTTGGTTTCGCCCTGAAGATGGGTCTATTTTCATGACCAACTGCTCTGAAAAAGAATCACATCTCTGTTTCCTCGGATTCTGTGCGCAGCCTCCCTTTGGGACGGTGATTCGATTTCTTTTCTTTCTCTTCGCGCCTTTGCCTCTTTGCGCCTTGGCGTTAAGAATCTTCCCTCTCTGTTCCTCTGAACCTCTGTTCCTCTGCGTTAACTTCTTCTCCCCCGGTTAGAACATTCATACCGAAAAGTTTACCAAAAGTTCACCCTTTTACAGCCAATTTACGTTACCCTGTGTCTGAGGGATAGCTTCCGATAAGGAGTACCCCGCTTTTAACTGCTGACTAGGAGCTATGCACTTGGAACTGCCTTTCACACAGTACGCAGAACTCAGTACTCAGGACTTCCATCTGGTCACTGGCAACTTCATGTTGCAGCAAAGATTGCAGCAGCGGACTTTTCCTATTTTCGCCGCAAGAACACGGGAGGGAACTGCCATTTTTGCTGATTTCGCCGCAATAAAAACCAACTTTGCCGCATCATCAGAACTGAGAACCTGGAATTATTTTGTGGCTGTCAATCAAAACCAATCGTTTTTCAGGGGAAACTTTCCCTCACCGTTTCACCTCCATTTCCGCCATATGCTCCCGTGAAATGGTTGTTTAAATCGGTCATAATTGTTTTATTGAGCACCATAACCGGAGCGAGAAATGTTCACAAAATGCCATATCATTCTGTATGTGAAGGATCAAAATATCAGCACTGTTTTCTACTCGACAGTGTTTCAGCGCCAGCCCGACCTGCATGTTCCCGGAATGACGGAGTTCCATCTTTTCTCGGACATGGTTCTGGGATTAATGCCCGAATCTGGCATCATGCGCTTATTAGGGGATCGGCTACCTGATCCATCGACTGCCTGGGGTGTGCCTCGCAGTGAACTCTATGTGCTGGTAGATGATCCTGAAGCATATCATCGTCGAGCATTGCAGGCCGGTGCGAAGAACCTGAGCGATCTCAACCTTCGAGATTGGGGGGATGAAGCGGCTTACTGTCTCGATTTGGATAGTCATGTTCTGGCCTTTGCCAGACGACTCGGATAAGGTGATATGCAATTCTGCCCAGCATAGTCATTGAGGGAGAACATGATGCGCGAAACCGGAAAATTTCTCTGTTATCGCTCTGTTATTGCACAGGATTTTTCCCGTGTATCAATTCCGCTCTCCCTCACGAGTCTCTGTTACTCTCTGTTAAACAGAGGATTAATCTTTTAGGCTACTGCTTCGTAGCGTTGAATGACCTCCTCAATCTCCCCCGCCATGTAGAAAAGTGATTCGGGGATATGATCGAGTTCGCCATCCAATATCATGCGGAAGCCTTCAATCGTTTTCGCCACCGGGACATAGACACCCGGACGACCTGTGAAGCGCTCCGCTACGACCATTGGCTGTGTCAGGAACAATTCGGCTTTGCGTGCTCGTGCCACCACCAGCCGGTCATCTTCCGAAAGTTCTTCGACACCGAGGATCGCGATGATGTCTTTCAGTTCGGTGTAGCGTTGCAATAATTTCTGGATACCTCGTGCGGTGTAGTAATGTTTATCACCCACAATCGAGGGATGCAGAATCTTGCTGCTGCTGTCGAGCGGATCAACTGCCGGGAACAGTCCCTTTTCCAGAATCGAACGGCTGAGAGAAATCGTCCCGTCCAGATGCGCGAATACCGCCACAGGCGCGGGATCAGAATAATCATCCGCCGGGACAAATACCGCTTGCAAGGAGGTAATCGCGCCCGTCTGTGTCGAAATCAGCCGTTCCTGCAATTGTCCCATTTCGTCAGCGAGGGTTGGTTGATAGCCGACAGCGGAAGGCATTCTGCCCAGCAGTGCCGAAACTTCCGCACCTGCTAGCGAATAGCGGTAAATATTGTCGATGAACACTAGCACATCGCGGCCTTCATCGCGGAAATGTTCTGCCATCGTCACTCCCGAAAGTGCAACCCGCAGGCGCACTCCCGGCGGCTCATTCATCTGTCCGAAGACCATCGCCAGCTTATCGATGACACCCGCTTCCAGCATTTCACCGTAAACCTGTGTGCCTTCGCGCGTTCGTTCACCTACGCCGACCAGCACCGAAAGGCCGTTATGCTCGGTCGCGATGGTGTTAATCAATTCGCTGATGATGGTGGTTTTGCCCGTGCCAGCACCGCCGAAAATTCCCGTTTTCCCGCCGCGTGTAATCGGAGCAATCAGGTCAATCACCTTCAAACCCGTTTCGAACAGTTCTACGCGCTTGTACTGCTGTTCAAATTCCGGCGCGATGCGATGAATGGAGCGTTTGGGAATCGTGTTTTCCAATTCGGGTTTACCGTCAATGACATGTCCCAGTACATTGAAGATGCGCCCTAAAGTCGCTTCACCAACTGGAACCATAATCGGGATGCCCGTGGTTTCGACAGGCATTCCGCGCCGCAGTCCATCGGTGCTGCCCATCGCAACCGTGCGTACTTCACGATCACCCAGATACATCTGGACTTCGAGGATGAGTTCTTTATCATCTTCGCGCTTCAGCCGCAGTGCATCGAAAATTCCCGGCATGTCGAGCGATGGAAATTCGACATCGACTACCGGCCCTAAAATTTGTGAGATTCGTCCTTGAACGGTCATGGCTGTTCTGCCTCCCGATTTGGTTACGTTCTGCCTCCGTACTGATTTCAACTGTTTGAGGCGTTTGACGTTCCAACTGTTCTTCAAACGGCCAATCTGGCTTTCCGTTTCGCACTGCATTCCCATTCGACCTGTTTGAGGCGTGCCTTGACCCGTTCCAACTGTTCTTCAAACGCGCCAATCTGGCTTTCCAGTTCAGTCTGTTTCTGGCGCAGCATGATCTCCAATTGGGGCGCGGGGACATTTTGTGCGAGGAGTTGGTCAATCGATTCGAGAGACAGCCCTAGTTCCTTGAAGCTGATGATGCGGTTCAGTCGCGGAGCCTGGTCAGCCGTGTAGTAACGATAGCCTGTGTAACGATCCACATGGCTGGGCTTGAGCAAACCAATTTCATCGTAATAGCGCAGGGCTGAAACGGAAACCTGACATAAACGGGCGAATAGACCAATCCTGAACATGCTTGCCCCCGATCACTCTGATGTGAGACACCTCTATTATGGTCGGAAAATGCTTGTCGGTGTGCAATTTCTCACAGCTTACAACTCTCAAGCAGGTTGAGAGTCAAGGGGGTGGAGCTGATTCCACAAAAATTGATGGAACTTGGGTCAATGTAAGGAATGTGTTACAATGAGGGTGTCAATGTTATGGGAGGAGTTTTGCCATGACAGGCACAAATGGTACAGGTGAAAAAATCCACGATACTGCGGAAGATGTCGCGAAGGATTTAGGCGAATTGGGGCGCGAACTGCGTCACAAAGCCAATGACATCCGCAAACAAACCGTCAAGCAGTTGAACACGGCTGCTGAATCCATTCGTAAAGAGGCACGCGAAGCCAGCGATAGTCCGGAAGCTCACAAGGCAGCCGATGAAGTCGCGAAGGGGCTGGAAAAAGCCGCTCACTATCTGAATAATCGCTCAGTGGAACAGATGGGAGCTGAGGCAACGCGCGTGGTCAAACGGAATCCGATGCGAATGATTTTTATTACTTTTGTAGTCGGGTTTCTGCTGGGCATGTCCATGCGTGGCGGAGATAAAAAGTAATTTAAAGGGATGGGGACGCGCTGTTGCTGCTGCGCCCTGAAATGTTGATTCAGTGTATAATTCGCAGCCGGGTTGGAAACAGCCCGGTTTTTGTTATCCCGTCACAGGATCAGGTGCATGGTCAAATTCATAATGACGTTTCGCAGACCCCAAAATGCGACAACCTTCGAAAGTGCTTACAATGATTTGCTGGCATTGGTGGAACGAATGCCGGATATTGCTCGACGACAGGTGGTGAGTGTACTTGGAAGTCCTGTGGGAGATCCGCCGTATTACCGTATTTTGGAAATCTATTTTGAGAGTGTCGAAAAACTCGAATCCTCGCTGAAATCGAATGCAGGGCAGGAAGCTGGGGCAGAGCTGGGCAGGCGCTTTCCTGTAGGAACTTATGAAGCGTTTTTTGCTGAAGTTTATGAAGAAGAGGGCGGACAAACGCCTGTTTAATGGGTGATCAACACACAAGAGGGAAAAAATGAAGGCGCTTAAAGATCGCATTCTGGCTGAGGGCCAAAATCTGGGCAATGGCATCCTCAAAATTGACAGCCTGCTCAATCACCAGATTTACCCCGATCTTATGATGCAGATGGGTGAAGAACTCGGACAATTATTTGCTGGAATTCAGGTTGATCGTATTCTCACAGCAGAAATTTCGGGGATTGCTCCGGCGCTGATGGCAGGGTACGTGATGAAAGTACCAGTGGTATACGCGCGCAAGACGAAGCCCATTACAATGGCGGGACCGGTCTTTCTGGAAACCGCGCCAAGCCATACCAAAGGTGGCGAAGTTAATTTGTTGGTGTCAGCAGAATTTCTGCGTCCGAATGAAAATGTCCTCATCATTGACGACTTTTTGGCCTCCGGTAAAACTCTTTTGGCTCTGGCGCGTATGGTCAAAAGTGCTAAGTGTAAATTGGTGGGTATTGGCGTAGTTGTCGAAAAAACCTTCGAGGGTGGTCGTAATCTGATGCTTCAATCCGGTTACGATAACGTTCCTATTCACTCCCTGGCGACTATTGTCAGTATGGAAAATGGCAAAATTATTCTTGCCGATTGATTTCAAGGAGAGAATAGTGGCGAAGTACCTCGGTATAGTCGGATTTGCTGCGATTCTGATTTTATCGGCCTGTGGTCGATCGCCTACGCAATCCGCTGCGACTCAAGTGCCTGCGACTACTGCACCACAATCGCAACCGGATTTATCTCAAGGCGGTTTTTCGGTTGTCATCAGTGGCGATGTAACAGGGACACTTACGCAGACGAACGATACGGCAGATTTCTCCAAAGTTCCCAACAGTGCGAACGGTTACTACGTGCTTGGCTTCACACGGGCGGATGGCTTGGTAAATGTGCAAATTCAGTTTTACCGGAGTACACCACCCGAAGCAGGCGAGTACACCTTCTCGCTGGATGCTGTTGATGGCAGCGTAACCGCTGCGGTTTATGATCAGAGCGGAGCCACACCGCGCGCCTTCACATTAGGGCAAGGTACTTTGACGCTGAAAATCGGTACCGATAATGCCTACGAAGGTGGTTTTGAATTTACATCGGTGGGCGGCGAACCCGGCTCGCAAAGTCAGAATGTCACGGTGAAAGGTGCATTCGCTAAAGTAGTTTTGAGGACATAATTTTATGTTGAAGGAACTTAACGTCCGTGACGATGCCCCCTGGAAACAGCGGTTTCGCGCTTCGAGCATTGCATGGTCAACCGTCGCCCCAAGGAATCCAGCACATGGGCTGGTTTGCACGAATAAGGATGGCATTTTCCAGCTTTACGCCTGGGATGTGACGAGCGGTCAACTGACGCGGTTGACAAATCAGCCTGCCGGGGTGGTGAGCGGGGCGATTTCGTCAGATGGCAAGTCGATTTATTATCACCATGATGCGCAGGGCAACGAAATCGGTCATTATGTGCGTGTCCCGTTCGAGGGTGGGGAAGCGGAAGATATAACACCGGATATGCCACCCTATGCCTCCTTCTTGCTGAATCAGAGTAAATCTGGCAGGGTAACTGGATTTTCTGCCGCTGGAGCAGGTGGATTCGAAGTTTACGTTACCTCGAATGGCGAATCTCCGCGTCGCATATTCCATAGCGAAAGACTGACAGTTGGCCCGATGTTGTCCTACGATGGCGAAATCGCGCTGGTCATGACATCAGATCGAACTGGAACACTGGATACTTCGCTAGTTGCTATTGATACGGCAACCGGAGAACGCATCGCGGAACTATGGGATGGAGAAAATACCAGTCATAGCTTTGGTTCCTTCTCACCGCTGTCGGGAGATTTCCGCGTGTTGGCGACCAGCAGCAAGACCGGATATGAACGTCCGCTAATCTGGAATCCACGCACTGGCGAACGCCACGATTTGAAAATTGATGATATTCCCGGTGAGGTGACTCCCTGGGATTGGTCTCCGGATGCAAAACGGGTGCCGGTGTGTCAGTTGTATCAGGCCGTATACCAGTTGTATGTCTATGACCTGGAAAGTGATTCGGTCACAAAACTCAATCATCCGGCAGGAGTAGTCGGTGGTTTCGTCGGCGGGTATTTCGCCAATGCGAACGAGATTTACCTGACCTGGCAGGATGCAGCCAATCCAGCACGATTAATCTCACTGGATGCACAAACAGGCGAGCAAAAACGAGTAGTGCTGGAAGCAGGTAATCCACCTAATGGAGCGAAGTGGCGTTCAGTCAGTTTCAAAGGTGCGAATGGCACGGATATTCAGGGTTGGCTGGCGACACCTGAAGGTGAAGGGCCATTTCCGACTATTCTGCATACGCATGGCGGCCCGACATCAGTGCAGTCGGAATTTTATGCTCCCGGAAGTCAGGCGTGGTTGGATCACGGTTTTGCATTTCTGACGATTAATTATCACGGTTCGACAACATTCGGCAAACAGTTCGAGAAATCCATCTGGGG
>JBGAGR010000252.1:0-11563 GCA_044226645.1 Aggregatilineales bacterium
CGCCCGATGCAGGAAGTAACCGATCTTACGCCCTATGCGGCAGTCGTCGCGGGCAGCGCCATTCAAGGGAAGCAATGGCTGCCGGAAGCCATGCAGTTCGTGCAGACTCACCGGGCAGAATTAAACCGCAAACCCTTCGCGGCGTTTCTGGTGTGCATGACACTATCACTGAAAAATGAGGCATGGCGGAAGCAGGCCGGTGTTGAGGATTGGCTGTCTCCGGTGCGGGCGCTGGTCAAGCCAATGAGTGAAGGAT
Source organism: Aggregatilineales bacterium (assembly GCA_044226645.1). Taxonomy (GTDB): domain Bacteria; phylum Chloroflexota; class Anaerolineae; order Aggregatilineales; family Phototrophicaceae; genus CFX2. The sequence continues at coordinate 257 of JBGAGR010000252.1, forward strand.
TCTTTGCCGGCGTACTCGATATCAACAAGGTACCCTCACTAGGCGACAGACTCAAGTTTCGTATCAGCGTTATGTCCGGGGTGTGGTCAGAGGGCGATCACCGGGACTGGGATGCCATCCACACCTGGGCAAATGAGCTTTCATCCAAAGTTTTTGGATAAGTCAAGTAGACATTAAGGGGAAAAGCAATGTCAACCTATCAACATTCAGAGCGCAACGGATGGTGGCGACCCATTCTATACTTTGCAGCTTTCCTATCCGCCGTAACCGCCATCATTTACTTTCTGATCGGCTTCAATGTCGTTACGGTATTGGATACTGCCACCGATCAGGTTTTCGGATTTCCAGCAGGGCTGGCTTATGCACTGGGAGCGGTGCTGTTGATTGCGGTGAACCGCCGTGTGGTCTGGATTGTGGGAGCTGCGCTGCAAGTCTTTGTCATCTACATGTACTTCAACATTGCCCCACAGCGTTCACCCGATTACGAAATCTGGGGAATCGCGCTCCGGGTTATTCAGATGGTGATTCTGGTCACGCTCACCTATCTATCGCTGCGTGCGCCCTGGATACCAACTCACAAAATACAGGGTGAGGTCAATCACCTTGTGAAAAGCCACTGACAGGGATAAGGAGGAAATCTGATGAGCACATTTGAAGAACAAAACGATAAGGATATTCTCTCACTACCCGCGCGAGTAGGAGAAGTAATCAGCATTCTCTGCCTAATGGCCTTGTTCGGCTTCTTTCTCTATCACCAGACAGCGAATACGGGCTTCTTTACCGATAAATTCGGCACACTGGAAATGATCTGCCTGTACGTGCCGCTTATCTTTGGTATCGCTGCCCCTGCTATACGCGCCTGGACAGGGAACCGCAATCCAGCCCGTCCATTTGAGGCCGCTGCCAGTTTGCTTTTGGCGTTGGGAGCACTGTGGCTGTTGATTGTCTTTCCGTTGAACTATACCCATCTGGCAGATGCTTTGCCCACTGCACTGCACTTCATTCTTGCGTGGGTCACAGATGGTATTGCCAAATTTATCCTGCTGCTCCAGATCATCATCGGCCCGCTCTCGGCTCTGCTGACCATGTGGAAATACTTCACGCATCATCAGCGCGAGAACGCGGCATCGTTTAAACGGCGTATGCTATAGAGGCAGTTGGCACAACGAGCATGGCAGCCTCAACAGTCGCGAATACGCTCATCGCCATGCTCTTTTCTCGTCATTACATGTAGCCAAATCTGCCATCAACAAACGCTCTATGCGCTTTCAATCACCGAGAGAATATTCCCAGCAGGGTCTTTGAACCAGGCGATATTGGGGCCGCGCCCTCTGGAAATGCCTTTCGCGTCCTGTGATTCGTCGTAAATCTCGAACTTCACGCCCTTACTGATGAGTTCGTCTACGGCCTTATCGATGTTATCGACGGGGAAATTGAGGATGGTGAAGGTGGCTGGTTCATGATTCGGTTTGGGATAAAGCACCAGCGGATTTCCGCCCGCGATATGCAGGCGCAGCAGGCCGTTGGTTTCGGTCACATTCAGCCCTAGCGTCTGGCTGTAGAAGGCTTTCGCTTTGGGTATATCGTCTACCGAAAATCCCGAAAATGCCTTTGAGTCTTTAAACATCCGATTACCTTCCAAGAGCTATCCGCATAAAGCGATCATTAAAGTGCAAAGATGGCAGGAGGGGGGTGTGCTGCAATCACTACGGGGAGCATCTGCAATGTTTGCAATCGCGACGGGAAAATTTAACTGCAATCTTTGCAATTTGAATGCCCATAAACCTGCGAGCAGCAGTCAAAAAATGGTAGGACAACAGTATGCGGTGGATCGCTCAGAAGCCCTCACCCCCGACCCCTCTCCCAACCGGCGAGTACGCCTAGGCGAGGGGAGAAAATACAAATCCAGGGTGAGAAATTCGCGATCAAAACAGTGTCCACCGTTTAATGCAGTGCTACCAAAAAATCACGCTCAATAATCATAGAACATAAGTTCAATTCTGTCAAGTTTTAGGGGAAGATCGTCAGATAACGATGACCAGCAGGTGAATGATGCCGAGCAGCGCGAAACCCGCCAGAATCCAGTAATCACCATGTCGTTTGCCGAGGTAAAGCTGCGACCCGGCGCGGATAAACCACCACCCCGCTATCCACAATGACAGCAGTTTTCCAGGTGGAGTCGCCAGCCATGTCATCCAGAATAAATCGAGCAAACCGATGCTCACGAGGGTATAGCTGGCGGCGTGATTCATGACCCAGGCGATGCCGTAAACATCACTGCGCGTGGTTGGGTAACGGATGAACCACAGGCGGAACGGTTTGATGGGTGTGCCATCTTTGGGGATGGCGTTTTTGAAATCGAGCAAACGCGGGAAAAAGAAATGTACACTGCCTAAAACGAGGGTAAAGATTCCAGTGATATATAACGCCCAGTTGAACATAAGCCCCCTGACTGTTCACATCAGCCATGTACGGTTTTGCGAGAGAAAATAGTCATTCCGGCTGGTTATGAGGGGCTAAGGTAATATGAAAATTGCTGCCTTCATTCGGACGGCTGTTGACTGTGATTGAGCCGTTGTGCATTTCGATGATGCGTTTGACAATCGCCAGCCCAAGGCCGGTTCCGCCACCCACTGCCATCCGGGCGGGGTCAGCCCGGTAAAAGCGGTCAAAGATATGGGGTAAATCTTCTTTGTCGATGCCAATACCCGTGTCATTTATTTCCAGAACAATAGCCTGATTGTCGAAGCGGGTTCGAATGGTAATGGAGCCGGAGGGCGGCGTGTAATTGACCGCGTTTTCCAGCAGATTGACCACTGCCCGATGCAGTTCTTCCTTCGAAGCACGCACAGGCGGCAGATTTTTCCCCAGATCGAGGGCAAAGACCAGACTTTTCCTTTCGACATCCTTGGATAACTTTTGCTGCGCCTCGTCCACCAGTGTGTTGATGTCCAGCGCTTCAAAATGATACTGTCCGCCATGTTCCAAACGGGACATCGTGAGCACATCTTCAATCAGTTTTTCCAGACGCGCCGTTTGCTCCTTAATAACCTGAAGCTTGGCTTTTTCGCGTTCCGGGTCATTCAGGCGTTCCATCAGGTACAGATTGGTCTTGATGACCGCCAGCGGATTTTTAAGATCGTGCGAGAGGGTGCTGATAAATTCACTCAGGAGTTCTACTTTTTCTTTTTGCAGCGCGGCCTGCAAACGCTCCTGCATGAGCTTTTCCTCTGCCTGTCGCTGAACAATAAGATGTCCGACAGTCGAACCATAGAGGCGTAGAATTTCCAGATCATGATGGGTTGCCGGACGATGATGCAGGAGATTATCAGCGGACATATAACCCATACAGCGATCGCCATCCCAGAGGATCGCCATCGCATTCCAGCCGAGTCCAGCGGGTACACCCATATGATTGCCTACCATCACATTGTCTTCAAATGCGAGCGGCATATGTTCACGTATGGCTTTCGTGACAATTGGATCAGTGGATATATCGCGGCGTGTACCGCGTTCATCGCGGGTTTGTCCAGACTCATCTGTCCCGAATGTGCCGCACATAAACTGAAGGTTATCTTCAATAAACCATATCCCTATTCGATCAAATCCTAACCGGCTGCGTCCTAACTCCACCCCACAACGGCATAAGTCGTCCAATGTAGGCGCTTTGGTCAGCTCAATGCTGACATCATGCAGAATCTTGAGGCGTTCCTGAAATTCGCGGATCGTCTCAAGGCTCAGGGTTTCGCTAGAACTCGTGTTGTCGAGCATATCGCTTCTTCACTATTGGGTACAGGAAGGAAATATTATCTACTTGATTATAAAAGCGAAGTGTCCAGAGAAGAATAAGAGGATGCCTGCTGTTAAGATATTCAAACTCTCTGTTACGAAAAACTCAACCTGTTCAATCAATGGAAGGCCAGAATAACAACTCCCGCAACAATCACCAGCGCGGCAGCCAGACGGCGTTTGCCCTCGCCTTCCGAAAGCACACGTGCGCCCAGGAACGCGCCAATCAGGATGCTCACCTGCCGCAGCGGCGCGAGGTTGCTGACCGGACTCCCACCTGTATCCAGCGAGAGCGCGATCAAAAAGAGGATGTAGCCCAACGAATCCATAATGCCAATGCCAATGGCTTCCTTGCGATAGGTGCGCCATGCCACGCGCACTGAGTCGCGATAGCGCCAGCTATAGGGAGTCAGGATAACAGCGAGGGAGGATGTGCCGAACCAGGTCAAAATCAGCGGCGGGATGCCCATACTGCTGACAGCCTCTTTGTCCCACAGGGTGTAGGTTGCCACCGCCAGCCCGGTCAGCAGACCGTAGATAATGGCGGGAACTGCCTTTGCCCGCTTCACCGCAAAAGGATTGCCTGCAATGATGAAAATGCCCACCGCGATCAACAGGCTGCCCGCAATCACGATGGGTGGTGGACGTTCCGACAGCAGCAGCACCGCACCCAGAGTCGAGAGCAGCGGCCCACTGCCCCGCGCCAGAGGATAGACCAGCGAGAGATCACCCACCTGGTAGCCGCGCGTCAGCATGAAGTAGTAGACCAGATGCAGCAGGGTCGAAACGATCAAGGCCATGACTTGCTGACCCTCGATAACCGGGTGCTGCGTGACAATGATAAAAATCGCCAGCGGGAAATAGATTAACGCGCCGATAGTGTTAAACAGCCAGACAAAGGTAATATCACCGCTGGCACGTTTCGCCAGAAAATTCCACAGCGCATGAGTGAGCGCCGAGGCCATCACCAATCCAAAAGCAAGGGAGGTCATTCACATTCCCCCAGGCTGTTCAGGTCAATTGTCCACAAGCCGCCGTGCAGACCATTTGCCGCCAGCGCAATCGTGCTGCTGTCCGGCGAAAGCGCCCACCATGCGCGTTCATCAGTCGTCAATTGGAGTGGCAAAGGCGAAAGATCGTGCAAGGTGCTGCTTTGCACATTGAAGCAGGCCAGATGCACAGCATCATCTACTGGCAGGACAACATAGACAAAAGCCGAACCATCGGCATCCTGCTCGTAGATTGGCCCCGGCCAATTGTTGCCGGGAACATCCGCTTCGAACAACAGTTTAGTGGTGGGATAAGCGGCCTGTTTCAGATAATAGCCCGTTTTACCATCCACTTCTGAGGCAATCACGATGCGCTGACCGTCGGGTGTCGCGCCGGGGACGGTGATGGACGGAATCGCATTGGCGACGGGTTCGCTCAATGTTTGACCATCGACAGTGGCGGTGAAATACAGCACAGGGTCGCCATAGGAAGCATAGTAGTAGGCTAGAAAAGCGCCTTTATCCAGCCAGGTGATGCCCCGTAATGTCACGCTGGAAAGATGATCGAACAGCAGACGCTTAAAGGAACCATCCGGTTCAGCCGTATAGATCGAACTCAGTTCATTCTGATACACAATGCGACGGGCATTCGGTGGAAAACTGATAAACGAGTGGGCAAAATAAATCGGGTCGAGCAAACCTAGCTGACGACGCAGGGCGTTTGTCACGAGATCAGCTTTAGGGTGTTGAGCCGTTTGGGGAGCCAGACTGGAAAGGCCATATTCGTACCACTTCAGGTTAGTAAACAGATCACGCCAGCAGCCTTCGCCAAAGCGCAGATTGATTTCATCTATCCATTCGATGCTGACGACTTCGCCGCTTGTTACCTGCGTGATTCCGGGGAGCGATTCGGGTGCTGTGCTGGCGATTGTTTCGGTTACATCGCCTGATGCGCTGATGTCCACATGGTCGATGGTTAGTGCCGGGTCATCGAGTTCGAGTGGAACTGCAAAGGGTTGAGAGGCATTGGCAGACAGCACAAAATCCGGCAGCAGTCCCGCGCCACAAGAATCGACCAGATAGCCGAAGCCCTCTCCAATCACACTGCCAGCCGCATCGTAAGCAGTCGCTTCCAGTGAGACATTGCTGTAAGCATCAGCGCTTTGATTCGTCAGCGTCCCTTCGGCGTAGAGCGCGTCCTGCCCGTAGATGTCCTGCTCGGTCACAACAACGATGTTCTGGGCAGTTAAGACGTTATCCTGTGCGGCAGCAGTCGCCACAAGGCATAATAGGCTTATCAATATTACTAATAAACGACTCATCATCCCCATACTCCTCAAAATCAGCAAATGCCGATTGTAAAGCAGGGGGGCGATTTCACCAATATCCGCCTGTAAACAAAGTCAATGAAGTGTATGGTCATCGCCTGGGCGCAACATGTTGCGCCCCTACAGAAGACTGTCTCGAAAATTTCGTTTTCCTGCAAAAACTCGTGCTTGACTCTCCGGTAACGGGAGAGCGCATACTGATTTTCGAAGGCCTTTAGCCAGACAGAGGGCGAACATGTTCAAAATCGGTGATTTTTCCAGATTAACGGGTGTCTCGGTCAAAACGCTGCACCACTATGACGATATTGGGCTGTTTAGACCGCTGCGCACCGACCCCTTCACCAGCTATCGCTACTACTCGTTCGAGCAGCTACCCCGCCTCAACCGGATTCTGGCGCTGAAAGACCTGGGCTTTTCATTGGAGCAAATCGCGCGGATTCTGGATGATAACCTGAACGCCGAGCAGCTTACCGGAATGCTGCGGCTGCGACAGGCTGAACTTCAGCAGGAGATGGAAGCAGCACAGGAGCGGCTGAGGCGGGTGGCAGCACGCATCAATCAGATCAAACAGGAGGGCAAAATGTCAGACTACGAAATCGTCATCAAGCGGGTTGAACCTGTCAAAATCGCCTCGGCACGAGAACTCGTCCCACACGGGGAAAGTATGCGCGAACACTGCATTGCACTGATTAACGAAGCCTGTGAACTGCTCAAGCAGCCGGGAGTCCACAGCAATGGGGTCTCCTTCGCGATCTACCACGACAACAACGCGGCAGGAATCGATGTTGAAATGGCGATGGTGCTGGACGCGGACTCGCCATCGCAGGGGCAGCTTGGTCGGGCAGTGATTCGTGAGCTGCCAGCGGTGGAGAAAATGGCCAGCGCGATTTATCGCGGCAGCTATGACGCTTTCGACAAAGTGGGGCAGTTTCATGTGGCTGTCGGGCAGTGGATTGAGGCGAATGGCTACCAGATCGTTGGGCCAAACCGCGAATTTTATCTGCAAGTGCCGCAGTCACCAGGCGGCGACGGCGTGATGGAAATCCAGTACCCGGTAGAGAAAATCTAGTGTGAGGGGTTGGCGGGGCGAGTTGATCGCCCCACCCACTATCATTATCCAGGCTGGAACAGTTCAATCGGGTTGCCGGAAGGGTCATCGGCGAGAATTTGCTGACCACCGGGGCCGCGAACAATCGGACTGCGGAACTTCACGCCGTCCCGTGTCATGGAAGCAACCAATTCCTCCAAATTTTCCACTTCAATCACAAAACGATTCCAGCCGCCCGGTTCCGGCTTGCGTCCGTCGGGTAGCTGACGCGCCCCGGATGATGTCGGGCCGCTCAACCACAGCGTCAGGTCACCTTTCGTCACCATCGCTATAGCCGGCCCCATTTTCTGATCGAGTGTAAAACCAAGATGCTTGACGTAAAATGCTACGGCTGTGTCAACATCCTGTACCATATAACGACAGGTTGCCATCAAATTACTCCCCGGTAGATAAAGGGTCAATGTTCCATAGTATAAGAACATTTGTCCAGTTTGTCCACCGAACTGACGGCATATTATCTCCCGTTCTGGAACAAGTCTCGCAAAGCGCCTTCCGCTTCAGGGTGATTGAATTGAAAACCCATTTCCTGCAAATGCTGGGGAACAGCGCGTTGACCTTCCAGCAGCAGCATCGAAAGTTCACCAAAGGCTATTTTGAAGGCAAATCCGGGTGTTGGGAGATACGATGGACGACCTAAAGCGCGCCCCATCGCCTTGCTGAATCCGGCGTTGCTCAAGGGGGCAGGAGCTGAAAGGTTGAATGCGCCTCTGGCTTCGCCTGTGTCGATCAGGTAACGGATAGCACGAACTTCATCAGCCAGATGAATCCAGGGAATTTGCTGCTGACCACTGCCAATCGGCCCACCCACAAACAATTTGAAGGGCAGCGACATAATCGGCAGCACGCCACCTTTGCTGGACAGCACCAGACCAGTACGAGCGACAGCACGCCGGACACCCATTTTTTCGACCTCGACAGTCGAATCTTCCCACTGCTTACAGGTATCCGCGAGGAAATCATTTCCGGCGGGGTGCGCTTCGGTGATGTCTTCGCTGCCGTGTGTGCCATAGTAACCAACAGCCGAAGATTGAATCAACACAGCGGGTTTGTTGACAGCGGCTTTGACAGCCTCGACAATTGCTTTTCCAGCGTTCAGGCGGCTTTCCAGAATGCGTTTTTTGCGTTCCGGTGTCCATCGACTGGGGATGAAGCCCTCGCCAGCGATGCTTTCCCCTGCCAGATTGACAATCGCCCCGGCTCCATCCATCAGTCCGCCCCATCCCTGCGCGCTGCGAGCATCCCACTGCTCGACACGAACCCCTTTTTCGAATCCCTGTGTTTTGTTTGTGTTGCGGCTGAGGACAATCACCTCGTGACCGTCTTTTGCTAAGCTGTTGGCTAACGCCCTGCCGATTAGGCCAGTTCCCCCGGTAATGATGACACGCATAGACCCTCCCATGCGAAACACGATACATGTTTATGTTTTGTACAGGTATTGTATACCTATTGTTACCAAATCGTCAATCTATGCTTATTTGCTGTTCAGACATACGGATTGTAACGCGATTGCATCCGATTGGCTCTTATTGAAGGAAAGTCGAGGATGGGGACACCGCGCATAGGCTTCGCCCCCTGATAGGCTGTTTACGCCCCATCCTGATTAGAGATCGGGGTAGCCAGAACCTGCTGGATGGCCTCGCGGGTCATGGGATCGCCGTGACCATCCACATAAATATCGTAATCGTTACTGACCAGCGATTTGATCATCGCCATATCGAGCGTATCGGTTGGTTTGCGCAGGTGTGTTGGCGGCGGATAGTAGCAGTCGCCTGTGAACATCACCTTCGATTCCGGTAGCTTGACGATAACGGAATCAGACGCATGTTGACCACCGACATGCTCGATTTCAAAGGTCGTGCCGTCCAGATGCAGGCGCAATATTTTCGAGAGAACAATTTCCGGCTGAACGATGCGGAAATTACGCCAATCTTCAATCGCCCGTCCGAGCGCACGCAAACCCGCTTCACGCGCCGGAGTGCGAATAATTTCTTCCTGAAGATACGCATGGCTCCAGGGCTTGGAGGCCATTTCCGCCAGATTCTTGCGACAGAGTTCGTGAGCAACAGCCGGAGCGCCAAAGACCATCGAGCCAAACACGTGATCCCAATGGCTGTGGGTGTAAATGACATAGCTGACCGCTGGCGCTTGAATATCATCCAGCGCGATCATGATGCGGCGAGCATGACGGGGACTATTCCCGCCATCCACCAATACAGTATATTTTCCGGCAACGATAATCCCAACATTCGGCTGAATGCGGTTGGGGTCTTCATCGCGCGGGAAAATCCAGACATTTTCGGCAACCTGACGCAGTGTATCGGGCATAGCTCATCATCCATTTGTTTCAGAAGAATATTAACTGAGATGAGTCGCTAAAAAAAGACGCATCTCGAAATCAGGTTATCGGTACTGGTTTTGAGAGCGGTTCTATTAGCCGGAGGATTCATGCGTTACAATGAACCTTATCGTCTATATCATATGTTCTGGTTTTCCAATGTGAGCAATACTGAACTTTTTTACGCAACCGCCTGTTTATCCTGTAGCCATAATATGAACATAATCCAAATTAGGAGTTTAAAATGAGTGCAACCGCTCAAAAAGTCGTCCCGCCGCGCAGTGAAATCGCGCAGGAATCCAAATGGAATGCCGAAAGTGTTTATCCTTCCCGCGAGGCATGGGCAGCCGATCTGAAAGCTGTCGCCGCCAGCATCCCTTCCCTCGCGCCGTTTCAGGGCAAGCTGAGTGAGAGCGCCGCTAAACTGGCGGACTGGTTCGAAGCGGTGGAGAAAATCGCCCGTAAGGTGCAAACGCTGTTCTTTTACGGACGCATGTCGCAGGCCTGCGATACCACCGATCAGGGCGCGATCAGCATGATGGGTCAGGCCGGGAGTCTGTTCAGCCAGTTCGGCGCAGCAACCGCTTTCGCCCAGCCGGAGATGCTGGCAATCGGTGAAGCAACCCTGATGAAGTGGACGGAAACTGAGCCACGTCTGAAGATTTACCGCCATTACTTCGAAGACCTGTTCCGTCAGCAGCAGCATGTGCGCTCGGCTGAAGTGGAAGAACTGCTGGCGATGGCTGGCGAACCCTTCAATCAGGTCGATAATACCGAAGAAATGCTGACGGGCGCTGACCTGAAATTCGCGCCAATCCGCGTAAACGGTCAGACTGTCGAGATGTCCCAGGGCAATCTGGGAACCATGCTGGACAGCACCGATCAGGAAGTGCGGCGGCAGGCATGGAACAGCTATCAGGACGGCTACCTGAGCATGAAAAACACCCTCGCCAGCAACTATATCGCCTCGGTCAAGCGCGATATTTTCTATGCCCGCGCGCGGCGTTATAACTCGGCACTGGAAGCCTCGCTGTTCCAGAACAACATCCCCAAAGAAGTCTTTGTTAATCTGATCGAAACCTACCGCAAAAATATCCCGACCTGGCATAAGTATTGGGCGATTCGGCGCAAGGCGTTGGGCGTGAACACGCTGAATCCGTTCGACATCTGGGCACCCGTCAATCCCAATCCGCCGGAAGTCTCCTTCGATCAGGCGGTGCAGTGGATTTGCGAGGGATTAAGTCCACTGGGTGAAGATTATGTCGAAGCGCTCCGTAAAGGCTGCCTGGAAGAACGCTGGGTGGATATTTACCCGAATCAGGGCAAAACCGCCGGGGCATTCTCCTATGGAACTTACGACACGCATCCCTTCATCATGATGAGCTTCGATGATAATCTGGGCGCGATGAGTACGCTGGCGCACGAACTCGGTCACTCGATGCATTCGTATCTTTCGCGCAAAAATCAGCCCTTTGTCTACAGCAATTACACGCTGTTTGTGGCGGAAGTCGCCTCGAATTTCAATCAGGCCATGACGCGGGCGAATCTGTTCAAGGCCAACAGCGACCCACAATTCCAGATTTCGCTGATCGAAGAAGCCATGAGCAACCTGCACCGCTATTTCTTCATCATGCCGACGCTGGCGCGTTTTGAACTGGAAGTTCACGAACGGGTCGAACGCGGCGACGGGCTGACCGCCGATGATCTCATCAATCTGATGGCTGACCTGTTCAGCGAAGGCTACGGGAACGAGATGCA
>JBGAGR010000253.1:0-11340 GCA_044226645.1 Aggregatilineales bacterium
GAAACCGCCGCTGGTATCTTCCTCTGGCCCGCCCATCGCTTGTAGGACACCATCAAGGGTGATGTTGGAGATGACAATAACTTTTCTCATGATCGAGTTCCTTGGCTATCTTCAGGGTAAATGTAGCACATATGTTCAGTATGTGCAAATTGGATTACGGCTTCTGCGTCTCTCAGCCCCTCTTCTTTTTGTCTCATCCCGTCGCTAAAGCTGCTCCCTTAGCGGTTATAAATGGAGAGCGAATCGCTAATTCGCGTCATATATACTAAAAACCAGCAGCTAAAAACGAATGACTGAAGGGCTTATCGATGAAGGTTATCGGTCTGATCGGTGGCATGAGTTGGGAATCATCACTGGAATATTACCGCGTCATCAATCAACTGGTGCGGCAGAAATTGGGCGGTCAGAACAACGCCACAACCCTGATGTATACCGTCAATTTTCATGATATTGAGGAATTGCAGCGGAACGGACAATGGGATTTGGCGGCGGATGCGCTGGCAGTCGCGGCGCAGCGCTTGGAACGCGGCGGGGCGGATTACATTTTCCTATGTACCAACACCATGCACAAAGTCGCGCCTGCCATTCAAGCGGCGGTTTCGATTCCGCTGATTCATCTGGCGACGGCGACAGCAGATCGCATTCAGCAGGCGGGTGTGCGGAAAGTCGCGCTGCTCGGCACGAAATTCACGATGGAGCAGGATTTTTACAAGGGCATCCTCATCAATGATTATGGGCTGGATGTGATGATCCCAAACGACGCAGAACGCGACGAGATTCACCGCATTATCTATGACGAGTTATGTCTGGGGCAGATTTTGCCCTCCTCGCGGCAAACTTACGCGCAGATCATCCGCCGCATGGAAGATGAAGGCGCGGAGGGGGTGATTCTGGGCTGCACGGAAATCACGCTGCTGGTCAAACCGGAAGATTCGCGCGTCCCGCAGTTCGATACCACGCTCATTCACGCGGAAAAAGCCGTTGAGTTAGCGCTGGGGGAATAGGTTAGAAAATCCTCACCGAAAAGTTTACCAAAAGGTAGCCCTTTTCCAGATCATTCATGCTACCCTCTCTTTATAGGTAGCTGTTGGTAGCTACCACTAAACGGTGGATGTCGACAGGGGTCTATTGTGATCCTAATAGCCCCTTTAGTGGGCTTACCAGCTTCCCTTGTAGCCGTGCGGCTTTAGCCCTCGGCGGCACTATTTGTACGTGTAGAGGAACTCGATTTTTATGCCTGATGCTGATTTTGCCAAAATTACCACCATCCACCCCCTCGGCAATATGGCAGTACGGCAAGCCGCCGCCGTTTGCGCCGATTTTCCCGTCATCGCCGCCGCCGACCCCCTCGGCGGGGCAGCGGTCAGGGGATTTGTAAGTTCCGGTCACGGAGCATCCCGGCGAAACGGGCAAAGCACTCTGGCGAACGCAGCACTTCGGCACAATCCGTGTGCGCATGGTGGAATACACACCGGGTTATTTAGCCGATCACTGGTGTGAAAAGGGACATATTCTGCTGTGTCTGGAAGGTCGTTTAGAAACAGAACTGGTCGATGGGCGTAAATTTGTCCTGACACCGGGAATCAGTTATCAGGTAGCCGATCATGCGGAGAGCCATCGCTCGTTTACGCCGGGTGGGGCAAAACTGTTTATTGTGGATTAGGCACGCGCGGGAGTCATCAATCCCAGCTTGCGCAGGGTGTTGTTGAGGACATCGAACTGGAAAGGCTTGTTCAGAAAGGCATCCGCGCCCAGTTGAAAGGCTTTCTGCTGCATTTCCGGTGATGCATAGGCGCTCATCAGGATAAACGGTGTAGAACCCAAATCGGGCAGACTGCGAATCTGTTCGAGGAAGTTCATACCGTCCACCGAGGGCATGACCATATCCGAGATAATCACATCGGGAATCCGGTGTGTTAGCCGCATAAGCGCCATACCTTCCTGAGCGCTGCGACCTGCCATCACCCAGTAGCCGGTTTCTTCCAGCATCAGGGTCAGCACTTTGAGCATATCGGAATTATCTTCGAGCAGCAAAACAGTTGTCATAATGATCTGGGTATCACATTTCGGGTAGTATGAAATTCTTAACCTAAGCATAGCGTTGAATCGGGATTCTGTGACGGGAATTTTGTGAAATTTGTATCAATTTTCCTACTGTATCTAAACAGGCCAATTTCGGTAACGCAGATGATCTTTGAGAGTATGCAGCAGCACAGGTAAATCCGTCAGATGTCCGCCGTGACATTCCAGCGCGCGATTGTTGTTACTGTCCCAGATGGTGAGCATTCGTTTGTCGGGACGACTATCGAAATACCAGTTGTCCAGTTCATTGTAAGCGTAATAACGCGGTACATGAATGCGGACTCGCAGTCCTCCCGGCAGCACATCCACTCCCTCGCGCCAGATATATGCTGCTGGAAGGCACATGAATCCCAGACACAACAGCAGGCGTATATCCAACACGCTGAGGGTGAAATCGTGACTGAGCAGAATCGACAGGATAAATAAACCCACCGGGAGCAGCCACATCAGGGCTAATCCCACCCGGTAAAAACGCGGCAGTCGATGTCGGCTTAGTACAGGCTCATGCATCGATTACCTTCTTTCATCAGCCAACAGTTCATCTCGCTATTTTGAAAATACCACAAATCGGTACGATAGGGGACATGACAGAAGAACGGGGGGCACTTATTTCCTAAGTCTTTAGAGCGTGAATGTAAATAAAGACATTACGGAGCAAGGCGACGTAACATCAAATGGGACATGGACAGATAAAGCAGGCTTTCAGATACCTGGGGAAGTTGTGCATAATCCTTGCTCAAGCGACGGAAACGGTAGAGCCAGCCGAAGGTAGGTTCGATGATTCAGCGCTTGGGTTGAACGACAAACCTCTCACCCGCGCCGTTTCCGTGTGGAGTACCAGTGCTAAAGTAATCCATGAAAAACGTAAAGGTGAACGTACAATAAGAGTAGCTTTCAACCGTAACACTTGTCGGAAGGAACGTCTGCCATGAAAATCACCATCCCCGACGATTATCAGAATGCAGTCACCAGCCTGAATGCTTTCGATAAACTCGCCGGGCACACCGTGACGGTTTTTCACGATACAGTCAAGGATATTGCTGCGCTGGCGGAACGCTTTCAGGATGCCGAAGCGCTGGTGCTCATCCGTGAACGGACAGCGATTACCGAAGCGCTGCTGGAACGCCTGCCCAACCTCAAGCTGATTAGCCAGACCGGAAAGGGCATACCGCATATCGATCTCGATGCCTGCACTCAGCATGGTGTCCTGGTATGTACCGGGGGTGGTTCGCCCTATTCTACGGCTGAACTGACATGGGGATTGATTCTGTCTGCCGCGCGACGCATTCCACACGAAGTGCTGCGGCTCAAGCTCGGAAAATGGCAAAGCACGATTGGTTTTGCGCTGCATGGACGCACCCTGGGCATTTTCGGCTACGGCAAAATCGGCAGTCTGGTGGCGGGATATGGACGCGCGTTCGGTATGAATGTGCTGGTGTGGGGACGTGAAGGCTCGCTTTCCCGTGCGCAGGCCGATAATTTTGCGGTGGCTTCCAGCCAGCAGGATTTGTTTCAGCATTCCGATGTACTCAGCCTGCATATCAAACTAGCGGATGAAACGCGCGGCATTATCATGGCGGCGGACTTAGCCAGCATGAAACCCTCAGCCTTACTGGTCAACACCAGCCGCGCGGAACTGATCGCAAGCGGCGCGCTGGAAAAAGCCTTACGGGCAGGTCGTCCCGGCATGGCAGCGGTGGATGTCTATGAAACCGAGCCGTTCACCGACCATCCCCTGCTGCATATGGATAATGCCATCTGTACGCCGCATATCGGTTATGTCGAGAAAGACAGCTATGAACTGTATTTCGACACGGCCTTCGACCAGATTTTGGCCTTCGCGGCAGGCAGTCCCATTAATGTCGTCAACCCGGAAGTGCTGGTAGGTTCGTGAGATGGATAAAAGTGCTCAGCCTTCATAAAATCCAGCATCGACTAAGGCTTCCCACCACAACCAGGCTTCAGCCCGCAGATTAATATCGCTGATGTAATGGATGTTATCCGGCCTTAGATAACGTAAATCTGCGCCAGCGAATACGCTGCTATCGCCCTGTATCGCCAGTTCAATTCCAGCGTTCACATTCTTGTTGTTGAACAGCAGCGCCGCGAACACAGGTATTCCATAGCCTGCATAGAGTTCGTCAGCAATCGCGCTGATATAAGCCGAGTAGTCTTTGGCGCGGGTTCTCGTATCCCCTTCGCCCTGCTGCCATAACAACGCACGCGCGTAAGGCGCAGGCAGTTGGTCGAGCAGTTTGGTGATGGCTTCGAAGCGCGGTTTTCCCGGCTGCCATGTGTGAATTCGGGTTCCGCCAACTGCTGCCGGGATGAACGCCACAGGCACACCGCTTTCCAGAATAAATGTCGCCAGTAAAGGCCATATACTTCCCCCTGCGAAACTGTCATTCACTATTCCAGTGGGGTCTTCCAATTCCTGCCAGCCATTTTTCGTAAACATCGCAGCCCGCAGGCCGAGTGTATTCGTATATATCTGGTTATGCATCCCAAATCCGACAGCATTCGATTGACCCGCTACGACATAAATGTCGCCAATGCCAACCGTCGGTATGATGGTGTCCTGGTTGGCGATGGTGACGACCAGATCGTCCTGCCATACGGGCAGATTTGTCCATTCGGCATAGAATGTATCGTCAGTTCCCTGCCACAATATGCCGCTTTCCAATCCATTCCATGAAGCCTGAACAATATACTCTCCAGCACCTTCCACATGGCCTTGAATCACAATCGTTCCGCTGTCGCCCGTCCGCTGAAAGACCTGAAATGGAGCAGGTGATGAAAGCGTAACAGACGGTTGAGCGAAGACCAGCAGGGGTGATGTGAAGAGCGATAGCAGGAAAACAAACAAACGCATTACGGATCAATCCTCGTATATTCAGGGCTGCTGATAATCATTCACGGTCAACTATACTCAGTTTTTAGCTTTTAGTGGTTAGCGATTAGGAAAGGCGAAAAATCAATTTTTGTCACTAAGGATGAAAAAGGCACAACCGGATGATCGTGCCTTGTAGAGTCAAAGTTGTGTCGAGCGCGGGATTAGTCCACACCACGCATCCGGGGATCGAGCGCATCACGTAAACCATCGCCCAGAAAGTTGAAAGCGAACATCACAAAAAACAGCGCCAGAGCTGGGAAAATGGCTTGATTCGGGTAGGTGCTGATTGAGCGAGACCCTTCCGAAATCATGGCACCCCAACTCGGTGTCGGTGGGTTGACACCCAGCCCGATGAAACTGAGGAAGGCTTCGTAAGAGATATAGGTTGGGATGGTCAGTGTTTCAGCAACCACAATCGGACCGAGAATGTTCGGCAGCATGTGGCTGAACATAATGCCGCGAACTCCTGTCCCTATCGAGCGTGCCGCTTCGATGTATTCTTTCTCGCGCACGGATAGAATTTGCCCGCGTACCAGCCGCGCCAGATTCATCCACGAGGTAATGCCCACACCGATGAAAATGAACAACATGCCGCCCATTGATTGATCGAGCTGACCGACAGCATAGGGAAGTGTGCCGGGTTCGGTACGGGCAAAGCTCGACCTGAAAAAAGCCATCAGCAGAATCACCAGCAGCAGCGTCGGGAATGCGTACATAATATCCACGAACCGCATCATCAGGTTATCTACCCGTCCACCGACATAGCCGGAGATCAGGCCGAAACTAATCCCCACCAGCAGCGAAACCGTAGGGCCGACAAAGGCTACCGCCAGCGAAACCCGCGAACCGTAAATAATCCGGCTCAGCAGATCGCGCCCCAGTGAGTCTGCGCCCAGAGCATAGCGTTCATTGATGCTCACGTAGCCGCCGTTTTCCCTGGATACCATATTGGGGAAGATTTGCGTTACCCAGGTCGGCGCGGCATTGTTATCCGCCAGCACCTGAGTAGCATACCCCTGCGGAGCGAGCTGGTCAGCGAAAAGTGCCATCAAAATAGCCAGGATGATGATAATCCCGCCGAGGACGGCCATCCGATTTCGAAGCAAACGCCGCCAGGCATCTGCCCACAGGCTTTCACCTTTGGGCGGAGCGTGCAGTTTGACAACATTCTGACTAACGCTTGATTGTTTTTCTGCAACTGCCATCATCGGGTTCCTTCATTAATCAAACCGGATGCGTGGGTCAAGCCACGCATAAGTAATATCGACCAACATATTCATTAAAACCAGAAAAGCTGCATACAACAAAATCGTACCCATGATGACCGGGTAATCGCGGTTGGTAACACTGGTCACAAAAAAGCGTCCCATGCCGGGAATCCCGAAAATCGTTTCGGTGACGAACGTACCTGTCAGCAAAGCGGCGAACAGCGGCCCTAAGACCGTTACCACCGGGATCAGCGAGTTTTTCAGCGCGTGGAAGACCACCACCATACGTTCGCTAAGACCTTTGGCGCGCGCTGTACGGATATAATCTTCATTCATCACTTGCAGCAGACTGGCGCGTGTCAGACGTGCCAACAGGGCTGACTGGGCAAAGCCGAGCGCAAAAGCGGGCATGACCCCCTGCGCCACTGTTCCCCATCCTGTCACCGGCAGCAGTCGCCATTGAACCCCAATCGTGTATTGCAGGATCGGCCCCATGATGATTACGGGTACGGAGACACCAATAATGGCGACTCCCATTCCGGTATAGTCATAAACGGTGTTCCGGTGCAGTGCTGCGATAATCCCAGCCGGGATGCCAATCGACATGGCAACAGCCAGTGCAGCGACCCCCAACTGGAATGATATGGGCAGATTATCCTGAAAAATACTGGTCACCGTGCTGCTGCGATTTTTCAGTGAGGGACCGAAATTCCCCCATCGCAGCGCCACTTTTTCGCCTAAAAAGGGCAGTGGAATATTGACTAAGTAATCATCAATGGGCGTGCGCTTGTAGGTTTTGTCGGTCACACGGGGGATGATAATGTCGCTGATCCACTTGACATACTGCAAGGGCAAGGGGGCATCCAGATTATATTTTTTGGCGATGTTATCCAGGACAGCCTGGGGGATGCCGCGCTCGGTTTGGAAAGGGCCACCGGGAACTGCCCGCATCAAGGTAAAGGTGATAGCAGAAACAACGAATAAAACCAGGAACATCCAGAGTAAACGCTGGACAATAAATCGTACCATAGCTCGCGCCCCTGATAGTTGTAGGGGCGACCACACTGGTCGCCCCTACAATTAAAACGAATATCTACCGATTACTTGTTGATATCCCACTTCTCGTATACTTCGCGGGTTACCAGCGAATGTGTACGGGTCACATAGGGCTTGGTCAAGTCCTGAGTGACATAGAAGTAAATCGGAATCATGGCTGCATCGGTGTTGACCAGGATGTGTTCTGCCTGTGCATACAGGGCAGCACGTTCCTCGGCTGTTGGGGCGCTCAGACCTTGCTGAACCAGTGCATCGAAGTCAGGATTGCTCCAGTGCATGTCGTTGTCAACCAGCGCGTCATGCAGGAAGTTGTGCGTGTCAGGGTAGTCGAAGCACCAACCTGCGCGGAAGGCATCGAACGTACCACGATTATCGAGGTATGTCGCGAAGTCTTCTGATGTAAGCTGGACATTGACACCGAATGCTTCATTCCACTGCTGCTGCACTGCCTGGGCGATGGCTTCGTGCGCCGCGCTGGTGTTGTACACCAGAGTCGGGCTGAAGTCGCTGGCCTGTTTGCCAGTTTCGGCCAGGTAGGCCTGCCAACGGGCTTTCGCGTCGTCGAGGTTGGTGTAAACACCCATCCCGGCAAAGTTGGCTTCGGTTGGGGCAGCGACGATATTCGGCAGCGAGAAGAAGCTGGCCGGAAGCTGACCGGACTTGGTAATGTTCTCGACAATCGCCTGACGATCCACTGCCTCAGAGAAGGCAAGACGGACGCTGGCATTATCAAAGGGCGGATTTTCTACGTTGAGGCCGTAATAGTAGGTGCAGGAACCCGGAGCAACATAGCGTTCGGCGCTCAGGGTTGGGTCGGACAGAATACGGTCAACTGATGACACAGGGACTTCGGAGACATCCAGCGTACCGGCTTCATAGTTCGCCAACTGCGGATCGAGATCCAGGAACACGAACTGCACTTCGTCAATTTTTGCTACAGGCGAATTCGGGGTTCCAGGCCAGAAGGGATTCTTAATCATGGTCAGGCTGCCGCCGTCACCATGTACCCATTCCTTGAGGGTATAGGGGCCATAGGTGGCGATGTTTTCTGGCTCAGTCCAGAATTCACCATTGGCTTCCAGCGCCCAGGCGGGTTCAGCCCAGGTGACCCACATCGTGAAAATAGTCTGGGTCACAGCCGATGCCACCGGAGCGGTAACTTCCAGCGTGTGATCGTCCACGACCTTAATGCCGAGCGCGTCGATGAGTCCCTGACGGGTCGCATCGTCAGCAGCTACGTCAGAAGTACCAAACTCATCGCCGCCCTTAATCCAGGGGGTGAGAACATATTGATATGGGCCTGCTGTCTTGGGATCAAGTGTGCGAATAATCGAATCTGCGTAATCCTGCGCCGTCAGATAACGCACGTTGCCACTGTCGTCCTTGACTTCTTCGACAGCGCCGCTATCGGCGTTGTAATGCACCCAGGGGATATTGTCCATAATATGGAAGGTAAAGACCGTTCCATCGCTGGAAATATCAACTGTGGCCGTGCCGGGGCCGACCTGAACGGTCTCTTCATTCATATTAAGCAGACCGGGGAAGAATTCCGAAGCAACCTGAACTGAGGGAACATCCTGCATCAAGGACGGATCGAGCGTGGGAATGTCACCCGCACCCATCTGCCGACCCGTGATTAGAACTTTCTTGCCGTCCTGTGCGCCGACTGTCCCGACTAACAGGGTCATTAACATCATGACCGCGAGAGCGAGGCCGGCAATTCGAGTACTCTTTTTGCCTGACATGTATGCTTTACTCCTTTAAAAAACATTCTATCGAGCCAACCAATTATGGCAGGACAACACACTGTCCTCTCAAACTGGCATTTCAGAAGGAGAGAATAACATATCTTATATTCCCTCGCAATAAAGGTGGTAAAAACCATTCGGCATTTTGTACGATACCAGCTTGGAAGAAATACACAAAACGGAAGCATTTGGTTCAGAGATGTACGAGATTCTGCACATCTGCTTATTTTCACCTGAGGTGATGAAGTCTCACAGACTGATTTTGTCGGCGTAAAAAATGCATAACAGTGGCTTTTTTAGGCAAAAATGTGCTGAAAAATTCATCAATTTGTGAGGCACTTTAGAATTGTTGCAAATCTTAAAGTGCTTGTTATACTTCACCTCGGTCGTTCATAAATACTTTTTTTCCTTTGCTCGCTAAATGATTAGAGAGGCTGGTTGCTCATGAAAATTTCAAAGTTTAGGATTGGTTTTTTGCTGGCAGTCATGATCATGTCTTTGGGAATAGGCAGTGTTGTTACAGCACAGTCAGGTGATACCCTGACCATTCTGTACTGGCAAGCTGTTTCCAACATGAACCCGTTCCTGTCCGGCGGTACAAAAGACCTCCACGCATCCTCGCTGGTGCTCGAACCCCTCGCGCGATATGACGAAAATGGTACGATGGTTCCCACACTGGCTGCTGACATCCCCACCGTTGATAATGGCGGCGTGTCGGCTGACCTGACCAGCATCACTTGGAAACTCAAGGACGGCCTCGTGTGGTCAGACGGAACACCCGTCACCGCCGATGATGCGGTTTTCACATGGGAATATTGTAGCAACCCGGATACCGGCTGCGCGCAGGTGACTAACTTCCAGGGTGTCGCCAGTGTTGAAGCCGTTGATGCTCAGACCATCAAGGTGACTTTCGATGGCCCCAAGCCATTCCCCTATGCGCCTTTTGTTGGTCAGACTTCCCCCATCATTCAGAAGGCACAGTTTGCCGACTGCGTGGGCGCTAAGGCACAGGAATGTACTGAGCAGAACTTTGCGCCAATTGGTACTGGCCCCTTCATGGTTGACGAATTCAAGGCCAACGATGTGGTGACCTATGTCGCTAACCCGAAATATCGTGAACCGGGCAAGCCCTACTTCCAGCGCGTCGTCCTCAAGGGCGGCGGTGATGCCGAAGCATCAGCACGTTCGGTGCTGGAAACTGGCGAAGCCGATTATGCCTGGAACCTTCAGGTTCTGCCGCAGGTTCTGACCCAGATGGAAGCCGCAGGCAATGGCAAGATCGTAGTTGCTTACGGTACTCAGGTAGAACGTATCCATCTCAATCAGGCCAATCCTGACCCGGCGCTGGGTGACAAGCGTTCGGTGTGGGCAGCCGATGGTTCCAACAACCATCCCTTCCTGACTATCCCGGCTGTTTATCAGGCTATGTCGATGGCGATTGATCGTCAGGTGATCGCTGACCAGGTGTACGGCCCTGCTGGTCGCCCCACCTGCAACATTCTCCCTGCCCCTGCTATTTACGCATCCACCAACAATGATGCTTGCCTCAAGCAAGACATTGATGGCGCGAACAAGCTGCTGGACGATGCTGGTATCGTTGACAGCAATGGCGATGGTGTGCGTGAATCGAATGGTATCCCCCTGAAGATCCTCTATCAGACCTCAACCAATGCAGTGCGTCAGGCAACCCAGGCGCTGGTCAAGCAGTGGTGGTCACAAATCGGCATCGAAGCCGAACTCCGTAACATTGACGCAGGTGTGTTCTTCGGTGGCGATCCTGCCAGCCCGGATACCTACGGCAAGTTCTATGCTGACGTGGAAATGTTCACCAACAACTTCGACGGCACCGACCCCGAAGCCTATATGGCAGCTCAGGCGTGCAGTGAAGTGAGTGGCCCGGACAACAACTGGCTGGGCAACAACGTTTCCCGCTGGTGCCGTCCTGAATACGACGCACTGGTCGCCCAGATGGCAACGACTGCCAAGCTGGAAGATCGTGCAGCCATCGCTATTAAGGAAAATGATATGTATGTCCAGGGCGGCGGAGCCATTCCGTTGATCCATCGTGGCAGCGTGTCAGCTTATGCCAACAGCCTTGAGGGTGTCCGCATGAACCCCTGGGATTCGGAAGAATGGAACATCGCTGACTGGACACGGGCCTCCTAACACCGAAGTCTTGTCCATCTGAAGCTAATTCGAGGGGCGATTTTTATAAAATCGCCTCTCATCATAATTAGACATCAGCGGGTGTTTGGGTTGTTTTGAGGACAAAACTGTGACGCAATATCTTATTCGACGCATTTTGACGATGATCCCAACCCTGTTGGTGATCAGTTTTGTAATATTTGCTATT
>JBGAGR010000254.1:0-11369 GCA_044226645.1 Aggregatilineales bacterium
GTACGGGGTGAATGCCGATGTTCTGGGGCGAGTTCTCGCATCACTTAGATGAAAAAGGCAGGTTGATTATCCCTGCCCGCTTCCGGCCTCAACTCCGCCCTCATGCGATTCTGACGCGCGGCCTCGATCATAATCTGGTGATTTATCCTCAGGATTCATGGCGCGTGCTTTCCGACCAGCTTAGTCAGATGCCCATCACCCATCCAACCTCACGGGCGCTGCGCAGGCTGCTGTTTTCTGGCGCGGTTGAGCTCTCGCTGGATCGTCAGGGGCGTATCCTCATTCCAGCTTACCTGCGCGATTATGCCTCACTGGATGGCGAAGTCCTCATCGCCGGTATGGAAACTTTCCTCGAATTGTGGGAACCTGATAACTGGCGCACAACGCTCAATGATGTTTCCCATACATTGGCGGATGCCGATCACCTTCATAAGCTAGGAATTTAAGCGTGTCTCATATCCCCGTTTTATTGAATGCGATTCTGGATTCTCTCCTGCCTGCTGAGCGTATCATTGATGGTACACTGGGTGCTGGTGGTCATACGCGGGCTTTGCTGGATGCTGGGGCGGGCGAGATTTTAGGGTTGGATGCTGACCCAATGGCGCTGGAAATCGCTCAGGCGAATCTCGCTGCCTACGGAGAACGTGTTCATATCGTTCACAACAGTTATGCTGAAATGGCAGTCGAAGCGCGCCGTTTAGGCTGGGAGCAGGTGAACGGCATTCTACTCGATTTGGGTGTATCATCCATGCAGCTTGATCGTGCCGAACGCGGGTTTGCTTTCATGAAGGATGGCCCATTGGATATGCGCTTCAATCCGGCTGGTGGACGGTCTCCGGCATCTGAACTGGTTAATGATTGGGACGAAGCAGATTTAGCTGATTTGTTTTATAACTATGGTGAGGAGCCGAATGGACGCAGGGTGGCGCGAGCGATCATAGCCAATCGTCCTTACGCGACTACCCGGCAGTTAGCGGAAGTGATCGAACGGGCGATGCCGCGTCGTAAAGGCGATCGGATTCACCCGGCTACGCGCGTCTTTCAGGCGTTACGCATCGCGGTGAATGACGAACTGGGTGTGATTGAACGAACGCTTCCGGCTGCGATTGATTTACTCAAGCCCGGTGGACGAATGGCTGTCATCAGCTTTCATAGTCTGGAAGATCGGATCGTTAAACGAGCATTCAAACTGGCGAGTACCGATTGTATTTGCCCACCCAAGACACCCGTCTGCGTCTGTGGGCATGAGGCGAGCGTGCGGATGGTTACACACAAACCGCTGACAGCCGATGAGGCGGAAATTGCCGAAAATCCACGCAGCCGAAGCGCAAAACTACGGGTTGTGGAAAAGTTGGCGGATTAGAGATGGCTGATAGACGATTGATGAGTGTTCATTGAGGACTGTAGACTAAGCATCATGAAACAGAATTGGTTTGAACACGCCCTTCAGGATACACCCTGGCGCATTCAGCGTCAGGTCGTTGCACTAGCCGGACTTGGACTATTTATCGCGATTATAATTGGTACGCTGTATCTGGCGCAGTCGGCATCGGTCGCCACATTGGGTCGCCAGCTTGAGGCCTTAATTGCCCAACGTAATGATCTTGAGCAGACTAATGAACAGCTTCGCAGCGAAATCGCCAGCTATCGTACTGTGTCCCGTTTGCTGGCGCGGGCGCGCGAACTGGGTTTCGAGGATGCAAAGGAAAGCCAAATTCAGTATTTGTATGTTGATGGTTACAATCCCAATCGTGATCAGGTTGTCGCCGCGCTGCCTACTCCAACTGCCTCGCCGCTGCCAACTTATAACGAGTCATTTGTTGGCTGGTTACAGGAACAGTGGGATAACCTTAAACGCCAGTTTCAGGGTTTTTCGGGAGAAGCGAAATGACCACTACACAGCCAATCCCTGCTCAGAGCGAATCATTTAATCAACGACTTCCCTTTGTTATTGTCGGTATGTTGATTATGAGCGGGTTACTGGTATTGAAACTGATTTCATTCCAGCAGCTATCGCCTGATGTGGTCAATGAACTCAGCCCGGATTACAACCGAGTGGTCAACCTGGCTTCAGCACGCGGCATTATTTATGATCGATCAGGGCAGCGTTTGGCGGTCAATACCATCGATTATCGTATCGGTATCAGCCCAAATCTGGTTTCAAATCCGCAGCGTACCGCCACACAACTCGCCGCCATCCTCGGCATCGACGAATTGAAATTGTATCAGGATTTAAGTAGTAACCAGTCTTATGTGCTGCTGGCTCCGCGTGTGAATGCTGAAATTGGACAGCAGATCGAAGACCTGAAGAAAAATGTGCCGCTGCCCGCTCTGAAGATTGAAAAAATCCCGCGACGTGTTTACCCACAAGGCACTCTGGCGGCGCAAATTCTTGGATTTGTCAGCGGTGATCTTAAGGGTTATTACGGTGTTGAAGGCGAATTTGAAGACCAGTTGATTGGACGGTCACGGAATGAGGTTGTGAGTGACATTCCCTTCATATTGCCATCGCAGCAGGAAGCCGATCATGGGAGCGATATTTACCTGACGATTGATCGTGATGTGCAATATTTGATCGAGAGTGAACTGGCGTTAGCGATTGACCAGAATGGTGCAAAAAGCGGCACGATCATCGTGATGAATCCGCGCACGGGCGACATACTCGGTATGGCGAGTTATCCCTCGTTTGACCCGAATGCTTTTGATACTGCTCAGAGTAATGACTGGAACAATCCAGCCATCAGCGGACAATATGAACCCGGTTCGGTTATGAAGGTGCTGACGATTGCCGCCGCGCTGGATGACGGGAAAATTACACCTGATTGGACTTATAATGACCAGGCTGTTCTGGATATGGCTGGTATTCAGGTGTGGAACTGGGATCGTCAGGCACACGGGTTGGTGGATACAACAGGCATTCTGGTGAAATCACTGAATGTCGGGGCGGCTACGGTGGCAGTTGACCGTTTAGGCGCAACCGACTTCTATACCTACATGAAGAAATTTGGTATTGGTCGCCTGACTGGTATCAATTTACAAGGTGAAGCTGCTGGAACACTGACCGTTCCGGGTGACAGTAATTATAGTGATAGTACGCTTCTGACCAATAGTTATGGACAGGGTGTGGCTGTGACTCCGCTCCAGATGATTACGGCTGTTTCGGCTATCGCTAACGATGGCCTGATGATGCAGCCGAATATCGTTCAAAAGATTGTGACTGGCGATGAGGTTAATTATTCGCAGCCGATTGCTCTGTTGAGGCCAATTTCTGAAACAACAGCTCATACAGTACGGGATATGATGGTCGCAGTTGTGCGGGATGGGGTGGACGGTCAGGCTTCACTACCGGGGTATACCATTGCTGGTAAAACGGGAACGGCGGAAATCCCTATTCCTACCGGGTATCGCAGTGATGCCTGGAAAATGACCTTTATCGGCTTTTTGCCGGCTGATGACCCACAGGTAATCGTGTTGATTAAGCTTGACGAACCAACCAGCGGGCGCTGGGCGAGTCAGGTTGTTGCTCCGGTTTTTCAACATCTGGCGCAGCGCTTAGTGGTGTTAATGGAAATTCCGTCTGATGATGTGCGTCACGCACTGGCAAGTCAGGGCGGCGATGTGAATGCTATAAACCGATAAACAGAATTGCAGAAACAGGATAGAAAATTTTATGGCAGGACAGCTTCCTTTTGCCTTGACAGTGGGTGGTGTCGCTTTTTTGCTCGGTGTCATCTGGGGTGGGCCATTTGTTGAAGTTCTGAGGCGGCTCAGGGTCGGCAAACAAATACAGGTGGAATTGAGCGAAGAATACCAGAAAAAGAAGGGCACGCCGACGATGGGCGGCATCATGATTATCATCCCAGTGGTGTTGATCTTCCTGGGTTTGAATATCGCCAATGTCATTCGTCCGAATGGTCGGTTAACAGGGCCGAGCGTGCTGCTCCCTCTCGCCGTTATGGTCGGTTTCGCGCTCCTTGGAATGCTGGATGACTGGGAAGGGATTCGCAAGGCGCGCAATCCGAATCTGATACAGACCGGGCAAGGCATTTCCGCCCGGGCAAAGTTTCTGGGGCAGGTTGCGCTGGCCGGGCTGGTAGCGCTCATCATCTCGCAATATGATGGTGGTTTTCAGTATGCCAATGAGTTGTTTATCCCGCTGATTCCATTCCCGATTCACATCAGCCCACTGCTGTTTATCCCGATTACGATGTTTTATATTATCGGTATGTCGAACGCGGTGAACTTTACGGACGGCATGGATGGGTTAGCGGGAATCATCAGCGCCAGTGCCTTTGCCGCTTATGGGGTGATTGCTTACCTGCAAAATCAGGTATTCCTGACGCAGTTGTGTTTCATCATGGTGGGGGCATGTTTCGCCTTCCTATGGTACAACGCGCATCCGGCACAGTTGATTATGGGTGATGTCGGGTCGCTGGCGTTAGGGGCGACGCTCGGAACGGTGGCAATTATGACGGGTCAGTGGTTAATCCTGCCGATCATCGCGATTATCCCGGTGGCGGAAACGATCAGCGTGATTTTGCAGGTGAGCTACTATAAGCGTACCAAAGACCCTGTTACCGGCGAAGGACAGCGCCTGTTCCGCATGGCTCCCATTCATTACCATTTTCAGCGCGGTGGCTGGAGCGAAACGCAGGTCGTACAGCGCTTCTGGTTAGTCGGATTATTAGCGGCGATGATTGGCGTGGCACTCGTTTTGCTGTAAGGTGGAAATATGACTGAAAAGGTTCCTGAATTATCGCTTGACCCTGAAAATTGGGAGGAAATGCGCGCGCTTGGACATCGCATGGTGGATGATATGCTCGATTATCTGCAAAATCGGCGTGACAATGCCGTTTGGCAGCCAACACCCGATGATGTAAAGGCGCGTTTAAGCGAGTCTGCTCCCTTAGAAGGACAAGGCGCTGAAAAGGCTTACGATGATTTTCTGCACGATGTGCTGCCGTATGTGATGGGCAATACCCATCCACGCTTCTGGGGTTGGGTGATGGGGCCGGGAACACCGCTGGCCGTTTTAGCGGATATGCTGGCTTCAACGGTAAATCCCAACATGGGCGGCGGGAATCACGCTTCGAATCTGGTTGAAGCGCAGGTGATTGAATGGTTTAAAACCCTATTCGGTTTTCCGGCGGAAGCCAGCGGTTTGCTGGTGGGCGGCGGCTCGATGGCGAATCTGGTCGGGTTGGTAGCGGCACGTTATGCCCTTGCGGGATTTGATGTGCGTAAGGAAGGCTTATATGCCGTCAAGCGTCGCATGGTGGTGTACTGCTCAAGTGAAACACACAGTTCGATTCAAAAAGCGATAGAAGTCATGGGAATGGGTAGTGATTCGATTCACACGATTCCGGTGAATGCGGCTTTCGAGATTGATATTGCTGAGCTGGAGCAGGCGATTGAGTCTGACCGCGCGGCAGGACATCAACCATTTTGTATTGTGGGCAGCGCTGGAACGACCAACACTGGATCGATTGATGACTTAAGCCAATTAGCGGCGATTGCCGCGCGGGAAAAGCTGTGGTTTCATGTCGATGGGGCGATTGGGGCGCTGCTGGCACTCTCGGCGGAGACAAAACCGCTTATTGCCGGAATGGAACGGGCGGATTCTGTAGCGTTTGATTTGCATAAGTGGCTGTATATGCCATTCGATGTGGGCTGTGTGCTGGTGCGTTCGGGGGAAACGCATCGACGAGCATTCTCGCTCACGCCGGAATATCTGAAACATGCCGAACGGGGAATAGCCGCCGGGAGTTTGTGGTTCAGCGATTATGGCGTGGAGCTTACTCGCAGCTTCAAGGCGCTCAAGGTGTGGATGTCGCTGAAGGCTGAAGGGGTCGAGAAGTTCGGCAGGCTGATTCAGCAGAATATCGAGCAGGGACAATATCTTGCTCAACTGGTCAATGATGCGCCCGAATTGGAGTTAACCGCTCCGGTTGCACTGCATATTGTGTGTTTCCGCTATCGTGCCGACGGATTGGACGAAGCGGCGTTGAATGTTCTGAATGAGGAAATTTTACTGCGCTTGCAGGAAAGCGGAGTCGCAATTCCTTCTGGCACAACCCTGAATGGACGATATTGTTACCGCGTTTCAATCACGAATTATCGCAGCCGTCGGGAAGATTTCGACCTGCTGGTGAGCGAAGTGCTGCGGCTGGGGCGTGAGGTTGTTCAATCCTTCCAGATAGAAAAGGCAGATTAGCGAATTGCACGTTAACGGTACGGGGAAAACAGATAGATTATACGGCAAGAAAGTAGCAGTGCTAGGGTTTGCCCGACAAGGTAAGGCGCTGGCACGCTGGCTGCCGACGGTTGGCGCGAAGGTGCTGATTAGTGACATGCGTCCGGTGGAAAAACTGGCGGCAGAAATTGCTGAGTTCCCCGGTGTCGAGTTTATGGTGGGAGGACATCCCGATAGCCTGCTGGATGGGGTTGATTTGTTGTGCTTGTCGGGCGGGGTAGCGCTGGATTTACCAATTGTGCAGGAAGCGATTAAACGCAGAATCCCGCTTTCGAATGATGCGGAACTTTTCATGGAACGCTGTCCGTGTGCTGTCATTGGCATAACCGGGAGCGCGGGTAAAACGACCACCACTACCCTGACGGGCGAGATTATGAAACGGGCAGGGTATACGACCTGGGTAGGTGGCAACATTGGTGACGTGCTGCTGGACGTGCTGCCGAAAATTGAGCGGGATGATTTCGTCGTGATGGAACTTTCCAGCTTTCAACTGGAGCTGATGACTACCAGCCCGCATACGGCGGCAGTTTTGAATATCACGCCGAATCATTTGGATCGGCATGGCACAATGGAAGCCTATATAGAGGCGAAAGCCCAGATTATCATGCACCAGTCGGAGAACAACGTAGCGGTGTTGGGTTATGACGATGCTGGAAGCCGAAGTTTAGAAGCTGTCGCGCCGGGGCAGTGCGTCTGGTTCAGTGGCAGCACTATGGTCGCGGATGGGGCATTTATGGCAGGACAGCGTCTGCTGGTTACGGGACATGCAAGTGTAGATGGTGATCCGCATGTCATCTGCGGGAAAGATGATATTCCGCTGCGCGGCGACCATAATGTGCTGAATGTACTGGCGGCTTGTGCGATTACGGGTGTACAGGGCGTTCCAGTCGATGTGATGGAAGCAACAATTAAGGATTTCCATCCGGTTCCGCATCGACTGGAGGTGGTGCGTGTGCTCGACGGTGTGACCTATATCAACGACAGCATCGCTACCGCGCCGGAACGAGTGGTCGCGGCGCTGCGGAGTTTTAGTGAGCCGCTGCTGCTGCTGGCAGGCGGCAAGGATAAAAAGCTGCCCTGGGAGGATATGATCCGGCTGGCATTGACGAAGTGTCGCCATATTGTGGCGTTTGGGGATGCTGGTGATCTGGTGGTTGAGACTATTCTGAAAGTGAACGGTAATGGCGATTGCGTTACCCGTGTAAATACACTGGAAGAAGCTGTTGCAGAGGCGAAAAAGCAGGCGAAAAGCGGTGATGTCGTGCTGCTCTCTCCCGGCGGAACCAGTTATGATGCGTACGTTGATTTTGTTGAGCGAGGGGAACACTTTCGCCAACTGGTGATGGCGCTATAATGAGAGAAGCAGTTGTTAGTGATTAGTTTTTAGTTATTTGAATCCTACATTTGGGGCTGTTTTTCTAAAAACTAATGGGACGAGATGTTATGAGTGACCAACCAATCATTGAAGTCGATATACCCGTAGATAATGATGCGCCTCCGATGGTTCCACGTCCGATACGGGCTACGCCGCGCTCGACCCCCCGTGTGGCAACGGAAGCTGTGCCTGCCGAACGGAAGAAGGGTTTCTTCGCGACTCTGGATGTTTATCTGCTGTTCGTGGTAGGTATTCTATTGGCTATCGGCATGATGATGGTTTACAGCACGACTTTTGACTGGAGCTATCAGAGCTTTGGCAGCCAGTACACCATTTTTATCCAGCATGTTCGTAATGCGGCGATTGGGCTGGCGTTTCTGCTTGCACTGTCTTTTGTCAATTACCGGGTGTGGCGGCGTTTAGCGGTATTGATTCTGCTCATGACGATTGGTGCATTGATCGCAGTGCTGTTGTTCGGTGATGATGTGTTTAATGCCCGGCGTGCGCTGGTCAACGGGTCACTGCAACCGGGCGAATTGGCAGAACTCGCGGTTGTAATTTACATGGCAGCGTGGTTGAGTTCACGCCGGACACAAATCCGTAGTATCACTTACGGTTTGCTGCCCTTCGCCGTACTGGTTGGCATCGTAGCGGGATTGGTCATTTTGCAGCCAGACATCAGTACAGCAGCGACGATTATTATCGTGGCGGCGGTGATGTTTTTCCTGGCAGGCGCGGACTTGATGCAGATGGCGGTGGCTGGCATTATCGTCAGTGTAATCGGCGTAATCTGGGTGACGAATTTCGGCCCGAATTATGCACAGGGGCGTTTGAGTTCGTATATTTCGAGCGTTGCTGATGTGACGCAGGCCGATTATCATGTGCAGCAGGCCATTATCGCTTTTTCGAACGGCGGTTTGACCGGAGTCGGCTTAGGACAGGGCAAGCAGAAGTTTAATAACCTGCCCGCACCGCACACCGATAGTATTTTTGCGGTGATTGGGGAAGAACTGGGTCTGTTGGGGGCGAGTTTAGTCGTTCTCTTATATGTGGCGCTGGTGATACGCGGTTTGCAAATTGCGCGTCGTGCGACTGATCCTTTCGGGTCATTGCTGGCGGCGGGGTTAACGATCTGGATTGCAATTAAAGCGCTTTTGAATATTGCGGTTATGACGGCGCTTGTGCCACCTACAGGCGCGTCACTCCCATTCATCAGTTTTGGCGGTTCCTCGCTGGTCGTGGTGATGTCCGGCGTTGGTCTGCTCCTCAGTGTTGCCCGTGTGAAAGCACTTCAAGGAACACCCAAGTGGTCAGGGCAGCCACCGGAACGGAGGAACGTGATTGCGAATCATGATAGCAGCAGGAGGAACCGGCGGACACATTTACCCGGCACTAGCCATCGCCGAAGCGATGAACAAGCTGAATCCGGCGGTTAGCTTGTCCTTTGTGGGCAGTGTTGGTGGTTTTGAACGTCCGCTGGTAGCTGAAACTGAGCTGAAATTTTCCAGCTATGATGAAGTGCGTTCCGGGCCATTACACGGCGTGGGATTCTTGCGTGCCTTCATCAGTGCGTTGAATTTATCCATTGGTATCCTACAAGCTTTGTTTTTAATGTTCCGCAGGCGACCTGATGCACTGCTTCTGACAGGTGGTTGGGTTGGTTTGCCTGTAGCGCTGGCTGCATGGGTGTGCGGTGTGCCGAGCCTGATTTATCTGCCAGACATTGAACCGGGGTTGACGATTCAGGTTTTGCGGCGATTCGCCCGCTGGGTAGCACTCACAGTAGATGATTCGAAGGTATACTTTCCCAGAAATGAAACGGTGGTAACCGGATACCCCCTACGGCGTGATATGCTGGAAGCGAGTCGTGAAGCGGCTGTCAGTCAATTTGGGCTTGATCCGCAGCGAAAGACGCTTCTGGTATGGGGCGGGAGTCGGGGTTCACGGGCGATCAATAATGCTGTGTTGGATATGCTGCCTGAACTGTTGGGCACAGGTATCCAGATCATTCATGTGACGGGTACACTCGATTGGGCTGAGATTGAGAAGCGTATTCAAGCGATGCCGGATACAACCTCTTACCATGCTTTTCCGTATCTGCATCAGGAGATGGGATTAGCGATGGCAGGTGCTGATCTGGTGGTGAGCCGTTCGGGAGCCAGTATTCTGGGTGAATATCCACTGTTCGGCCTGCCGTCTATTCTGATACCGTATCCTCATGCCTGGCGTTATCAGAAAGTGAATGCGGATTATCTTGCTAACCGGGGCGCAGCGATATACATGGATGAAGCGAGTATGGTGAACATGCTCTTGCCGACTGTTCGCGATTTGTTCAATGATGAGGCGCGGTTGAGCGCGATGGGCGATGCTGCGAAAGCGCTGGCGCGGCCTGAAGGGGCGCAACGGATAGCCGAAGTTCTGATTAACCTCGCGGGAGGAGTTCCGTGATTCAGCTTTCAGCACTTCTGTGGGCATTCGCGATTGTATTTGGCATTATCGGATTTATGCGCGGGTTAAGCAAAGAACTCATTTCGCTTTCCGGCATCGTTCTGGCGCTGTTTGCTCTGTTCCAGTTCGATACATTGCTCAGACAAGTTCTTCTGGAGAATGTGCCACCTCAACAGAAGTTTCTTGTTCAGTGTATCATTTTTCTGGGAATCGTCTTTTTTGCTTACCAGACAAGGGGACTTGGAAAACGTGTTCCGGCTGCGAACGCATCGGCTGCGGAAGGCCGCGACACTCTACAATCGACTATTCTGGGTGCGGTGGTTGGTTTCGTGAACGGATACCTGATCTGGGGTTCGATTTGGTACTTTATGGATATTAACGCCTATCCGCTGAGTCCATTCATCAGCGCACCGCCAGCGGGTTCGCCCAGCGCACAGATTATTACATCGCTGCCCTTGTATGCATTAGCAGGCGGGCCAGGTGGAGACGGAAATTTACTGGCGCTGATGGTGATTGTGTTGTTTATTTTTGTTCTGGTACTTATTTAAGGTCGCGCAGACGTGGTTCAACTCTACAGCATGTTATGGCTCTCGGCGATATTCTTCGGAATTATCGGTGTCCTGCGTGGGCTGCGCAAGGAAGTGATTTCGCTGGCTGGCATCATTCTGGCGACCTTCGCGCTGTATCAATTTGACTCGATTTTACGCGGTGTATTTCTGGCGACGGTTCCGCGTGACCAGGCTTTTTTCGTGCAAATCTGTTTGTTCGGTGGCGTGGTTTACTTCGCTTACCAGACCCGGTCATTTGTCCCGACGCGCGGTGGTGGCCCGAAAGATAACCGTATACAGGACGCGATTCTGGGTGGTTTGCTCGGCGCGATTAACGGGTATCTGATCTGGGGCGCGGTGTGGTATTTCCTCGACATCAATGATTATCCTTTCAGTCCATTGATTGTTGCGCCTGACCCTAATTCGATCAGTGCGCAGAATATCGGGACGATTCCGCTGGCACTGTTAGGCGGTGCAGCGGGAGGCAGTACGGAGATTCTGACGGTACTGGTGATTATTATCTTTATGTCGGTGCTGTTTGTGATTTGAGAGTCATTAGTTGTTGGTTATTGGTTGTTGGTTCGTGGTTTGATCTCCAGTTTGGCCTCCCGATGGGCATGATTTAACAGGACACGATATATCGTGTCCCTACACATGAAACAAATTTGTTTTCTCTATAAGGGCGCTTCGTAAAGGTTCGTGATTTCAGCATGAAACTCAAGGTTGGACAGCATATTCATCTGGT
>JBGAGR010000255.1:0-11369 GCA_044226645.1 Aggregatilineales bacterium
GGTCACAAGTGTGGGTCACATCTTCGCATGACTAAAACGGGATAGGGTCACAGCAAGTCATGACCAGCACCCATGACTTCCGGCACATGCGCGGTCAGCATGGGCGTTATACAGTAAGTAGCAAAGCAGTCAGGTAGAGACTACACTTGAAACAGGACAAGAGGCGGAGGGTGGCATGAGTAACGGATTCACCTTTTCCAAGCGGCTGTATGGGATTCCGGGTACGCTGATTTTTCTGACGCTGACATTAGGATTTAGCATCAGTGTCGTACAACGGATGCAGTCTATCGGTACGCCGCAGGTCACGACGCTGATGGTGATGGGGATAGGGCTTTATAGTCTGCTGGGAACCATCGGCTGGCGCTACTGTTTGCGGCGCGGGGAATTGTTATGGATACGTGGCTATTTTGTCGTTCAAATCCTGCTGTTCGCGGCGATGTTCTGGTTAGAAAACGCCGATATGCGCAATGGGGCAGGCATCGGCAATATTGTTATTTGCCTGCTACTGCAATGCTGCGTATTGGGTTGGTGGTCAAGGGGAGTGGTACACGCCTCTACCGTCTTAACGATGGTTGTGATTTCGGCCTTTTATCTGCCTATAGCGAGGATCGTTACGCCGTCCATCGTCGTGGTTTTTACTAACGGCGCGGTATTGCTATTGGGACACCTGATTGTGAGCGAAGAACGGGCACGGTCACTGCTGGATGAAATCAACCGGAAACTGACTGAATATGCTGAACAGGCGGAAGAATTGGCAACCGTTAAGGAACGGTTTTTACTAACGGCGCGGTATTGCTATTGGGACACCTGATTGTGAGCGAAGAACGGGCACGGTCACTGCTGGATGAAATCAACCGGAAACTGACTGAATATGCTGAACAGGCGGAAGAATTGGCAACCGTTAAGGAACGCAACCGATTAGCGCGGGAGATTCATGACAACATCGGACACTACCTGACCGCCGTCAACATGCAGATTGAAGCGGCGCTGGCGGTCATGGAAAGCGATCAACCCCGTGCGATTACCTCATTGACCAAAGCGCAGGCCTTGACCAAAGAGGGCTTGGGCGAAGTCCGGCGCTCGATTGCTGCACTGCGGGCTGCCCCGACGGAAGACCGTCCCCTGCACGAAGCCATTACCCTGCTGGTCGAGGAAGGCCGCGCGGCGGGTCTGGATATTCAATACCACGTAGAGGGACAAATTCGCCCCTGTTCGGCGCAGGTGGAGATGGCGCTCTACCGCATCGCTCAGGAGGGCATGACCAATATCCGCAAACATGCCCGCGCGACCCGTGCCGCATTGGAACTGCGTTACGAGGAAAACCAGCGCGTCAGTCTGAATATGCGCGACAACGGTGTGGGCAGCACGCAAACCGAAGCCGGTTTCGGTCTGGTGGGCATTCAGGAACGCATCAAACTGCTCGGTGGCAGCCTGAAAATCGACACCGCCGAGGGGCAGGGCTTCAGCCTGCAAGTGGAGGTTCCAGCGTGATTCGCGTGTTACTGGTAGACGATCAGGCGCTTTTTCGGGAAGCGCTCCACACCCTGCTCTCGGTTCAGCCGGGAATCGAGGTAGTGGGCGAAGCGGGTAACGGTGAAGAAGCGCTGCATTTCGTCGCGCAGCTTCAGCCGGAAGTCGTGCTGATGGATTTGCAGATGCCCGTGCTGGACGGTGTAGCAGCCACCCGCCGCCTGCACAGTGAGCATCCCGCCTGCCATGTTATCGTCCTGACCACCTTCGATGACGACGAGTACGTTTTCGAAGGGCTGCGCGCCGGAGCGATAGGCTATCTGCTGAAAGATGCTCCGGCGAAAAAACTGGTCGAAGCCATCGAAGCCGCCGCGAAGGGCGAGACTTTTCTGCAACCCTCGATTGCCGCGAAAGTGGTTGCCGAGTTCACGCGGCAGGCCACCCCTAAACTCCCGCCTGAAGCGCTGGTCGAGCCGCTGACCAGCCGCGAAATCGATATTTTACGGCTGCTGGCGCGGGGCTTGAGCAACCACGAGATCGCCGACGAGCTGGTGATTACCGAGGGGACGGTCAAAAATCATGTGACCAATGTCCTCGGCAAGCTGGGCGTGCGTGACCGGACGCAGGCGGCGCTGAAGGCGAAAGAAATGCGTTTGCTGTAGTTCCAGGGAAGAAGTTTGAAAGCGATAGTCAACAGTCGCCGTCACAAGAAAATTCGGAAATTGTGCAATCTTTGCAATTACAGGACATATTGTAAAGCATTATTGCTGGCAGTTCGGGCAGAGGTAACACGCGCCTCCCATATACTGAATTTTCTCGATTGCAGTGCCGCATTGTGGGCAGGGTCGCCCAACCGCGTCCTTGTCCATCAGCCGAATATAGCCGCCGCGCTGGTTGTACAAATCGAATTCGTCATGCCTGCCACCTTGCTGGATGACCGCGTTTACCGTATTGACAATGGCATCAAATAAGGCGCAGCGTCGTTCCTCATTCAAATCAGCGATGTTGTGTTTTGGGTGAAGACGCGCTGTGAAAAGGATGTCCTGTGCAATCGCATTCCCCAGCCCTGGGATCATCTGTCCCTGTGTCAACACCTCTTTTGCGCTCCATGTCTTCTCACGGATGAGGCTGTCCAGCAGGGCACAAAAGTAGTCAAAGGTAAAAGCCGCTTCGATAGGTGTTGGGCGCATATCCTGAATGTACTGCCGCTTTTGCTCCTGTCCTTTCTCGTAGAGTTCCATCGCGCCCCACATCTGCGTCATCGCGCTGAGGGACGAGTCATCTGTCAACGTGATGAGCAGGTGATATTTCTTTGGCAGCGTTGATTGTGGCAGGTGGTACAGCACCTTGCCGCCGCAGTCACCCAGCAGCAGCATAGTGTCCGGTTCAAGCGGAACGAAGAGCCATTTGCCTTTAGCCCATGCCGCGCCGATGGTCTTCCCGCGCGTTAATCCTTCAAAGGCTTCGTGGCTTCGGTTATACCAGACAAATTTGTGTGGACTGTTCCCCAACTGACCCCGCGCAATGGTTTTTCCCTTCAGCGTGTCATTCATTTGTCTGGCTAACGTCACAAATTCAGGTAATTCAAACACATTATTTTCCCCCAAATCATGTTTATTACTACCTATATTTTACTCCCAAAACATCTGGACTCATGAAAAAGCCGGGGTTACAAACGACCTGTATCCATGTTGATTTGGAGAATGTCCACCATAGCTGCCAACAAAAATCCCCTCTCACGCGGAAAGGGGATTCTCATTCTGGAAACTAGTCGCTGGTCAGTACATTTTGGTTTTTACTAACAACTAAAAACCAACAACCAATAACTGTTTTTCACTCAGTACCCAGCACTCAGGACTTCACCTACGCCTGTTCCGGCAGTTTATAGTCCTTGTACTGCTCGCGAATCACCTTCTTATCGAACTTGCCCACGCTCGTTTTCGGAATGGCCTCCACAAAAACGATGTCGTCCGGAAGCTGCCATTTGGAGAAATTCTTGCTCAACATCTCGTACAGTTCTTCCTTCGTGGGCGGATTGGTATCCGGGCGCGGGAGAACCAGTGCCAGCGGACGTTCCTGCCATTTCGGGTGCGGCACCGCGATCACCGTCGCTTCCAGCACATTCGGGTGTCCCATC
The DNA here is from genome assembly GCA_044226645.1 of Aggregatilineales bacterium. GTDB lineage: Bacteria > Chloroflexota > Anaerolineae > Aggregatilineales > Phototrophicaceae > CFX2. Next base: position 3,608 of record JBGAGR010000255.1, read on the forward strand.
AGCGCGCCTTCCAGATCGACGGTGGAAATCCACTCACCGCCGCTCTTCACCAGGTCTTTCGTCCGGTCAACGATCTGGATGTAGCCTTCCGGGTCAATCGAAACCACATCGCCCGTGCGGAACCAGCCGTCCATGAACGAATCGGTTGAACGCGGATCATTGTAATACGAGCTGGCGACCCAGGGGCCGCGTATCTGCAATTCACCGAACGCCTTGCCGTCCCACACAATCTCCTTGCCGTTCTCATCGATGGCGCGGAGTTCGACTCCCGGCGAGGAAATGCCCTGCTTAGCACGTACCGCGAACTGCTCGTCCTCAGGCCAATCCAGCATCTCGCGCTTGAGGTTGCACACCGTTCCGAGCGGACTGGTTTCGGTCATGCCCCAGGCGTGCAGAATCTTCAGGCCGAGCTTCTTCTCGTAAGCCTCGATCATCGAACGCGGCGCGGCTGAACCACCGACGACCATCGTCCGTACGCGGGAAAGGTCGAATTTTTCCTTTTCCAACAGCCCGAACAATCCGAGCCACAGCGTCGGAACACCACCCGTCAGCGTGACCTTCTCATTTTGCAGCAGTTCCGCCAGATCACGCGGCTGCATGTGCGGGCCGGGGAAAATCTGCTCGCAGCCGAGGAAGGTCGCGGCATAAGGAAGCCCCCAGGCCATGACATGGAACATGGGCACAACGGGCATCATAATGTCTTTTTCGGATAAACCGAGGCCGTCGGTCAGGCACACGCTCATGGTGTGCAGGTAGGTCGAGCGGTGCGAATACAGCACGCCTTTGGGATTGCCCGTCGTGCCGGAGGTATAACACATCGCCGCTGCGGAATTTTCGTCCAGCGCAGGCCAGGCGAAATCAGGCGATTCCGCCGCGAGGATTTCCTCGTAGCTCACGGCGTTTTTCAGCGACGATTGAATCGGCCCGTCTGCCATAATGACGATGTGTTGAACGGTCTTGAGATGGTCAGCTATTTTTTCCAGCAGGGGAACAAGGCTCTGATCAACAAAAATGACCTTATCTTCCGCGTGGTTGATGATGTAAATCAATTGGTCAGGCGGCAGGCGCAGGTTCAACATATGGCAGACCGCGCCCATGCACGGCACAGCGAAATACAATTCGAGGTGGCGGTACGTGTTCCAGGCCAGCGTCGCCACACGATCTCCCTCTTTTACGCCCAATTTTTTGAGCGCATTGGCAAGCTGTCCGACCCGCCCGTACATATCGGCATAGGTGTAACGGTGCATATTCGCGCCGACTTTGGTCGAAATACGCCGCTTGGGGAAATAGCGATACGCCCGTTCCAGAATGGGCTGTAACGTCAACTGGTAATCCATCATAAGGCCTTGCATAAAAATCTTCTCCTGAAATATAAGCTGTCAGCCAGCGTAACAAAACGATCTATTCCTACGGCGATTGTACCACCCGCAGGCGATTCCGGCAGGCAAGCGAGCGACTTCAAATCAAGTTATAATCCATTCATCATCCTCCAGGACGACAGAACATTAATATGCCTCATCAGCCCGATTCGGATACGTTTTCTGCTCCACAGCTTGCCGCTGATGTGCGCGATTTACGGCGGATCGTGGCAGCGTTTTTCACGACCATTCGCGCGGAGGATTGGCAACGCCATACCGAGCCAGACGAAAAAGGCTGGACGCTGCGTGAATGTCTGGCGCATGTGACCTCGGTAGCGGAAGCATGGTATCAGGCCGTTGAGCAAACCCTCGCCACGCAGCCTGTAAGCTATCTGGGACTGACGCAGCGGACGGATTTACCCTCTGCTAACCAACAAGCCATACAGACACGCCAGCATATCCCTCCGACAGAATTGGTCGAAAATCTATTGACGGTTTTGGAAAAAGTCGCGATTCAGGCCGAAGCACTTACACCCGATCAACTCAAGCTCGATGTGCCTTGCCCTGCTTATAACCGTCCACTGTCGATGGCGGAAATGATTGGCTGTCAGGCAGCGCATCTGGGAATCGTACACGGCGCACAGTTGGCGAACGCGGTTGGAGCGCCGCCGCTGTGGAAAGCCTGCTCACCCGACATGCTCAAGCGACTGGTGACGTATTTCTTCCACCAGATGTCGCACTCCTATTGGGTCGAGCGCGGCGGAAATCTACAGGCAGGAATCAATTTTTACGCAGGCGGCAAACGCTGGCATCTGACTTTTGCGCCGGATGGTGGACATGGTGGCGCGGGTTGGGCGGCACGTCCATCGGTGGACATGGTGGCGCGGGTTGGGCGGCACGTCCATCAGTCATCCTGTGGTCATCCAGTACAGACGCATTATGCCGACTGTTTACCGGACAAATCGCGCCAGCCAAAGCTGTTTTGACAGGTCGATTATTGGGCATCGGCAATCTACCGCTGGCCTTCCGAATACCTTATCTGCTGAATCCCACCTAGCGACTCAGCACGATCATTGAAACCATCATCAAGGCGAATGCGCAAATAGTTTTACTGAAATCATGCAGACTACTCATGCCAATTTTACTATTCTGTGATTGAATGGGGTAAAAATAGCTGAGAGGAAAGCACAATGGCTGACAAAATTATCAAGTCCGAGGCCGAGTGGCAGCAGTTATTGACCCCGCAGCAGTACGCGGTAGCCCGGCAGGCCGCGACAGAACGCCCTTTCACCGGGGAATATGTTCATAACAAGGCCGATGGAACTTACTGCTGTGTCGCCTGTGGACAGCCGCTCTTTTCCTCCGATACCAAATTCGAGTCCGGCAGCGGGTGGCCGAGCTTCTGGGATGTGGTTCAGCAGGGCAACGTGACGCTGAAAGAAGATTACAGTCACGGAATGCACCGCATCGAAGCCGTGTGCAGCCGCTGTGACTCCCATCTGGGGCACGTCTTTGACGACGGCCCACGCGATAAAACCGGACAGCGCTACTGCATCAACTCCGCCGCACTCAAATTCCAGAAAAGCGACGATCAGAAATAACGGAATATTTCCTGTAATGGTTATTGTCTATGCCGAGTCAACACAGGTATAGTGACTCAGGCGACACATACACGAAAGGACGTATTCTATGTCACGCTTTTTCTGGTTGACCGGGATTCTCGCGGCGGCATTGCTGCTGCTGGCGGCTCCGGTATCCGCCCAGCAAATCAACCTCGCGACACCCTATCAATTCACGACGCAGACCGACCCGGTTTCGCTGCTTGGTGCTTACTATAACGCCATCAGCCGCGCCGAATATGACCGAGCCTATAGTTACTGGGAAAGCGCCCCGGATAACCAGACCGCAGCGCAGTTCGCGGCAGGTTTCGCGGATACGGTTGCTGCCCGTGCAGTGGTTTATCTGCCCATTTTTACTGGCGTGGGTGCGGGAAATGCTTATGCCTCCCTGCCGACACTGGTCATCGCACAACATAGCGATGGTGTTCTGGTCTACTATGCCGGATGCTTTACCCTGCACAAAACCAATGTCCCGGTAGGAAACGCCACCGAACCCGACCCGAACTGGCATCTGCAAAAAGGCGTGCTGCATCAGCAGGATGTGCCGGATTTAAGTGTGCTGGACAGCGCTTGCGAACAGACCGATACGCTTACATCCATGACCAATACACCGCTGGGACAGCTTGACCCAGTACAGCTTGTCACATCGTATTTCAGCCTGTGGGCGCTGGGTAATGGTCAGCAGGCCACCTATTGGCAATCGCAAAATGGCGATTTGTTCAGCGAACTCTATGGGCAGTCAATGGGCGGCGCGAGCAATTATCGCCTGTATGTGAATCCAGAAATCTACTCCAGCGGCGCGGCAGGCAGCATCTATACGAGTATTCCAGCGCTGACGGCTGTAACCGCTTCGGACGGTGTGCGGCGCTACATCGGTGGCTGCTATACCGCCCGGCTGTCGGATGTCCCGGTTGGGAATGCCACTCAACCTGACCCCAACTGGTATTTCCAGAATGTCACGCTGAATCTGACACTCGATCAGGCCACAGCGGTCAATACACTGGCTGAGGGCTGCCCATCATTCTAACGGCTTGTCGGGGACGAGTCGCTTGATTCGTCCCCCAATTCGTTTACTTCCCCGCGACTTTGTAATGCAGCAGCACATTGCCCGAATTGAAATTTCTTGCTTCGACCAGCTCAAGGTCGAGATGCTTCATATCCTTGAACAGTGCTTTCCCATCCCCCAGAACCACCGGGGTGAGCGTAATCAGATACTCGTCAATCAGGCCACTGTTGGCAAGCGGCTGCACAATCGATCCGCTGCCGAAAATGGTGATGTCCGGACCAGCGCCCTGTTTTAATGCCCTGACCGTGCCCACCACATCACTGTTCACCAGCTTCGTATTGACCCAATCAACCGAGTCCATCGTTCGCGAAAATACGATTTTGTGCATCTGGTCGAGTTCGTTCGCGGTAGCTAATGCCTCTTTGGATGCATTCGGGTCATTTTTCACCTGAGGCCAATAAGCTTTAAACAGGCCATAGGTGACGCGCCCCATCAGCAGCGTATCCGGCTTCATCATTTCATGGGCAGCAGCATCTACCGCGAAATCATGAATAAACCAATCCATTTCGCCGTTCGCGCCAGCGAAATAACCATCCAGCGACATCCGGTTGAGTACAACAATTTTGCGCATTTCAATCTCCTTATTTACAACACTACAGGCAGTATAGAGGGAGAAAGGGATGCAAAATTGTAAAATACCGCCATGTTCAGAAATAGGCGTACACACCCTGACGGTGATCAAAATCACCAGCTTTTTGCGACAGCGTTTTGGGTGTGATGCCGGAAAAGGCTTTCATGTCACGGATAAAATGCGATTGGTCGAAGTAGTTCAAGTCATGAGCAACGGTGGTGAGCGTGACGAAGCGCTGACTCTGCATCAGACATAGAGCGGCATTAAAGCGCTTGACGCGGATATAAAAGTGCGGTGATAAACCGACAGCCTGACTAAAGCGCCGTTCAAAATGGCGCTCGGAGATATACAGGTTATCCAGCAGATATTTCACGGTGATGCAGCCGATATTTTGCTGAATCAGGCACAGGCTTTCTTCAATCAGGCAGTCGCGCCTTTCTACCTTCTCGCGCTGGGTGAGGAGAAAATCCAGCAATAATCGGAGTCGCTCCTGCTCATTGGGCGCTTCGAGCATCTGCAAATTGAGGTGAGCAGCGGAAAATTCGGATAACGCGACGACCTGATTGGTCAAGGCCAGTGCATTCATGCCTAACAGGGATTGCAGCGCATGAGATTTCAGAACCACCTGAATCGTCGTGAAAGCGCCTTTTCGGTGATGCATCACGCCCGGTTCGGTCATTTGACCGTAGACATACAGTGTCGGAATGTCCGTTGCCACACCGGAACGGGTGCTGATACTTTCGATGGGCGAGTATCCATTCTGATGCTGAAAGACGATTCCCGGCAGGCCGTTCAGACAGACATTGATGTCGATTTCGCCGCCGCTGTGTTCAGCAATGCGTATGTTCTCGACCACATCCTGTAGGTTTGTTGGAATCGGAATGACACTAAACTTCATGAGAATCCACCGCACATACGTTCTTATTCAGATAGATAGTGTACTATGGAAAACACTCTCGCTTCAATAGGGTTTTTGTGAGAACTGGTCTAGGATGTCGCTTTACAAGGGGTCAGGGTGGGCTATAATGCGAATCATTGTAAAAGGTGAACAGGAACATCTGCCATGACCCAAATCGCCAGTATTGTCTACAAACCCGCCGGGATGCCAGAACCAGAGGACGATTATCTCCGCGTTGATCTGGACGAAGCCAAATTAATCGCCGGATATGGTATCGAAGGGGATCGCTCAGGCGGTAATCACCCGGATCGCCAACTCAATATCATGTCCTATGAAACGCTGACCAATCTGCGGGTGCGCGGCTTTTATACCGAACCGGGACAGATGGGTGAACAGATCGTGATTCATCAGTTGGATGTGGACAATCTGCCGCCGGGGAGTCGCGTCCAGCTTGGAAACGAAGCGGTCATCGAAGTCGTCAAGCAGCGCACAGGCTGCGAGAAATTCGAACGCCTGCAAGGTCACAAACGCACTGAAGTCGCCGGAGAAATGGGTGTGATGGCGCGGGTCATTACGGGCGGACAAATTCACGTCGGCGACCCGGTAAAAGTGCTGAATACCGAAGCGGATCATGTCTGAGTACGTCACCGTTGAGACCCGCGCTACCGAAGACCCGAATATCCTCGAAATCCTCACCAATCAGGCTTTGACACCCGATGAGGACGAGGTTTACCAGGATTTCGATGAAGGCGATGAAGGCTCACCGATTGCCCAAATGTTGTTCAACGGGGTGCGGGGAATCCGCGCCCTGACGATCAGCGGCAGCGACATGGTAATTACACGCGACCCGGATGTTTCCTGGGAGGACATCGTCGACGAAGTGCGCGATGCCCTGCGCGATTTTTTCCTGTGAGATAAATCAGCGTATCTTTTTCACTACCCTGCAATTCCAGCGGGAGAGGATCAAACCCTCTCCCGTTTTTGTTTTCGACCTATCCACCAGGAGTTCTTCTGACCAAATTCTGTGGAAAAACAACTGGTAGGTGAGCGAACTATCGGCCTTCAAAAATGAATTTCAAAATCTGGACAGCGATCTTTACGTTTTACACTTCTATAAGGCCGCTCATGCCGCATTCATCATTCACTCATACATTTTGTCCATATTTTGTCCATGTGTTGTTCACATACACAAATAGCTTACACCTAAGGAGTTCTGAAGTTGAATAAAAAAGTCGCTGCATTTTTCGTGCTGGTGGTCGCCCTTTTCGCGGTGATCCCGGCTTTCGCTCAGGATGCAACCCCGGAAGCATCCATGCTGCCGACCATTGCCGAAACCGTTGTTGCCGCCACCCAGGCTGACCCGGCTGAATTCAGTGACCCGGCAGTGCTGGAAAAGTTGTCCGACCCGGATGTCAAACTGGTCGTTTTTGCGCCCACCGATGCTGCCTTCACCGCACTGAAGGAACAGCTTGGCGATGAGGCTTTCAACGCTGTGCTGGCTGACCAGAAGCAGTTGACCAACATCCTGCTGTATCATGTGGTTGAAGCCCCTGCCGGCACGGAAGATTCACCCACATCAATGGGTTCAATTGACTCAATTGCGCCGACACTGCAAATGGTGGGCGGTTCACTTGGCCTGACAACCCTGCTGGGACAATCAGTTGATCTGGCAGCCGATGCAGATGGCAACCTGACCGTTGACGGCGCGAATATCGTCACCAAGGACATTCAGGCCAGCAATGGTACGATTGAAGTCATCGACAGCGTTCTGCTGCCGGAAACCCGCACGATTGCCGAAATTGCCAGCGAGATGGCAGCCGATACCGACGCACCGCAGTTCACCAGCCTGATGGCAGCGGTTGGCGCGGCTGATCCCGCAGTTGCCGAGACACTTTCTGACCCAGAAGCGCAGTTGACCGTTTTCGCCCCCACCGATGATGCTTTCGCCGCACTGGGTGAAGATACCCTCAAGGCCGTTCTGGCTGACCAGGCGCAGTTGACCAGCATTCTGCTGTATCATGTCCTGCCCCAAAATGTCCACGCCTATGATCTGTTCAGCAACATGGACATGATGACCTCGGTCATGAGCGAAGATGGCCTGAGCGTGGACAGCGCGCTGGAAGGCCAGCAGTTGACCCTCAAGGCTGGTGTGAGCGAAGAAGGCAGCCTTGTCCTCACGGTGAATGGCGCGAATGTAGTGCTGCGCGATGTGGATGCCGTCAACGGTGTCATCCATGTGATTGACGCGGT
>JBGAGR010000256.1:0-10883 GCA_044226645.1 Aggregatilineales bacterium
TGCGGTATTCCATCCAGCAGAATCCCCTTATAAGCGTGCATGATGCATGATACCTAAAATCGAGAGAAATGAGTAGTCTCAATCAGCTTATCGCGTTCAGGGATAGATCGCTAACCGGGTGGAGTTCTTTTGTCTACTAGACCAGGTTGTAGGTTTTTCGCGCCAGACTGTAAGCCATGTCAACGGCGGTTTCGGGAGCATCTTCTTCATCCAGAATGCCCCGCACGACCAGCCCCGCCAGCCAATCCGCGCTGGCACGCCGCCAGAGATCATGCCGCGCGGGAATCGAAGGATATGCGCGAGTATCATCATTAAATCCGGCAGTGTTATAAATTCCGGCTGTCTCAACAACCGCTTCAAAGTAACGCCGCATTCCATTCAGACTGTCGAAAAACCACCAGGGTGGCCCTAACCGCAGCGCGGGATAATGCCCCGCCAGCGGCGCGAGTTCTCGACTGTATGTGGTTTCATCCAGATTGAACAGGATAATGGTCAAATCGGGATTGTTGCCGTGTGAGTCCAGCAGCGGTTTCAGATTGTGGGTGAATTCACTCGTCACTGGAATATCTGCGCCCATATCCCGCCCGAAACGCTGGAAGATGGATGGGTTATGATTGCGGAAGCTGCCGATATGTAGCTGCATAACCAGCTTATCTTCGGTGCTCATCCGCGCCATCTCAATCAGCATATGCCCGGTGAAGCGCTGCGCATCTTCCGCAGTCGCACTGCCCTTGAGCGCCCGTTGGAAAATACTGCTGGCCTGGGAATTATCCAGTCGTTCGGTGTAAGCGGTCACAGCCGCGTGATCGGTGGCTTTTGCGCCCATCGTTTTGAAGAAGTGACGACGCTGCTCCAACGCGGCGATATACGAGCGATAGTCCTTGACCTGAACGCCGGACATTTCGGTTAATTTATTGATGTTACCCAGCCAGCCTTCCGTATCCAGATTGACGACGGCATCCGGACGAAAAGTGGGAATCACCCGCCCTGCCCAACCAGATGCGCCAATTGCCTCATGATATTGCAGCGAATCGGTAGCCGCATCGGTGGTCGCCAGCACTTCAATATTGAAACGTTCGAACAAGCGACGTGGCTGAAATTCGGACGTTTCGAGTTTAGCGGCGATGGCATCATAAATGCTCTGCGCATTTGCGCCGTTGATCTTCTGCTCGATGCCGAATACGCCGCGCAACTCATCCCGCAGCCAGACCCCCGTCGGCGTTCCCCGGAACAGATACCAGTGATCGCAAACCGTTTGCCAGATTTTGCGATGATCAGTTTCGACATGCCCATAAACAATAGGGTCATCGCCCACTTTGGGAAGGGTTTCCGCTGCACTACCACTTTTGCGCGGAATACCCAGCGATTCGAGCGTGATTCCCTGCGAATACAACATGCGGAAAATGTAATGATCGGGAATGATGAGCAGATCGACAGGCGAGCCGAAACGATAATTCGGGTCAGCAAATAAGCGCGGGTCTACATGTCCATGTGGACACACCAGCGGCAAATCCTTAACGTGGTTATAGAGTTCGCGCGCGACGGTGCGTTGTTCAGGGTCAGATGAGAAGTATCGGTCATCCATAAAAATGTATTTTCAGGTTAGGAAGCTGCGTGAGCCGCTTCGGACTGTTTTTCGGGTAGTTTGAACAGCGAGTCAATATTGACCATCTGCCCGGTAAGCATGGATTGATTGGCGGCGACACCCACCAGCATCGCAGCCGCGCCATCGATGTGCGATGCGGCACGATGGAACGGGTCGGGCGGTGGATTGGGTGAAAAGATTTGTTCCAGCATCACCGGGTCGGCTCCACCGTGTCCACCTTCGCCAGACGGTGCTTCGACTTCATAGCCCTTTCCGAACATGGGGAACACACGCAGGCTGGCTTCCTTGAAAGCGCCCTTGCTGGCATTACCCACCTGACCATCGCCCATCAGGTGATTGATATTCTCGACAATATCCAGTTCAACGCGGCCTTTCGTGCCAGTGATGGCTACACGAAGTCCTTCCCAGGGCGAATAAGCAACGAGGCAGTAAGAGAGCAGTACGCCGCTGCGATAACGGGCGGTCACAGTCATGGTGTCTTCGATGGTAATCGGTTCGCCGAATACGTTGCGGTCACGCAGATAATCCGTTTCCGCTTCTGCTGCCTGATAAAGCCCACGAAACAGTTCTTTGTCATTGAGCGATAGTGCGAAAGGATCATTCGCCGCATCAGGTTCATTCGTGTAGCGACTATACGAATAATGTTCGCCGCGCGCTTCGGCATTTGCACGCCCATAAAACGACAAACTGCCCATTGCAGATACACTCTGCGGATAGGAGTCGATCCACCAATTGACCAGATCGAAATGGTGCGAGGCTTTATGAACCAGCAACCCGCCGCTGTTCTGCTTTTCACGATGCCAGCGTCGGAAATAATCCGCGCCGTGACTGGTATCCAGCAGCCAGGAGAAATCAATACACAGAGGGCGACCAATCACACCCTGCATGACCTGTTCACGCAGACGAGTATAGGCTGGCGCATAGCGATAATTGAAAGTCACACGCAGCGACTTCCCGGTTCGGTCAATCGCATCGTATATCGTGCGTAAATTTTCGATGGTGGTAGTCATCGGCTTTTCGGTAATAACATCACAGCCGAGATCCATCGCCCGCGCAATATACTTGTGATGAGTCGAATCCATCGTGACCACGATGACGGTATCCGGTTTCATTTCCGCGATCATCTGGTCAAATTGGTCAGCGTGATAAGTCGGACGCGGGGGTAAACCGCCGTAGGTTTGCAGCTGATGGTTGTACCAATCCATGCGGGTTTGGCTGAGGTCACAAAACGCGACCAATTCAGCAGAATCGCGGTAGGTTCTACTCAGCGCTTCGACATACATCCCGGCACGCGCGCCCGTTCCTACGATTGCATAACGTTTGCTCGAAGTCATTATTCAATCCTTCAGATGTGAACCAAAGCAATTTCAGGGGGTCGGTTCCAAATTCGCATCATCTTTTTCTTCGATGTACCGCCGAATTATACGCCACGCTGCCCAACTCGTCACCCAGGCGAACGTGGAAACTGTTACAAAAACGAGCGCGGCGGCTGGCAAAAAGAGCAGACTGAGGATGATCACAGCCAGGCTCATCAGCAGCATCAGAGTCGACCAAACTGGATGCATGAAAACTAATTTCAGAGATGTATCCAGCAGTTCACGAAAAGGAATATCAACGATCACCATTAGAGGCCAGAAATACAGATTGACCATCATTGCAATGACAGCGACGAAAAGAGTAACACTTTGCGACAGCAGCGCAAGGGGTTGAGCCATGTTCATCAGGCGGAAAATAGAAAAATTAGCGACCACCAGAGCCGTAATAAGGGTATCAATCAGGCCAGCCAACATGGCCTTGCGCCAATAAAGACGAATGCCGCCGAAGAAATTATGAAAAACTTCAGCGGATTTGTGCTGCGCCATAGGAGTCATCGTAGCGAATAAACCAGCGGTCGCCAGCGGCGCTGTGATGAGCGGGATAGACAGCAGCACCCAGAACAGATTTGCCAGCGCGAAGGTTCCCGCTCGGTCTATCAGATCAAAAAACTCAGCATTCGGATGCGGACGAATCATCCTTTAAGCCCTGTTGTCGCGATACCTTCCACCAGATAACGCTGGAAGAAGATGAAGATAATCAGCACCGGAACCAGCGATAAACTCAACATGGCGAAGATGCCGCCCCAATTGGTCATGCCAGCGGGGTCGGAGAATGAGCGTAATGCCACCGAAACGGTGTACAGATTGGGGTTCGTCATGTAAATCAGCGGCCCCAGGAAATCTTCCCACGAAAAGTAGAACGAGAAAATCGCGGCTGTCACCAGCGCAGGTTTGATTTGCGGCAGGATAATGCGGAAGAATATGCCTGTTTTTCCGCATCCGTCAATCAGCGCCGCTTCATCCAGATCAATCGGGATTCCACGCACGAACTGAATAATCAGGAAGATGAAGAATACATCGCCGCCAAGCCGGGGAACCAGCAGCGGTAAAAAGCTGTTCAGCCAGCCTAATTTGCTGAAGATAATGTACTGCGGAATCAGCAGCACTTGCGTTGGCAGCATCAAGGTCATCAGCATGATAGCAAACCAGATATTACGTCCGGTAAAAGTCACACGGGCGAAACCATAGGCCACGATTGCCGACACCGTAACTGTCAGAAATGTGCCGATCCCGGAATAGATAAACGAATTCTTGTAGAAAGTCAGAAAGCTTATACCACCAAAGCCCTGCCAACCGCTCACATAATTATCTAAACGAATCTCGCTGGGAATGAGGTTATTAACCGTCAACCAGATTTGTTCCGGCGGCTTGAGCGAACTGGAAAACAGCCACAGTACCGGATAGAGCATCAAAAGCCCGACGACGAATACACCCACATGATAGATGATAGATGCTGTGAAATTCTGGCGTTTTTTCTCTTGTTTGATATTTAAAGCTACCTGCGTCATCTTACGCCTCTTTCGTCTCGTAGAACACCCACAGCGATGACAATTTGAAGCTGATGGCGGTCAGACCAGCAACGACAAGCAGCATAATCCAGGCCATCGCAGCGGCATAACCCATTTCATAATTGGCGAAGGCCGTGTTATAGAGATACAGGGAATAGAACAGCGTGCTGTCCAGCGGAGCGCCTCCGGTAATAATGAAGGCCTGCGTAAATACCTTAAAGCCCGATATGAGCTGAATAATCAGGTTAAAGAAAATGATGGGTGTTAACATGGGGAGGGTCACACTTTTGAATTTGTTCCACCCATTCGCACCATCGATGGCGGCGGACTCATAAAGTTCCTGCGGAATTTGCCGCAGCCCGGCGAGAAAGATCAGCATCGGCGAACCGAACTGCCAGACCGCTAGAAATATCAGCGTCCAGATTGCGGTATCCGGGTTGCCATACCATGACGGGGGTTTCATCCCCAATGAGGCGATGACCGCATTAATAATCCCTTGACGACCAAAAAGCTGTTTCCACATGACCGCAACCGCAACGCTGCCGCCAAGAATCGAAGGAATGTAGTAGGCCGCGCGATACCAGTAGACTCCACGTCGCTTCGTATTCAGCAGCATGGCCACCGCCAGCGCAAAAATGAGTCGCAATGGAACAGCCACCAGCACATAACGAAATGTCGCCAAAACCGATTTGGCGTAGCGCGTGTCTTCGAAAAACATACGGTGGAAGTTATCCAGACCAACAAACTTGCCGCCGCCAAGAATATCGTAGTCAGTGAAAGCCAACCCCAGCGAAATAACAATCGGGATCAATCCAAAGAGTATAAAGGTGATAATCCAGGGGGAAATAAACAAGTATCCGATGAGATTGTTTTGTCTGAAATTTCTGCGTTTGGTTGGGGCGACTGGACGGGCGCGTATTGCTCCATCATCAAGCGGCGGAGATGCCGGAACAGCAGCAGTGGGTTCATTCATAATACTAATTAAAAACCCCATTTTTAGACGGACAAATAGTATATCAGGGCGCACTCGTTGCCAAATGCGCCCCTGTAGTGTTGTTTAACTCCTCAGGAACTAGCTTGCCCCAAGGACTTTATTGCCTTCTTCTTCCAGGGTTTTCACGCCGTCTTCAACCGTAATTTGCTTATACAGCACCGGGGCGGAAAACAGCGGCCCATAGACATTGCCTGTAAATTTGCTCCAATTCGCCGGATCGGGCGGCGGGATGGGGCTTGAATCTTCGGTTACACGATTGATGAAATCAAAGGTTTCCTTTCCGGCTGCATCCAGATTCGGCAGCAGGTGATCGGCGATAACCGTTGAAATCGGCACGCCGCGTTCAGCAAACAGGACATCATTGGCTTCTGCGGAATTGGTGAAGTAGTTGATGAAATCCGCCGCCAGATCCGGAGTCTTGCACTGTGAAGTCACCGAGAAGAACATCGAGGGCTTCAGGTAATTCGAGGATTTTCCACCTTCAGGACGTGGCAGAGGCCACAGTCTGTAATGACGGTTCGGATCTGCTGAGAAAACCGCGACGACCTGATTGCTCCACTGATACTGCATAGCGGTCAAACCAACAGCAAGTGGTGACTGTTCCAGCGGAATGCCTACAAATTCGGCTGATTCTTCGGGTGTAGCGATAACACCATCATCCTGCAAACCAAGAATCATATTGAAATGGTCAATCGTCGGCTGCCAATCGGTGATACCGAGTGACTTGCCGCCCTCACCAACAACGGTCTGACCGTAGCCAATATTCATCGAACGCCACAGTTGAACATCTTCCAGGCCAGAAGAACCCTGTGTGAACGCCCAGATACCCAGCTTGTCGTGGATGGTGCGTGCGATCTTTTCAAAATCTGCCCACGTCCAATCCTGTGCAGGCAGATCAACCCCAGCCTTCTCGAAAGCATCAGTGTCAATAATGATAGACTGCGAATTGGTGCCGAGGCTGATACCATAATAACCATCACCAACTTTGCCGCCTTCCAACAGTGATGGCGTAACATTGGTGATGTCGATGGCTCCAGAGTCAAAATAGGAGTCCAGCGAAACAATCAGGCCGCGACTCTGCCACTCAGAAAGATAAGCATAATCCTGCTGCATCACGCATGGCAGTTGTTCACCAGCGGCCTTCGTATTCAACAGAGTCCAGTAATCAGTAAAACCGGCAAATTCATAAACGATATTGACATCGGGATGTTCCGCCATATACATATCAATAACTTTAATGGTACGGTCATGACGGTTCTGCGAACCCCACCAGTTAATCTGCAATTCGGTTTTATCTTGCGCCTTCACTACCGCTAATGAGAGCAGCATAGAGGCCAGCACCATCAGGAGTACAATACTAAATTTGGAGGTCTTCATTTTTTCACTTTCTCTTATTATCTAAACAGATGAAAGGATGTTGTTATGCATTTCAGTCTTAGCGCCGCCCATCACCCCCCTTCGCTGGCACTTGGCAAGTGTGAAGTTCTCATATATCCTATAGGATATATGATTTTTCAGGAATTGCAAAGGTTTGCTCATGCGCCCTGCTTTTCGTAGCAAAAACGAGGCCGTATATGATTCTTTACGGCAGTCCATTGTTCAGGGAGACTACAAACCCGGCACACGGCTGGTCATTGATGAATTGGCTGGTTCGCTAGGGGTGAGCCAGATTCCGATTCGCGAGGCCATGCGTCAGCTTGAGGCCGACGGTTTTGTGACCATTGAACCCTATGTCGGTGCAACCATCACCGAAATCAACGCTGAGTTCATCTATGAGGTTTTTGGCCTGCTGGAATCGATGGAAACCTTTTGCAGCCGCGCCGCCTGCCGCTTAATGAGTGATACCGAGCTGGCGAAACTGGGTGAACTCATTACCCGAATGGATCACAGTGTCGATTTCCCGGAACAGTGGTCACAGGAGAATAAGGAACTCCACCTGTTTATCTGTGATTGCGCCCAAGCACTATTGACCAAAAAGATGATGCACAAGGTACTCGATCACTGGGATCGTCTGCGGATGCATTACTTAAAGGATGTCTTCGGTCATCGTATTCGCGTGGCGCAGGAAGAACACAAGCAGATGTTAGCGGCTTTCCGCAGTCGTGACCCCGACGCGGTAGAACGCATCGTGCACGAGCATAACCAACACGCGCTGGCGGGTTATATCGAACATCTTCAATCGGCTGGTCTGATTAGGAATTAGGAGGGAATTCCATGATTGCCGAACGAATCAATCCAGCAGCGATGCTCAAACCTTATCGAACGATTACGGGCATATCCGCTATCCTGCTGCCTTACACGGATGAAGGTCAGGTGGATTGGGACGGATTTTGTGCCCATGTTGCCCGTACCGCTGAGGCAGGCTTGATGCCTGCCGTCAATATGGATACGGGCTACGTCAATCTATTAGATCAACCTACCCGTCAGGAAGTCCTCCAACGCACCAACGAAACCCTGGCGGGAGGCCCTTTCGCCGCCGGAGCATTCATTGGCGATCAACCGGGTGATAAATGGAATCTCAAAGCCTATCAGCAGCAAATCGACCTGATTCAGGAAAAGGGAGGTATCCCTATCATCTTTCAGTCCTATGGCCTGACCACACAAAAGCCTGATGATATTGTCGCGGCTTATGCTGAACTGGGGAAGAACAGCCCACACTTTATCGCCTTCGAGCTAGGGAAAATGTTCGCGCCGTTCGGGCAGATTTATGGTCTCGACACCTATGCGGGCTTACTGGATATTCCGCAGTGTATCGGCGCAAAGCATTCTTCGCTCAATCGTGAACTGGAATGGCAGCGCATCCAACTGCGCGACAGCCAGCGACCCGATTTCAAGGTCTTCACGGGTAACGATTTAGCCATTGATATGGTCATGTATGGCAGCGATTATCTGCTCGGCCTGAGCACCTTCGCGCCGGATTTATTCGCCAAACGCGATGCCATGTGGGCAAGTGGCGACCCCGCTTTTTATGAATTGAATGATTTATTGCAATATCTCGGATTCTTTGCCTTCCGCGCACCTGTCCCGGCCTATAAACACAGCGCCGCGCAATTTCTGAAACTGCGGGGATGGATTTCGTCAAACGCGCCTCATCCAAAGGCGGAGCGCCGCCCGGAATCAGACATCGCCGTATTACGTGACATCGGACAGCGGTTGGGTGTGGTGGGGCCATGACGATGCAGTACCGACGTGTAGCCCAACTGCGTAGTGCAGATGATCTGCGCAATCATCTCCAACACATACAGGTTGATCTTCCCTTCGATGAGACGATGCAGGCTGGCCCTGATGCACCCCTCTCGCAGCCGCTCATCTACAAAGGAAAAACATTCAACAACCGCTTTGCTGTACTGCCTATGGAAGGCTGGGACGGAACCAATGATGGACATCCTACTGATCTCGTCCGGCGGCGCTGGCAGCACTTCGGGCAAAGCGGCGCGAAATTGATCTGGGGCGGGGAAGCCGTTGCCGTCCGTCATGATGGACGCGCCAATCCACGCCAGCTTCTTTTAAATGCAGAAACTTGCGGCGAAATCGCCTCCTTGCGTGAACTGCTGGCTTCCGCTCATCAGGAACGCTACGGAAATTCAGGCGATTTGTTAATCGGCCTGCAATTGACCCATTCTGGACGCTTTGCCCGTCCCGTAGATAATAACCGCGTCGATGCGCAAATTCTCTACCATCATCCCCTGCTGGATCGCAAGTATAATCTACCGCCTGACCAGCCGCTTTTCACCGATGACCAGATTAAATGCCTGATTGACGATTTTGTCCGGGCGGCGGTTCTGGCACAAAAAGCAGGTTATGATTTTGTCGATGTGAAGCACTGTCATGGCTATCTGGGACACGAATTTCTCACCGCGATTGACCGCGCAGGCAGTTATGGCGGCAGTTTTGAAAACCGCACCCGCTTTTTACGGGAAATTGTTGCTGGAATCCGCGCAGAAGCACCCGGATTGGACATTGGTGTGCGTCTCAGCGCCTTTGACTGGATTCCTTTCCGTCCCGGTGAAGATGGTACCGGAGTGCCCGAATCATTTGAAGGTCGTCCGTATCCCTACGCCTTCGGGTCGGATAAAACCGGGATGGGCATCGACTTAACCGAACCCAAAGCCTTCCTTGATCTGCTGCTGTCGCTCGATATTCGGCTGGTCTGTATTACGGGCGGCAGTCCCTACTACACGCCGCATTTGCAGCGTCCAGCACTCTTTCCAGCTTCGGATGCTTATCAGCCGCCAGAAGACCCATTAGCCGGAGTCGCGCGGCAAATTAAGGTCACGGCAGAACTCAAGCAGTATCGCCCGGAGTTGATTATCGTGGGATCGGGCTACTCCTATTTGCAGGAATGGCTGCCCAACGTGGCGCAAAATGTCGTCCGCACCGGAAAAGCCGATTTTGTGGGCATGGGGCGCATGATGCTCAGTTACCCCGAAATGGTGGCGGACGTGCTGGCAGGAAAACCATTGCAGCGTAAACGCCTGTGCCGCACTTTTAGCGATTGCACCACCGGGACGCGCAAGGGATTGGTTTCGGGATGCTTCCCATTGGATGATTTTTATAAACAGCATCCCCATCATGAACTGCTTTTAAAAATCAAACAGCAGTAGTTATTTTTATGAAGTAAGGAATACAGGATTTGTGAAGCAGTATCGCGTCGCAATTATTGGAACGGGCAGTATTGGAAACACCCATTTCGAAGCCTTGAAGCAGGCTGGAGAGCGGGTCGAAGTCGTCGCAGCGGTGGATGTTGACGAAGCGCGCGTCAAAGCCTTCTGCGCTGACCACAACATCCCCAAATGGTTCACCAGCACCACCGAAATGCTCTCAGCCGTTCAGCCAGATTTAGTCCATATCCTCACCCCCACCGGAACGCACTTTGATCTCTCGATGGAGAGTTTGGAAGCGGGGGCATCGGTCTTTTGCGAAAAGCCTCTGTGTGCATCGCTGGCGCAGTTCGATGCGCTTCAGGAAGCAGAAGCACGTACCGGTCAGTATGTCAGTAATGTCTTTCAGTGGCGCTTCGGTTCCGCTGCCAAGCATTTGAAGCGGCTGATCGCGTCCGGCGAAATGGGACAGCCGATGGTCGGTGTCTGCCAAACGCTCTGGTATCGTGCCCTGCCTTATTATCAGGTTCCCTGGCGCGGCAAATGGGCGACTGAAACAGGCGGCGCAACCGTCACACTCGGCATCCACTTAATGGACTTGTTCCTGTGGCTGTTTGGCGATTGGCAGGATGTTCGCGCTATCGTCGGAACGCTGGATCGTCCTATCGAAGTCGAAAATGTCTCAATGGCGCTGACCCGTTTTGAAAGCGGCGCAATGGGAACCCTCACCACCAGTGCAGTATCGCCCCGACAGGAATCCTATCTGCGTATGGATTTTCAACGGTCAACCGTAGAAGT
>JBGAGR010000257.1:0-10966 GCA_044226645.1 Aggregatilineales bacterium
TCAGATGATAAACAGCAGTACCGTCCTCTAATGATTCCTCGCCTGCCAACTTTAATTCTTTCAGCGAGGCCATCGCCACCTGTAACCCGCTGTTTTCCTGCGAAATCAGGGTTTGTGGATTAAAGTCGCTGGAGAAATCGGTTTTCTGCCATTCCATATTGCTGAATATACCGCGTATCCACTGTTCAGCTCCTTTGGCGAAGACCTCAATGTCCAGCGGCAGTTTGCCCAGCAGGACACGCGCTTTGGCCTGAATCGTATCTGGCGCGACGTATTGTGCTTCGATCCGGTTGAAGGCTACCGTGCCCATATCGGTTTCAAAGAGATAAACCGCGCCGCTGCGTTCAATCGTCATTTTCAGGGTATCGACAGATCGGGCATTCGCCGCCGCCTGTTTGACCATATCCGCTGGCGTTAAAGCGCCTGCTGTCGGTGTGGCATCACCCCCGCCGCATCCCGCCAACACACAAACCATGATGAGGAGAAAAATCGCTAATCGCTGCACAGTGCTGCCCCTTGTTTCAGTGGTAGGGACACGATATATCGTGTCCCTACTTTATCTTTTAACTGTTCACTATCCCGCAAGTATACCGCCGAATAGGTATACGTGGCATCAGAGCTTGAGTTGCGTTTTAGGTATGAGCAAGGCCGCTCTTTTTATTATCACCATCGAGGGTTATTGCCCGCTCTTATGACGCTAACTTGTTAGGGGGATATATGTCTCGCAGACGGAAAATCGTGCTTGGGTTGTTCGCACTGCCTATACTGGGTTTTATTATTATCCAGTTTGTCCCGGCAGGGAATTTCATACAGGTCTTGCGGCGGGAAGCCAATCCACCTGCCGAAATCGACATCGTTTGGGACTCGCCGGAAACCGAGCGGCTGGTGAAAACGGCCTGCTTTGACTGCCACAGCAACGAAACGGTCTGGCCCTGGTACAGCCAGATCGCGCCGGTATCCTGGTTCATCACGCGCGATGTCAACAAAGGCCGCCGCGCCATGAATTTTTCCGAAGAAGGTTCCGAAAGTATTGATGCAAATGATGTCGAATGGCATATAACCCACGATATGCCCTTGTGGTATTATCTGCCTTTACACCCTGGCGCAGACCTGACCGACGCTGAAAAAGCACAGGTTGTGGCAGGTTTGCGTGCCATGTACGGCAGTGATGACGAGGGCGGAATGGAGATGGGCAGCGGGTAGCTATCCCACTAGATAACAGGACATAACACGATGGTTGCGGCGATTCAGACCGAGAAGATACTGCGGCGCTTCGGCAGTCGCGCGGCGGTCAATGAGCTAAGTTTCAGCGTGGAAAAGGGGGAAGTGTTCGGCCTGCTTGGCCCGAATGGGGCTGGCAAAACCACGCTGGTACGTCTCCTGAATGGCGTGTTGGAATCGTCCGGCGGTTCAGCGCGTGTCCTCGGATTCGATCCGCTTACACAGGGCGATGAACTGCGCCGGCAGACCGGGGTGCTGACCGAAACCCCTTCTCTCTATGAAGGCTTATCCGCGCGGGATAATCTGCGCTTTTTCGGCACGCTTTACGATGTGCCGGATGCTGACCTCAACCAGCGCGTTGATGAATCCTTGCAGCAGTTCGGCCTGATGGATCGGGCGGACAGCCGCGCGGGTGGCTTCAGCAAAGGCATGAAACAGCGCCTCGCGTTGGCGCGAACTCTCGTTCATCACCCGCAGCTTCTCTTTTTCGATGAACCCACCGCCGCGCTTGACCCGGAAGCCGCCCAGCATGTCACCGAACTGATTGAGCTGTTGAGCCACAAGGACGGGCGCACGGTTTTTCTGTGTACCCATAATCTGGATGAAGCCGGACGGCTCTGTGATCGTGTAGGTATCATCAAGGACGGGCGCTTGCTGGCAATCGGCACTCCCGCACAACTGGCAGGCGACCTGTGGAAAGATGTCTGGGTCGATTTCGTGCTGGCTGCCCCTCCGGATGAGGGCGATTTTCTCTCCCGTGTGAAAAATGTAGCCGGCGCAGTTGATGCCACACTCGAAGGCACAGCTCTCGCGGTACAGGTCACGGCGGAAAATGCCATCCCCGGTGTCATTGCCGGAGTCGCTTCGACAGGTGGGCAGATTATGCGCGTCAATCCACGTGAACACACCCTGCAAGAAATTTATTTCCGGCTCCAGCAGGAGGCGAACTGATGAACTTCCGCATTATTCGCGCGATTGCGCTCAAGGATTGGCGGCAGGTGCGGCAAAATCGCATGGCCTTGATGGCGATGCTGGTGCTACCGATTATCTTTAGCATCGGACTGCCACTGCTGTTCATTGCATTACCGAAGCTCGTCCCGGATTCGAGTGCCACCAGTACCGGCGACATCGAAGTGCTGATGAAAACAGTACCACAGGCTGTCCGCGATCAACTTTCGCAGTTCAGTCATCAGGATGCCATTACCGTTCTGATGCTCGGCTATCTCTTCGCGCCTATGTTCCTCATGATGCCCCTGCTCACGTCCAGCATCATCGGAGCAGACAGCTTCGCCGGGGAAAAAGAGCGCAAAACGATGGAAGGGCTGCTCTATACCCCCGCTACCGAACGTGAATTGTTCTTCGGCAAGATGCTGGCGGCCTTCATCCCCGCGCTGCTGATAACCTGGGGATCATTTCTGGCTTACGCCATCATCCTCAATGTGGGGATACGAGGTGTCGCTGGGGATTTCTGGTTCCCAACCCCATCCTGGTGGCCTCTCATTTTCTGGGTCACCCCTGCCATCGCGATTGCCGGGAATCTGGCGGCGGTAGCCATCTCCGCGCGGGTGAACACCTTTATGTCCGCTTATCAGGCCAGCAGTTCGCTCGTTCTGCCGCTGGTCATCCTGATGGTCGGACAGATCGGCGGTCTGCTCTTTCTGGGTGTTGAGGTTATGCTCATTCTCGGCATCATCGTCTGGATTGTGGATATTGGGCTGCTCTGGCTTGGCCTGAAACTGTTTTCTCGCGCACGCTTGATGGGTGCAGCAGCCCAGAATCAGGGATGAAATTCAGAGCAAATCCTCCACCGTTTCTGGCGGGAGTTTTTTCCACATCCTTCCGATGGGAATCAACGACAGGATAACGATGAACATCAAGACCTGAGTGAGCGTTGTGCTGGTGATAAATACCGCGCTGGTGTTGATCGTCACATGGAACAATATCACCAGGAACAGACTGCCGCGCGACTGGTTGTACAGCCACATAAAAGCGATTCCCAGCACGATATTGCTGATGATGCGATACGCCAGCCCGTTGAGGCCAGCATACAGATCATTACCTGCATAAGTCCCCATAAAGTGCAGCGGAAAATGCCATAAGCCCATCACCATGCCGATGATAATGCCCGTTATCAGGGGACTATATCGTTTTTGCAGGTAGGGCTGCATAAATCCGCGCCAGCCTGTTTCCTCGTTGCCACCACCCGCTATCCATACCCCGATGAATACCGATAGGATGAGCGGCAAAATCTTGTCCCACGAGCCAGTTATCAACCAGGGGTAAACTCTGCCGCCTGTTAAGTTCGTTAAGCCGATTCCAGCGAATTCAATGACCAGTGGAAAAGCGACAGCCAGAATGACCCATCGCCATCCCGGCCATTGAATCTGCCTGCGCATCAGCCTGCGGATGCCTTCTGTATGTCCCACCATGCCCGCGATCATCAATCCCCAGATAACGATGACAATCGTAGACAGCGCATGAGCAGCGAATGGAAAACTGGGCGCATATTTAATATCACCCTTCCAGAAGAAATAGCCCCACCCGAATAACGCCGCCCCCAAAAACGTCCCCCACCAGATGAATGGTCGAACACGGGTTGGGACTGGATTGAGAAGGCTGGCGAGAATCATGGCTGCAAGTGCGGGGCCAAATGTGCCAGTGCGCTCGGCCCATGTCTGAACGATTTGTTGCTTAGACGGAAAATAAGCATAAGCGCCCCACACCAGCCAGCTTAAAGTGAAGGCTAGAATAACAAAGGTAATGACTGGGTGGTTGCGAATATGCTGGATTAAAGTGACGTTACGACTTGTACTCGTCTGCTGAAGCGAATGAGTAGCCATTTTTCCCCCTGTTACTACCCATATTCACCATCGTAGATAGAATCTGGATTGAATGGGTAGTGTTAAACGTCATCAGTTCAATACATGAAATGGATGCACACGTTTTATAATGGGCGGCATGGATACATCACGCGAGATTCGTCCCCTCACAGCGCTGCGTCTTTTCGCGGCGTTGCTGGTTTTTCTCACCCATTACAGCGGCATCCACTACGGACGCGCTGCTGAACTCTGGCAGAGCATCGTCATCGAAGGTCATGCCGGAGTTACCATTTTCTTCGTGCTGTCCGGTTTTCTGCTGACGATACGTTATTTTCCCGGCATCGTTGACGGCACATTTACCGCTTACTCCTATTTCTTCAAACGTGCCGCGCGTATCCTGCCGCTCTATTGGACGCTGCTCGGCATCACCCTGCTGGTCGATGCCCTCACGCCCTACCAGACCTACACGCCGCTCCCCTTCGTCAATTGGACGCTCACGCAGTCCTATTTCAGCCAACTCTTCCTGAGCGGGATCATCGTCGCCTGGTCACTTTCGGTGGAGGAATCGTTTTATCTCATCGCGCCGCTGATTCTGCGCTCGTGTGTCGAGGCGTGGAAAGCCGCTCAATCAGCACTGAAACCGCTGGTGTTATGGGCAGTCGGGCTGTGGATATTCGGCGTACTGCTCATCCTGATCTCCTTCACCCTCGGTTTGAATAAACCCTACGGTTTCATGGACAACCTGTTTGTGATGGCGGTCTACACTGTCTTCGGGCGCGGCATCGATTTTTGCCTCGGTATCTTTCTGGGGCTGTTTTATCTGCGCCGGACAAAAACGCTGTGGGATGTGCCCTATCGTGATCTGAAAGCAACCGCGCTCTTTTTCCTGTCCATGCTGGGGCTGTTCGGTCTGCAAATGCTGATGAATGCGCTCGGTGGCCTTGAATCCGCCTGGTATCTCAACCCATTCATTGCGCTCATGGCTGGCGGCATGATTATGGCGCTGACCTGCCCAACATCACCCATCGCGCGTTTACTCAGCCAGCGCTTGCCTGTCTATATGGGGCGCATTTCCTACGCGCTCTATCTGTTGCAGGCGACTCCACTGGCGCGCATCATTCTGACCATGCTCAACCCGCTTCACCTCCTCGCGCTGCCCGCCATGTATATCAATCTGAACTTATTAAGTGCATTTTTCTACGAAGTAGTGGAGCGTCCCTGCCGCGCGGCAGTCATCCGCATCGGGAATGGATTGAAAGCGCGATTACAGCCTAAAAAATGAGAGCGGATACATGGATCCGCCCTCACCTTGTGACTTACTTTATGCTGGACATCTACACCAATATTCTTTACTCGGTATCCCGCACACCCCGCCAAGAACGCAGGGTGCATTACAGGTTTGCCCGATAAAGGTATTGATACAGGTTCTGGTGAACTTCGGCTGTGATGCTGTGTCATACACCTGATCGCGCAGGACATTCACCCGCGCGCTGCTACAGGCCAATCGTCCATCAATATAAGCCGATACATCCCACGACATATTATCTTTGCCCCCTGGTGCGCCTGATATAGTCGTGTTGGGGGCATTCACCGGATATTCACCGACCTGTATGCCACCGCTGTCGTAGACATGTACAGTATAGCTGGTCGCGCCGGGAGCAGGATCCCAATAGAACTGCACTTCTCCGGCGGGCATCGTTCCCAGTGGCGAAGTCGGCCTGAGTGCCCTGCACATTTCAGCGCTTCCGGATCCTCCGGTAGACGCTTCCCCACCGCCGCTGTTCAGCGCATTCAATATCGCGTTGATTTCGTCCTGAGTCGGCACATGAATCGGATAATCCAGCAGTTCAGGCGGCAGCTTTTCCAGTGTCTTCAGATAATCCAGTTCGTCCGGTGTCAGCGGACGTGAACCACCCCAGGGGGTCATAAAACCGCTGCTCCGGTCTGCCCCGCCGCAGTTGATCGAACGCGCCGTGAAGCCTGTTGGTAGTTTCAAGCCGCCATCGTTGGACTTGGCCTCGCCATCAATCACCATAATCTGCGTGATATTACATTTGAGGTCGGAGGGTACATCGTGCCCGGTGAGCAAATCCCCGAACAGGTTGACCAGTTCTTCATTGCCAATCAAATCACCATAACTCGCGTCCAGACTGCGCAGCACGATGGTCGAACCGATTTGCACATCCGCGCCGTTGATCGTCAGGTTGACCTTCATCGAATCCGGCCCCTGTACCATGACCACATCTGGCGCATCATGGCAGGATGCCGAACCCACGCCAGTCGTGACATAAAAAGCCTGCATCGGTGTGCGCAGTTGGTCGGTAATGACGGGCAGCGCGTTAGCCGCGTCCGAAGTCTGAACCAGACTGCTGCTGACCCATGCGGGCGCATTGTTATACAGCACCCGCAGCCATTGTCCATCCTGACTGCGACCATCCGCTGGCAGGACATTGCCGTTGCTGACGCTGCCGATCACATTGGCTTTCGTGCTGGGAGCGCTGCGGATATTCACGTTACCGGCAGTGGTGACATCCACCGGATCAGCCGGGGTAAATACCTCGCTTGGTGAAACATCGTTGCGCACTTCCGCATCGCCCAGCAGCACAAAGGTCACGGCTTGCCCCGGCAGTGAATTGGGGACATTCGCCTGCACTTTCATCACCGCCACGCCCCACGTGTTATTTGCGGTATCCAATGGTGAGGAGGTCAGCGTATCGACGATATTTAGCGGTGTGCGGTCACTCACCTTGCTGAAAAAATCATCAGGCTGGGCTTCGGTAAAAGTTGCGCCCAGTTTGTTATAGCCATAACACGCGCTGTTTCGATCCAGCGCATCGCAGTTTTGCCCCAGATCCTTGAGCGCCTGCTGGACGATTGCCGAGCAGGCATCCTCCTGAGCCGCGTAAAGGGTTATGGCAAAAATGAGCGGGAGCAAGAACAGGATTGTGGGTAATTTCGACAAGTGTTGCCGCATAAATGTTTCCTGAACGCATAAAATACTTTATTGCATTTCATTATAGTGCAGGTTCCATTTTGCGTATGAAACATACATGGGTGATTTCCACCCCTTATGCTTTGCTGCTTGCTTGAATTGAACGGCTGAAGTGGGTAGCACTACCCTAAACAGTGGATGCAGATTCTCGGCTGAAAAAGTTAGCCCATGACCTCTGAAAATGTCTTTTCCCCCCTCGCCTAGGCGTACTCGCCGGTTGGGAGAGGGGTCGGGGATGAGGGCTTCTGAGCGTATCCACCAGTTATTGTTGTCCTACCGCACTTAGCCCGGACAGGTACAGTAGAAGTTTTTACCCGGTATGCCGCACACTGCGCCGAGGGTACAGGGTGCGTCACAGGTTTGAACGAACGTATCGATACACGTTGTAACCGGGTCGTGGGTAATATACACCTTGTCCCGGACAACACTGTTTTGTCCGGTGGAACACGCCAGTTGACCATCGACATAGGCGGAAACTTCCCACGACAGATTATCATTCGCCGCTGGATTGCCGCTGACACTCGTGCTCGAACCGTCCGTCGAATACTCGCCGACAGGCGTGCCGCTGGCATCAAAAACATGGACGGTGTAGCTGGTCGCACCGGGGGCAGCATCCCAATAGAACTGCACATCACCGGATGGCATAGTACCCAGCGGTGAGGTCGCTCGGAAGGCACTGCACATCGCCGCGCTGCCAACATCGCCGATATTCGGATTATCGCCACCGCTGAAAACGTTGAGAAGCTGCTGAATATCGTCCCCTGTTGGCACATGAACCGGATAACTCAGCACGTTGGACGGCAGATTATTGAGGGTTTGTAAATAATCCAGTTCGGCCTGTGTCATCGGACGCGAACCGCCCCAGGGTGTCGTAAACCCGCTGCTCCGCTCTGCGCCGCCGCAGTTGATCGAACGCGCCGTGAAACCAGTTGGCAGTTTCAGCACCCCATCATTAATTTTTGCCTCGCCATCCACCACCATCAATTGGGTGGCATTACACTCGCTGCTGGCAGGGGTATTCTGTCCCGTCAGCAAGTCGCCGAAAATGCCCACCAGTTCCCGGTTGCTGACCAGTTCGCCGTATTCGGATTGCAGACTGCGCAGCACAATGGTCGAGCCAATTTCGACATCTGCGCCATTAATCGTCAGATTGACCTTTAAGTTCTCCGGCCCCTGTACCATGACCACATCCGGCGCATCATGACAGGCCGTCGTCCCGATGCGTGTCGTTACATAGAAAGCCTGCATCGGTGTGCGCAGTGATTCGGTAATCACAGGCAGAGCGCTGGCGGCTTCCGGCGCATTGACCAGACTCGCGCTGATCCAGGCTGGTGCGCCGTGATACAGCACCCGCAGCCATTGACCATCTGGACTGTGACCATCGGCTGGTAACACAGTCCCGCCGTTCACACTGCCCAGGACATTGGCTTTTGCGCTGGCAGCGCTGCGGATATTGGCATTTCCGCTGGTGGTCACATCTACCGGATCAGCCGGGGTAAACGCCTCACTGGGCGAAACATCATTGCGCACTTCCGCATCCCCCAACAGCACGAAGGTCACACCCTGTCCCGGCAGCGAATTAGGTACATCCGCGATAACCTTCATCATCGCTACGCCCCATATATTGTTCACAGTATCAAGCGGCGCTGTCAGCAGAGTATCAACCGTGTTCAAGGGTGCGCGGTCACTCGCTTTGCTGAAGAAATCATCCGGTTGGGCTTCAGTGAAAGTCGCACCGACTTTGTTATAACCGTAGCAGGCGCTGTTCCGCTCTAATCCATCACAATTCTGCCCTAAATCGGTCAAAGCCTGCTGGACGACTGCCGAGCAGGCATCGTCCTGAGCCGCATACAGGCTGATAGCGACGATGAGTGGGAGCAGAAACAGAAAAGTCGGTAACTTTGACAAATGCTGCCGCATATAATGTTCCTGGATAGAAATATTTCGTTTCATTATAGCCTGTGTTTCATTTTGGGAAGTAATACGCCTGAAAGTTACCCTAGAGCATTTGTTTGGTATACTAGCAGGATATAAACGCGGGTAGCACTGCACTAAACGGTGAATATGGATTATTGGCTGAGAAAGTCAGCTCTGTCCCCTGAAAATTGACTTTTCTCCCCTCTCCAGGAGCTTGCGAGTGGGGAGGGGCTGGGGGTGGGGTCGCCTTAAAATCAGCATCCACCACTTCGTGTTGCCCTACCTGAACGCGAATGCAGAAGGACATGCGGCATGACATTCAAACCAATTCCCATCACGATTTTGACCGGATTCCTCGGCGCGGGGAAAACCACGCTGCTCAACCGGATTTTGCATGGCGATCATGGCCTGCGGATTGCTGTGCTGGTCAATGATTTCGGCGCGATCAACATCGACTCACAGTTGGTGGTGGGTGTGGATGGCGATACGGTGAACCTCTCCAATGGCTGTGTCTGCTGTACCATTCGCGACGATCTGATGAACGAAACCATCAAGCTGCTGCGCCGCCCCGAACCGCCCGAATACATCATTATCGAGACCAGCGGTGTTTCCGACCCGACCAGCGTCGCCATGACCTTTATGAATTCGGAACTCGCCCCCTATATCAACCTGGACAGCATCCTGACGGTCATCGATGCTGAAAATCTGCCCACCCTCACAGGCGATTATGATGATCTGGCCTTTATGCAGATCAACGTCGCCGACATCATCGTGCTGAACAAGGTTGATCGTGTGGATGCGGAGCAGCTTGCCGCCGTGAAAAAGCGTATTTTAGAAGTTGCGCCGGATGCGCGTCTGCTGGAAACCACTTACGGCGATGTGCCGCTCGAACTGGTCATCGGTGTCGGGCAGTATTCCGCCGAAAAGCTGGCGAACCGCAAAGCGCATGATGTCCACGTGCATGAATCTGGCGAAGAACACCATCATCAGCACGATCATAGTCTGGTTTTCGAGACGTGGAGTTGGACAAGCGATAAACCGTTGGATATGGGCAAACTGCGCAGCGCCATCGAGACTCTGCCGTCCAGCATCTACCGCGCCAAAGGCTTTGTCTACTTTCAGGAATTCCCCAATGTGCGCATCATTCTTCAGGTGGTCGGCAGACGTGCCGTCCTGACGCTGGAAGGCGAGTGGGGTTACGACAAACCCTGTTCACAAATCGTGGTGATTGGCAAACACGGCGGAGTCGATGGCGATGAACTCAAACGCCGTTTTGAAGGCACTATTGCGACCAAACCGAGCGAAGAAGAACTGAAGCGCGAAGCCATCGAAATCGAGCGCACCGACTATTACGAAATCTAGTCCGTGCGCTGTAGAGGTTGTTTTGGGAGCGCTAAATATCTATGAATACACTTCCGTAGGGGCGCAGCACTGCTGCGCCCAATTCAACACTTCGAACAGTTTACCGGGGCATGACACAAATCGTCATCCGGCCTTCAACTGCCGCCGGACAGGTGCGTTTCTGACCATCACTGCTGTCCAGATCAAAAGGTGCGCCCCAGAACGTCACGCTCGCCCCGACATCCAATCGCGCGATCACATCACACGGCTGCGGCGGCGTGGTCGCGTTGGGGTCGCTGTTGGTGAAGAAAATACACTGTCCCGGCGCAAGCTGGTTGACATGCGCCACCGGATTTTTTGTGGTGTAGAGTGTCGCGTCCCCCAGCGGTACAGGGGCATTCTGGGCAGGTGAGTGGTTGTTATAGACGTTATAACCCGCCAACGACATCCACTGGTCAGTCGATTGATTCATCACGATCAGGCGATCAACCGTATAAGCATAATACACATAAGCCGTTGAATCGCTGCCGCTGCTGCCTGTCAGATAAAACTCGCAGCGTCCCGGATTCGCTACCGGACAATCCGCCCGCTGTACGCCGTTTTGGCTGATATTAAAGTGCGTGGTGCCGTTTTCGCCTGTCCAGAAATGTTCGCTGGGATTGGTGGTCGCCACCCA
>JBGAGR010000258.1:0-12673 GCA_044226645.1 Aggregatilineales bacterium
GATATTCGGTGTCTACGCCCCTTCTACAATGAAATTGGACGTTATGGAATCTATGTTCAGAACAAGCGTGTCCTGCTCATTGATAACCGCTATCAGCGGGGTGCTATCCTGGTAAACCGCGTTGTAACGGAAATGCTGCCTTATAAGCATTACGATCAGGTACTTAAACGGGGTGAAACAGTTCGAGCCGGAAAACTGGCGGTTGATCAAAGTGGCGTAAGGGTCAAAAACACACTGACTTCCTGGTCGGAAGTTCAAGGTATCTGGCTGGATACGCATACTAACCGAATCCAAATCAATCGCGCCAACCAGAATCCAATTCGGTTGAGTATTCGTGGTGTTCCAAATGCGCCTTTGATAGCCCAATTTATCGGTCAGAAACTTACGGGGAACGAAGCAGGATTATCCACTCCTGCGGCAACAGAAAATATCCCGGTTCTACAACCGCAGGTATTGCCAAATCTCGAAGCTAGATGGGTTCGATATAAAAGTGTTCTTTATATCGTACTGGCGCTAATTGGTATTGGAGTCGGCGCGTTTGTTATCGTTCCGGGAGTGATTAACGGTCTTCAATATCAGCTTATTGACTTCCAGTGGATTTTGTGGGGATTGGCTGCCTTAATCATCCCGGTTATTTCTTTGAATCTCTTGGTGACCGAAAGCCGCAACTTGTTTGAAAACCCGCAGTTTGTGGTCGATAGTTCAGGAGTTCGCTACGCTGCGCGCTCGGCACAAAACTACTGGCGTTGGAGCGATATAAACGCGGTAACTTTCATCAAGAGTTACAACTGGCTTGGGAAAGCAAAGATTGGCTTACGTTTGAATGCTGATAATGGTGGTGAGTTGATGTTGAATGATCGTTATACTGAATCGAATCACGTTGGCCTCCGCATCCAGAGTCTGCAAGCTAATGCGCTATACCCAAAACTCAAAGCGCGATTAAATCATGCTGAAACGTTAGCCTTTGGGTCAATCACGCTGGATATGACCGGAATCCATTTCTCTAATCGCAGTTACTCCTGGAATGATATCGTATCCGTTGACATGACCGCCATTGGAAATGAGACAAATTTCGTGGTTTATGGTGCCAACAGTCAACGTCTGCTGGCAACCACGATTTTCGGTATTCCCAATCTGCAAGTCTTGCAACGGCTCATTGAGGAATATCTACCACGCAATCCTAGCTCCAGCCTTCCAATGATTCCTTTAGCGTGAGCATAAAGGCATCGCCAGTCGCGCCGTCAGCCACACGGTGATCGAAGGTCAATGTCACGTAGGCACACGGGCGAATCGCAATCGCATCATTGACGACTTTGACGCGCTTTTCCATCACGCCCACGCCAAGAATGCCCACCTGCGGCTGGTTGATGATCGGCGTAGCAAACAAACTGCCGCTCACCCCATGATTGCTAATCGTGAAGGTTCCGCCCTGCACTTCATCCGGCTTCAACTGCTTGTTCCGCGCCCGATTCGAGACATCGTTGACCGCTCGTGCTAATCCGAGCAGATTCAAATCCTGCGCGTTTTTGATAACCGGAACGATTAGCCCCTCTTCCAGCGCGACAGCTAAGCCCAGATTGACCGTATTGTGCAGATAAATGCCTTCATCCGTCCACTGTGCATTGAGATAGCGATTGGCTTGCAGCGCTTTGATTGTCGCGGCGGCGAAATATGCGGTTAAGGTGAGATTCACGCCCTGCCGTGCAAAGGCATCCTTATTGGCTTCACGATGCTTCAGCACCGCTGAGAGATCATACTCAAAAACGGTTGTTACGTGCGGCGAGGTATGCAGTTTGCTGCGTACCATATGTTCGGCAATCGCGCGGCGCATGGCACTCAGTGGCACCAGTTCACCGGGAACGCCCGTCGGAATCGGCTCGACTGGATGCACCCGCTGCGGCGCTGCTGGCGCTTGGGCAGGTGGCTGTGTGACAGGTTTTGCTGCCGGAACCGTATCGCCATAATCAACCGTTGGCTTGAATAAATCACCGCTGCCGGGACGTTCCCAGGGCGGCAGTTCCTCAGTAGTCTTCCCCTCGCCATGAGGGAGAGGGGCTAGGGGTGAGGGTTTCTCAGCTAGATAAGCCTCAACATCTTTTTTCGTGATGCGCCCATCGCGTCCCGTTCCAGTGATGCGCGACAGGTCGAGATGATGTTCTGCCACCATCCGCGCGACGACAGGCGAGACATGACCTGTATACGCTTCACCATTTTGTGCCACCTGTTGCGTAGGTGCGATATGTCGTGTCTCTACAGCGGCGGGTTCGCCACCATTTTGCGGCTGTTCATTGGCCTCACCGATCATTGCCAGCAGCACACCGCGTTCGACAGTTTGCCCCGCTGGGACGAGGATTTTCAGCAGGATTCCCGATGCAGGCGCAGGGACTTCCGTATCGACTTTATCGGTACTGACTTCTAATAAGGGTTCATATTGGGTGACACTATCACCCTCTTGTTTCAACCAGCGGCTCACCGTGCCTTCAACCACACTTTCGCCAAGCTGGGGCATAATCACATTTGTCGGCATAAGTCATATTGTCCTTTCAGCATGAGGACGGAACAATCCAGTAGTATTGAATGTCTTTACAACTGGCAACTGGTAGCTGGCGACTGGTAACTAATATGCTACCAAATCACGAATGGCATCCGCAATTTTATCGGGATTGAGCATGTAAAATTCCTGCATACTGTGACTGTAGGGCACAGCCGGAACATCGGGCCCCGCCAGACGCTTCACTGGCCCGTCGAGATATTCGAATCCTTCGTCAGCAATAATCGCAGCGATTTCTGCGCCGAAACCCATTGTCAGATTATCTTCATGAACAATCAGGGCTTTACCCGTCTTTTTCACCGATTCCAGAATCGCGCCTCGATCTACGGGCAGAATGGTGCGCAGGTCGATCACTTCCGCGTCAATGCCATCTTCTCGCGCCAGTTTTTCCGCCGCGAGGGTCGTATAGTGCGCCATCATGCCGTAAGCGAATACGGAGAGGTCGCGTCCCTCACGGGCGATACGAGCTGGCCCAATCGGAACGGTGTAATCATCCTCCGGTACTTCGCCCTTAATCGCGCGATAGCCTTTTTTGGGCTCGAAATACAGCACCGGATTCGGGTCACGAACCGCGCTCTTGAGCAAGCCTTTGGCATCATACGGGGTAGAGGGGATGACGATTTTCAGCCCCGGCACATGCGCAAAAAATGCTTCGACGCTCTGGCTGTGATATAACGCACCGCTGATGCCGCCACCATAGGGTGCGCGAATCACCATCGGAACCAGCCACTGCCCACCGGAACGGTAGTACATTTTAGCGGCTTCGTTGACAATCTGGTTAAAAGCCGGATGGATAAAATCGGCAAATTGAATCTCGCAGATTGGACGCAGGTCAGCCAGTGCCGCGCCAATGCCAATCGCCACAATCGACAGCTCAGCTAACGGTGCATCGACCACTCGTGTCGCGCCATGTGTAGCATGTAAGCCCTGTGTGGCGCGGAACACGCCGCCACGTTCGCCCACATCTTCGCCTGTGATAAACACACGCGGATCACGCGCGATTTCTTCGTCCATCGCCATGCGGATGGCATCAATGAGAGTCATGTTGGTCATTGAGAGTACAGCCTCAATATACTTATGGTTAAAGGGTTTTTAGTGATTAGTTGTTAGTAGTTAGTAAAATCAGTGGTCGTTGACCTGAGAACCTGAACTAACAACTAAAAACCAATTACTAATCACCTGTCATCGGCGCATACACGTCCGCAAGCGCTTCTTCCGGCGTGGGATCGGGCGAATTTTCAGCCGCATATTGCGCACGGTCTACCTCGCCCTTGATACGCTGTTCATATTCCTCGATTTTTGCCGCGTTCAGGATGGTTTCCTGCATCAGATAATTCTGGAAGCGCAGAATCGGGTCTTTGCGTTTCCATTCCTCGACTTCTTCACGCGAACGGTAACTGCGATCATCATCGTCGGATGAATGTGGAACGGGGCGATAGGTTTTCGCCTCAATCAGTGTTGGCCCCTCATTGTTATAGGCGATGTTAACTGCCTCTTTCATCACATCATAAGTTGCCAGCACATCGTTGCCATCGACCACCACGCCGCGTACCCCGTAAGCTGCCGCGCGGTCAGCGACATTGCTTACGGCCATTTGTTCATCAATCGGGACAGAGATGGCATACAGATTATTTTCGACCATGCAGATAAACGGCAGTTTATGGACACCCGCCCAATTCATGCCTTCGTGCCACTCGCCCTGACTGGTCGAACCTTCGCCGAGGCAGGTCAACACCAGACGCGGATGCGCCGGGTCTGCCGGGTCAACCAGTTTCATCTTTTGCTTATATTGAATCGCGAATGCCAGACCTGCTGCCTGTGGAACCTGCGTCGCGACTGGGGAGGAGCCGCTGACGATATTGAGGGGTTTGTAACCAAAGTGGCTGGGCATTTGCCGCGCTTTGCTGCTGTATTCGCCTTCTTTGGCAAAAAGGCTCATCATGAAATCTTCGGGCGTGACCCCGATAGCCAGCACCAGCGCCAGATCGCGATAGTAGGGGTGAACATAATCAACACCTCTGTTGATCGCGTAAGCTGCACCAACCTGTGCGCCTTCATGCCCCATTCCGCTGATGTGAAACGGGATTTTTCCCTGCCGGTGGAGCATCCAGGCGCGTTCATCCAACCGGCGACTGAGAAGCATGGTCCAGAACATTTCGAGGAGCACGTCCTGGCTGAGTCGAGCCGAAGGCCGCGTATGCGTTCGTGTCGGCATTCCATCTCCTTGGTGTTAGGCATTTGTGAAAATAACAGTCTGGCAAAACGCCAGACTATTTGTCACCATTATAGAGTGTTATTCGACACTTTGCACAATAGATTTACGATTTTTTCATGCAATATGTATGAAAGGCTCACTATCGAAAGTAACGGAAAGCGAATGTTGCCGATTGATTGTCGGGGTTAGGAAGGAATAAATGGCTCTCTTTTTCCAACGATATTTCGTCATGCTGATAAAACCCCTGGAAAATTCTTCCGCTCTACGATTTGGTTTCATTTAACAAACCATTACAAACCATACGCAAACTTTTCACCTGTTATCACCAGATTATCAGGTAACAATTCGTAATCTTTCTGAGCAGTTTTTTCACCCGCCTTGCCCAAATAATTCCTGATCTGTTGCTGCAACATCCGAATCGGCATAGAAATATTTCCAGATGAAACCTGTTTTATGCTGGGCAATAGATAGCAGAATGTATGTTTGTGCTAACTCACTGAAACGCTCACTCGCCACTCCATAATTCGGGTCATCGGTTTTCACCATCACACTGTCCTTGAAGCCATACATCGGGTCATACAGTGAATCGAACGTCGAAAGTGTCTGTAAATTCGCTGCTGCTTCATCGGCATACGAGGTCATCAACGCCAGTGCTGAGGCATGTGGTGTCACTACGCCGGGATGATCTTCAACCGCTTTTGGTGAAGTGGTCATCGAGGTCGGCAGTGCACCGGATTGGATATAGCCTCTATCCTCAATATCAAATGTATCGGAAAATCCCCACGCCGTGTACTGCTGGTCATGCGCAAAAGCAATCTGCGCCCCTACAGCCGGTTCAATCGTATTCGTATCGTAATAAGTTCCGATTTCGTGGAAGAACAGGCCGGGTACGAGATATGTGAACAACGAGCCATCCCACGCCACTCTTTTGACAGTAAATGCACCCGTTGATGCCGTATAAGTTCCTTCCGGCTGTTCCAGTGCATCAATACTCGCCTGGAATTCCTCTGGCGTAAGCTGACCCAGCGCCCGCGCCACAAAATTGATGATACGATTTTCATTCGAATAGTAATCGGCATCTACGCCGCCCGCTGGACTTTCCGGCGCACCCAACCGAAAACGGTGTCTCGCATTGTTGTAAAACAACGTAAAATCCATTGATTTGAGGATCGCATCGGCCTTATCATGCAGTTCGAGCAGCGCCTTTTCATCCGCCCAACCACGAATCGTCATCAGGCAGGCCGCCAGCAGCGCATTATCAATCGACGGCACAACATGGTCATTATCACTCGCCCCGACGATTGGTGGACGATTATGCGATGGGTCAGGATTGACCCAATACCACTGGTAAAAGACACTGTTTTTGTAGGCGTTCGCCCCATTTTGCTGATCGCTTTGTGATCCCGTCTGCCACGCCAGCAGTTGATCGAGCACCGCACCGATTTCACTTTCTACAGAGGGCATTTCCGTTTCACCAAGTTCATTCGCGGCGATGTACGACAGCATATACATGCCAATTTCCGTCGTGTTGACATAATCCCCGCCCGAAATCGTCGCGGATCGCCAGCTCCAGGGCAGGTGATTATCCGTCGCCCAGTCTGAACTGATATACGCCCATGTTTTTTGCGCCAGTGTATCCAGAAAGGTTTCCTGCTCCTCTGTTGGCGGTGCAGCATCCACTGCCCGAATAACTTCGAATAGCATCGAAAGCATGAGTACATGAACCAATACAATACGCCACCGCATACTTGCTCCTTTACAGCACAATCTGATCTCACCTTGAATGATAATCCATATTATCTGCGACCACGAACCGTAGGGCATACGTTGTATGAAAGGCGACTGTTAAGAATCGCACACCACTATAATAAATTCGAGGGAACTCAACACCACGTACTGTCGTCATATACCCGTACCGTTTGAACAGGAGGAAAGTTATGAAGTGTTTGGCAAGGAATAATCAGTGTATTAATGCTGTGTCTGGTGATGATGCCCCTACAGGCACAGGATGTGACTCCGGCACCCGAAAAACCCGATTTTGCCTTTTCATTTCCACTTGAAGCACCAACAGATGCGCAAATTCAGGAGGCTTTCAACTGCGCCTTGAGCCGTGAATCACCGGAAGCAACCCTTACGCCGTCACAGCAGCACAAGCCCACCGGATGCGAACTTGCACGGCAGGTTGTGGCGTGCTGGCAGCATCACGGTCACAGGATACCGACCCAACCGACGATGAAGTGGCATTGTTCAAAAAGATGATGTCGCTGAATCCTGCTTTAGCGCTCGATTTGAGCATCATCAGCAGTTACTACAATGCGCTGCCACTGGTCGAACCGCCGGATTTCACCAACCAATCGATTACCGATCTGAACATCCGTTATACTTTCGGTGGATTAGGTGGCAGTGCCGATTACACGATCCACATCATAATGCGGATGATGAGCCAGCCGTTTCTGGTACCGCTGATGCAGGCAGTGATTATTCGATGGCAACAGGTGAGCCGACAAAGGCTCCACGCGATTTATCGGGTACAACGCTCGATGCCAGCGTCGTACAGGCATTCGGCGCAGCCCTGCGTGATTTGCTGCCGATTGGCAAGCAGTTTAGCAGCACTCCTTGCTGGGATTACTATCCCGATTGGAAAGTTGATATGACTTTCGCCGATGGAACTGTAGTCCATATGGTCACGAATAGTTCCAATGTCGTTGGCATCGGTGGTCCCTGGCAGACCGAGATTGATGGTCAGAACTATATGCAGTATTCTGGCGCATTCTCGCAAGCTATCGGCGATTTGTTTGATGCGCTCAAGCTGGATTTCGGTCAGACAGCCGCGATGGGCTGCGGTGGCCTGAACAATCCACTGGAAGACGCTTTCGAGATCAAAACATCTGGATAGAGCAATCTCCACAGCTTAAACACTTCCTGCTCCGGGAACGTACACGTGGCGAACGGTGTAGGAAGTGTTAAAAGTAACGGAGGATGTCCATGAACGGGCTGAGAATCAATTGGCGCTGGGCAATTTTGAATGGTATTGCGGCGGTCATCATGCTCATTCTGCTGATACGCACCAGTACCCATGTTAGTGAACGTGTCAATACTTTTGATCCTACCCTCGAAAGCGCCAAATGGGCGATTCGTTTCCTGCTGCTCTCGCTGGTGATGTCGCCCTTGAACACCTATTTCGGTTGGCGCAGTGCTATCAAACTGCGTAAACCTGCCGGCTTATGGGCATTTGGCTTTGCCGCGCTGCATTTTTTGTTGGAGATTACTGATACCCAGTTTCCGGGCCTCGGTTGGCTCTGGTTTCCGCTTCAACCATTTATTGTCTTCGGGATAATCGGTCTGCTGATTCTGAGCGCTATGGCGATGACTTCGAATCAATGGGCGATCAGACGACTTGGCAAACGCTGGAAACGCCTGCATCGACTGGTTTATGTCGCCGGGATGGCGATTGTCTATCACGCGGTTCTGGCGACCTCCAGTAGTAAACGCATGTTTATCAACGCGCCCGATGCCATCTACGAAATCCACATTTATCTCGTGATTCTGACCCTCTTGCTGCTGGTACGTATACCTGTCATTCGGGATCGGTTGAAACGACTTACGCCTGGGCAGGGTGTTCGTCGTGTGTCAATTACGGAGTAGGACGGCAGCATTCGCCACCGTCCTTGAACGGCGTTAATCTTCTTCGAACAGCTTCTCGCCGCGTGATAGACGCGAGGCAATCTGATAAGTTTGCCCTTCGGCACGCATGGTCGGCGCATGGGCTGCCAGATAGCGCGCACAGGCGACTAAAACGTGCACACTTTCTGGCGCGTCTTTCAGCAGGCTGTACTGACGGAAGGCCGCCTCAATCGATTGGATGGTATGGAAATCCCGGTCTTCCCGCAGCAGCAGTCTTCCGAGCAGTGCCAATAGTTTTTCCGCCTCGCTGCCGCTGTAAAGATATTTGGCAACTAATTCTCCGGCCTCATTCACCTGCTGCTGACGGTTGAGCAGGGCAGTCAGATCATCCAGTAAACTCGCCGGATTTTGAACTTTGCCATTCTGCTGGGGCAGTTTTGCCGCTGGGATATTCAGGAATCTGTCGAGATAGACACTCATCGCAGCATCAAATACGCCACGCAGCAGTTCCGGCGAATTTACCCGCCGCAAGCCCTGTTGCACCGCATTGGCGAAAGTGAAAGTGTGCAGCGCCGTGTCCCAATCGCCAAACTCGTTGCTGGTGTGGAAACGGGCGATACGCAGCGCCGCTGCATAAGCCACATGTCCGGCGAGTTCGTCTGGCGCACATCCGCCGCGTAGCGCATCCAGCAGCGCATCCGCGATAGCCTGTGGGTCTTCTCCAAGCAAAACCTTGACCAGTTCATCGCGGTTTACAGGCGCTTTCTTGCTGTTATGACCGTATTCCAGCGCAGCAGGCAGCACTTCAAAGGCTTCTTGCAAAATAGCCACCAGATCAATCGGATAGCGCCATTCGTTCGCTTCTTCCTGTCGATCCGCATTGGCATAGGCACGTGCAAGGCTGGTCAGTGCTTGCTCGGCGTAGTCCCATCCAGCGATGTCCAGCGATTCCAACGCTTTGTTGGTGAAATCGAGGACATGACCGATTTGAATATAGCGGTGATCGGTTGCCGCTGAGAACAGCATATCCGCCATCTGGCGATCATCCGCGCCGGAACGTACCGCTGAGACGATGCAGCGTTCCGCGCCTTCTGAATCGCGCACTTCAATAAATTGGCGGAACCAGCGCTTGAGCGTGGCGATGTCGGCGTTTTGCGTCGGCAGCGGTGTGACGATAAAGCGCGGTGGATGGCTGTCGGTATTATTGGCAACGGCGGATAGCCCGTGATACAACGCGCGGGAACGATCCTCTGGCGCGAGGTAGGGGATGAGATTCATCATGCAGCCGAGAATCGTCAAACCCTGTCCCCATCCGTCTTGACGGTAAGTGGTGCCGAAGTCGATGCCGATGCGGAACGGTTCCGCCGGGTCTTCGCCACCTTCCACCAGACCGATCACTGCTTTGGCAATCACCAGCGAGATATTACGTTCCAGACCATCTCGCAGTCGCCGCCGCCAGTGCGCCATCATGTCGCTGCGCGGAGCCAGATCGACATAAATATCCCCATCGCGGATTTCAACCGGGAACGCGCGGACATCATCTGCCCACAGGTCGAATGTGCCGCCGCTGGCGAGGTCAAAACGGGCATGATGCCAGTGACAGGTCAGGATACCGTCGCGCACCGTCCCGCGATCCAGCGGAAAACCCATGTGCGGACAGCGGTTATCGACGGCATAAACTTCACCACCATAATCGAACAGCACCAGCGTATGACCATCGACACTGGCGGAAATCGCTCCTTTGCCGCGCAGATCATCCAAAGCGGCAACACGAGCGAAAGTGTCTATTTGTGCGACCATCAAAAGCTCCTTTTAATAATCAGCTTTTTTACTGTTTACGTCCGTAGAGAACGATCTCAAATGGATCGCCTTTCCACTCATTCAGCACCGTATCGAGGTGAAGGATTTGCCGGGGTGTAAACCACGCCTGAGAATTTTTATTGATTACCAAACCATTGCCGATCAGATAGCAGGCATGTTGTGCCTTTCCTTGCTCATCCTTCCACACCAGCACCATATCCCGCGCGTTAGGCTGAAGCGTGTTCGTCAGCAGATGGTATCCGCGCCGTTCCAGACCTGCCAAAAATGGCTCCTGATGCAGCCAGAAATCCGCGATAGTGAGCGCCGTGTCCAGATGTTGAGTAATTGCTGCCAGCGTGGTTGAGAAGCAGTTCGCGCCACTTCTCGTTGGGAATGTCCCCGCCAGTGTCCGAATCGAGGAATAAGGTATCCCCGCCCAATCGGATTCAGATAAGGTAGCAGATAAACAGGTTGATGCATTTTCAGAACTTGCGAAATAGATGAGCCATTCCCGCTGTATAGCTTCCGGCAGCAGCCACCAGATTTTGCTATCCAGAACGAGATACTTTTCGCCGCCCACGCTTACTGAACGAGTCTCTGCTTGTTCGATGCAGCCTGCCAGAAAGGACGCTGCTTCCTTCCAGAGATAAACCTGTCGTCGATTCATGTCGCGCTGCGCAGTTAGCAGAGCGTGTTGGGTTTCCGGCGGCAGTGCATCAAATTCGGCTGAAGAGAGCATGGCAACGCGGGTTGCATTCCGGTTGATGCGATAGGTGGCATACGAGTCGCGGAAAGAGGCATCGAAACCTGCCTCGGAAAAGGCTTTATGGCTTAAGACCAGCGTTTCATCCGGCAGCACAATCTCATTTGGAATGAAAAATGGCGCTGGTTCGCAAACCATTAACTGGCTCCATTGCGCCAGCAGTTTCTCAGAGATCGTGCAGCCAAGTAGGGGTTGCATAATGCCTCACAGCACCACCCCGAACCGTTCCCGCAAAATGGTGTTGTATTCGTCCTGACTGTCCAGCAAGCGTTCCTGACGCTCGTTTCCGCTGGTCGTGATGAAGCGCATGTCGCTCAGAGTGATACGCCCATCGGGAGTCGCCAGTGTGCAGATGCGTTTTTGCGTGAAATGCGATTCTGGTGAAGTCTGGTGATAGCGGCACATCGACTGGTATTCAGCGAGGGTGTGTGCTTCCAGCTTGAAGCGATTTTGCGGGTGCCATTCGCCTTGGGAGTTACGTTCTTCAAGGACGGCATAACCATTAGCATGAATGACATGGAAATCCGGGTCCAGAAACGAAGCGCCAAAACCCACAGGTGATGGTACGTTCTTCAAGACGGCATCCAGCGGACATGGAAATGGGTTCGAGAAATGGAATGGGTTGGGTGCCATTCGCCTTGGGAGTTACGTTCTTCAAGGACGGCATAACCATTAGCATGAATGACATGGAAATCCGGGTCAGGCGAGGGTGTGTTTAAGTCCAATGGAATGGGTTCCAGAAACGAAGCGCCAAAACCCACATCGGCTAACCAAGCTGTGCCGTTGATTTTGACCATCAGCGTCAGATGGTCGAATGGCGGGCTGTAGCCACCATCCTCTCTGGCGACTTCCGCGCTCAACAGCGTCACATCGAATCCGAGTTCACGCAGCATCGCGGCGAATAATCCATTGAGTTCGTAGCAGAATCCGCCGCGCCGCCGGATCACAATTTTGTCGAACAGGGCAGCTTCGTTCAGGACGATAGGTCGCCCCAGACCTATATCCAGATTTTCAAATGGAATCGTGTGCAGATGGGCATGGTGCAGTTGGCGCAGGGTTTCAAGGGTGGGCGTTACTCCGCCCTGATAATTGATGCGCTTGAGATATGCCTGTATATCCATCTGCTGCGTAATCCCTAATTCAATGCCTTAAGCGCTTGATACCGCCGTGTTGTCTCGACCAGAAGTTGACCGAGCTTGTCCAATTTTGTCTCGTATTTCGGCACGATGATATTGCCCTGTGCGTCGAAAACATTTTTGGCGTTGTGGATCGGCACCGAAAGCGGCAGCGCTGTTCCGCGCAGCGAATGCACCACATGCACCATCGCGTTAATCGAATTGGTAGAAGCCTGATCGCCGCTGGCAGTCGCGATCAATCCGACAGGCTTGCCATCGAGATAGGGCTGTGACCCTTCTGAGAGAAATTCAAAATAGTCGAGCGCATTTTTCGTCACGCCCGCCAATGTACCGTGATAAGCCGCTGTACTGATGAGAAATGCATCCGCGTGGTTAGAGATGCGGACAAAATCGCGCACATTGGAGTCATAATCGCTCAATTCTTTGTCCGGCTCGAACATGGGCAGATTCAAGCGGCGTAAATCAAGCAGTTCGGTAACGGCTCCGGCAGAGCGTGCGGATCCGAGTGCCCGTTGTAGTGCCCAGAGAGAGGTTGAGTTTTCACGCAAGGTTCCGCCGATGCCGACCACGCGCAGTGGGGTGTT
>JBGAGR010000259.1:0-10799 GCA_044226645.1 Aggregatilineales bacterium
TTCTTTCAGCGAATCATCAGGCGACTTGATTTCTACCGCCAGATCAGGCATCTGGGGGACACTGCCTTCGGTTACACGGGGACGCTGACCAGCGATGAAAGAAATATCGGGCAAACGGCTGTTTCGCTTGTCGGCAGGCATTCGATGGCGGATTTCAACGCCGACCCGTCCCAATTTGCGCGGTCTGACAAAAGCCAGCAGTGCAGCGACTAGAATAGCTTGCAGTTCCCCATGTTCTTCTGTCGGCATTTTCTCGCGCATCTCCCCATTGATGAGTTCCAACAGACGATCATGATTTTCTGGTTGGGTAATCAGGTCGTCGAAGGCTTCCAGAGTCAGCAGTTGTTCTTTCTGCATAGCCATTTATTATTCTCCGCGCTACTTCTCCAAATTATAGCATGGATGATGTCCTAGAATCCTGGTATCGCCCGGAGAAGCTGAAGGAAGGCATAATGCTTCTGCCGACTGTCGGGATTACCGCGCGTCAGGTAATAGAGCGCACCGGGGCCAACGCGCACCAGCGAATTGAACACCAGAATAATTTTGTAGAGGAAGGCCGTTAAATTGCCGTAATGCTTGCGGAAAAACTGCACCCGCGCTCGATAGAGCCGGATAATCGTCTCGACCTTGACCGCCTTGCTGCTTCCGCCCCATATGTGAATCGCTTCCGCGTCCGGCGAGAAATACACTTTCCAGCCAGCTTCCTTGAAACGATAGCACCAATCGACCTCTTCCGAGTACATGAAGAAGGCTTCATCCATCAGGCCGACTTTTTGAATCACATCCGCCCGCGCCAGCATGAATGCCCCCATAATCACGTCCACCACGCGCGTATCATCGTAATTCCAATCGGTCATCAGATACTTACCGAAGATTTTGCTGTTGGGGAAAATCTTATCCAATCCCACCGCGATATAAAATTCGGTTGCCAGTGTGGGAAAAATCGCGCAGGAACGCTGCAAACTTTCATCCTCATACAGCAGCTTGCAGCCCACCATCCCCGCGTCAGGATGGGCATCCATGAATGCCACCATCCTGTCAATCGTGCCTTCTTTGACGAAAGCATCGCTGTTCAACAGCAGCACGTAGCGCCCCTCGCAGACTCGCATGGCCTGATTATTCGCTCTGGCAAAGCCCACGTTGTCCGTGTTAGCGATCAGCTTCACGCTGGGGAAATCCTGCCGCACCATATCCTGACTGCCGTCACTGGACGCATTATCGACCACATAAACATCGTAGCTGACCTTGTGAATCGTCGCCTCGACACAGCGCAGGCATTTCGCTAAAAGGTCGCGTGTATTCCAGTTGACAATGATGATCGACACATCAGGCATGTGACAGCGCTCCTCGTGAATTTCCCGTGTTTGTGAGCCAGATACCCTCATGCAATGAGGCGAGATGAACTAGCAACCAATAACTAACCACTAAAAACTCTACCATCATGCATTGTAGCCCTAACTATCGCCTTACGCATGGCTTTTGATACAATCGAGCGCTCAATCAGCAGCAGATAGAGGGTACAAAACACATGGCAGGGACAGTAACGCCAAAGCTCATTGTGCATGGCGGTGCAGGCAATTGGGT
The DNA here is from genome assembly GCA_044226645.1 of Aggregatilineales bacterium. Taxonomy (GTDB): domain Bacteria; phylum Chloroflexota; class Anaerolineae; order Aggregatilineales; family Phototrophicaceae; genus CFX2. The sequence goes on from JBGAGR010000259.1 coordinate 1,585, forward strand.
CGGGTTCGATAATGGACGGTCTTGCAGCGCGGCGGGTCAGCTTTGGAGGCCGTCGAAGCTTCTACACTGATTCTTGAAGATGATCCCCTTTTTGACGCGGGATACGGCAGCTTTCTCAACGAGCAGGGCGAAGCCGAAATGGATGCGCTCATCACCGATGGACGCGATATTCGCTTCGGCGCAGTCGCCGCTATGCGCCGGGTACAGCATCCCATCACGGTAGCGCGTCTGGTCATGACGCAGACCGAGAACTGTTTTTTCGTCGCTGAAGGCGCGGATCAGCTTGCCGCCTCGTTCGGTATTCCACTGGTTCCCAATGTGCAGATGATTACCGAGCGCGAATTTGCCCTGTTCCGTCAGCGCAGCACTGTTGGCAAGGAACGCCCCGGACAGGGAACTGGCACCGTCGGCGCGGCAGCCTTAGATTCGAATGGTCATCTCGCCAGCGCGACTTCCACTGGCGGCACGCCGGACAAGAAAAAAGGCCGTGTCGGCGATAGCCCCATGTTTGGTTCGGGCGGCTATGCCGATGACCAGCATGGAGCCGCCAGCGCCACCGGACGCGGTGAGAACATCATGCGCTTTTTCCTCTGCAAAAAGGTTGTTGATGGCATCACGGACGGTCAGAACGCCGCTGCCGCAGCGCAGGCCGGGATGGATTTCCTCTGTTCCTACATCGCCGACCCGGAAGCTGGGATTATCGTCGTCGGTGCGGATGGCTCCATCGCCGCGCATCACACCACACCCGCTATGCCCATCGCCTGGGTCAATGGAGACGGCATCGTTCAGGCGACGATGGAATCGCGAGGCATATTCGCCTGATCTGAAGCATGGTCGGGGAGCACATCATCTCCCCGACATGTTGCTCAATCAGCTTTTGTCTTTGCTAATCGCTAACGGCTAAAAGCTAATGGCCTATCCTTTCAAGCCCTTCACATAGCGCTCCAGATCAGGGCGATGATCGGCGTAATGCCCAAACGTATCCCCAATCAGCGTGTTGAGCAGAGCCGTTCCCCCGCGTGATGGAAAACGGTGAGGATTGTTAATATCATCCTCGCTCAAGCCCATCAGCATGGCTTCCAGCATCGAAAGCTGTGTCTCAAATTCCGCCAGTACGTCACTCAACGCCCGATTCTTATTGTCCTCAAAAACCTGCGCATTCATCGCATCGAGATCATCTACCTTATGTGTCGGTTCCCCCTTGAGCAAATGCCCCACATTGGCCGACATGTGCCGTTCCCAGAAAGTGATGTGCGCCATTAAATCTTTCACCGACCAGTCCGACTGTGGGCCGGGACGCTGTGTCATCTGCTCATCACTCAGCCCGTCCCATAATGCTGCGAACGCTGCCCGATCTTTGCGCGTGCGCTCGATGATTTCTGAACCTGTCATGTGGCTAATCCAGTCGCTCATTCATCCCCTCCTGTAGTGGTGGTCATATGGTAGGTGACGGTGCTATAATTTCATAAGCGGGCAAGACATGTCTTACCCCTACGAAAACGTAACCTGATTTATTCGTTTTTCGTAGTACCACTTACTTTGCAACCATTACCCCTGTAGTAGTCAAATATTTGTGCGCTTTAAAGCGACTACTTTACCAGACGGTAGTACTGCATTAAACGGTGGGCATAGATGGCAATTGGGTTTTTGAACCAGCACTGGGGATATGAAATGGGATTCGCTAACGCCGCCATCGCCTATCGCCCATCTTTTTCCCATGATGAAAATCGCGCGAGGGAGAAATTGCGTAAAGTTATTGTCGGCAACATGACATCGTTGGACGGATACTACGAGGGGAAAGACCGCAACCTCGGCGCACTGTTTGATTATTTCCACCCGGACTACGCGGGTGACGAAACGCTCGACCAGTATTTTACCGAACGGCTGCGCGCGGCTGATACGCTGGTACTGAGTGGTCGCACTTCATTTATGGGCAACAAGGATTATTGGGTGAATTATCCCAACAACCCGGACGGAACCGCTATCCGGCGCGAATATGCGGGGCTGATAAAGGCTGTCGATAAAATTGTGGTGTCGGACAAAATCACGCAGGAAGATTTAGCGCCCTGGGAGCATAATACGCGCATCGTCCGAGGGGCAAATCTGTACGAGGAAATCGCCGCCCTCAAACAGCAGCCCGGCAGAGACATCCTGATCCTATTGAGTCGTATGCTCTGGAACGATTTGCTGGTGCATGATCTGGTCGATGAACTGCACCTGATTATTTTCCCGCTGATCGCCGGTGAAGGAACGCCGCTGTTCACAGGTCGCCCGCCTGTCTCACTCAAGCTGCTCAGTTCACGCACATGGCAAGGCTCCGGCAACATCCTCGCCTGCTATAAAGTAGATCGCACAAAATCGTAAATCGAAGCGGGGGCAATTTACAGCGGCTTACGCACCCAGACGACCCATCGACCTCGTATGCCGCGATTACTATCCTGGAGATCAGCCAACAATTTGACGATTTCGAAGGGACTCAGCAAATCCCGCAAATCGGCCTCGTCAGAGAAATGATGCGGCAAAAATTCGTCGTCCATTTCGCCGCTGTTCGGGTTCTGGTCGATAAAAGTATTCGGCTCAACTTCAGTTAATTTCCCAGCAGCAGCTTGCTCACGGGTGTGTTGATAATTCGCGGTGCCCGTATGCAGGAAATCCGCCATAAGCACACCGCCCGGTTTGAGCACACGCTTGATTTCACCCAAAGTTTCCACAATCCCCACCCTCAGATGATGGTGAATGGTCGAAGTGGAGAGCGCGCCATCAAATGTATTGTCTGCCCAGGGAAGCGCGTTCATATCGGAGACTCGCGCGTCAACAGGAATTTTCCGTTCTGCACAAACTTCCTGCGTGATGCGGATGCCGCTGGGCGATATATCGACTCCGGCGACACGAAATCCTCGCCCACCGAGATAGACCACATGCCGCCCGACACCGCAGCCAACATCCAGCACAAAAGCACCCGATGGGAGCGTATCCGCCCATTCGATCACCGTCGGATTCGGTTCAGCAAGGCTCTGGTAACGAGGCGGAATATTCCCGCTGCGCCAAATGAGTTCCCAACCTGCACGTTCACCTGAATCGGATGCCATGTTCATTCATCCTGTTGATAAGCGGTAAGCGTAGTATAACGCGGGAAAGTCGGTTAAGCAGGCCGTTTAACCAAATGCAGCTGCGTGTAATTGGCTGTATCCGGGTAAAGCTTCTGCCAGCTAATCTGCTGGGCTTTGAACAGAATTGGGACAGTCTGGCAGGTGGGCGTATAGGGGACATTCTCATCAACCCCCTGAAGCTGATGGACGGAGCCGCACAGCGGGCAGCACATCAACCAATGACCAGCACCTACAATCTCAATCGGTGCTTGTGGCAGATCATCCTCAATGGTCAGGGTAAAGTGTTTTTGTAGATAGGTAGAAGTCGTTGGCATGGTTTTCATTCCTTCATAATCGAGCAGATATGCAGCAGAAGCTATGTCAGGGCTTCTTCACGGCTTAAATAGGCCGCACGCATGTGCCGGGCGCTTTTCATATCGACATAGACCTGAATGCCGAAGGCACTGGCCTTGATTGATTCCTCTGGCGGAGTAGCAAGCTGGTCAATGATGACGACCCTGCCCAGCGAATTCGATAAACCCCGATAGATTTCCACGATTTCTTTGGTGATGAGCAGTTCGCTGCCGATTTCCAACAGCATCCCCGGAAACTGATCGGCAGTTTCGGACTGCTTCGCTCGCTTGGTTGAACTGAGAGTCGCCTTTTTGGAGGGGAACAAGACCCGCTGAAAGTCTGAGATTTGCAGTTTCACTTTATCCAGAAATCCTCTGAAATCCGGTTGATTAGCCATGACGATTTTCCTTCACATGTACTGACAAAGACTGGATTAAACACCGATCAGGCGTGGGCGGAACGCTTCTGCTTCGGCAAATAATAATGGGCATTGAACCAATCTTCGCTTTCCGTAGTCGGTTCACCATCCACATCAACGCACAACCATGCCCCCACTGGAGCCAGAACAGGTTTAGTTTTCCCTTTGCCTTGTACCCAGGTTTCAGTCGTAAGCTGCTTAGCCCACAAAGGAGTGGTTTTGAAATAGGGCAGACAGCCCAATCGCTGTAAATGGCCTTCCGACGCAGTTGGCTGCCAATCCGGTTCGTCCCAATAGCGATAGGATTGTGCGAAGATATGCGACTCAATCGGCTGAGGGTCGTATTCAGCGGAAGTCGTCGTTGTATCATTACCCGCGCGGTAGGCTATCCAATAGCGGAGCGGTGCAGGAATAATTTCTTCCGGATTTTCTTCATCCGGCAGCGGCGCTTTTTCGGTCAGCATCATACGCATCATGACGACGCGCTTAACCGGGCGATAAGCGACAAAGCCGTCGTTCAGCAGCGCTTCATCTGTCCAGTCCTGTCGAGCATAAATTTTTTCTTGATCCATATGTCGTCCTTTCCTGGCCTTTCATTTATTTGTTCCATACAGGCAAAATCAGGGTCTTTGACGGTTTTGCGTCGTGACCCTGCACCATTCCAAAATCAGGCGTGGGTGGGGTGCAGATACAACTGGATTGACGATGCTACAACTAGGGCGACATCGATATTCATCCAGTGCAGTGGAATTGAGGTCTAGGGTTATATTTGGTGAGCGGGAGAGGCTTGAGTCTTGTTTAAGACGATAACAGAGACTCAACGAGCATCATCAAACCTGGATTTGGGACAGCTGAGGGCAGCAGCAAAGGTTTTTAGTTGGTATTCAGCACTTGATAAATTAATATGCTAATTTATAGTATACAACTTTTCGGGCACTCTGTCAAGGAATGCAGTGGCGCGCGGGGCGATTGCAGAGTCGAAGCACTTACCCGAATCAATAAAAATGCCACCGGCTTGTTCGATCTGTATGTGATGAACGCCGATGGCAGCGATAATCATCTCGTGGTTACGGATGTCATTGAGGATAAACCACCTGCGTGGCGACCCTGATTATTTCAGACGATCTTCGACAGTCTTTTGCAGGCCATTGACTTCTTTACCAACCTGTTTCACCACAGGTTCAAGGGCTTCGCGGCCATTATTCAATCCCTGCTGGACGGCCTTGCCCAAATCTTCGCGGACTTTTTGACCGGACTTGGGCGAGAATAGTAAGGCCACAATGGCTCCCATTCCCAGGCCGAGCATCAGACACAACCCCATCATTTTGGTTATTTCACGTACTGCGTGAATTTCGGCATCGCGGCTGTAATAGATGCGATCATTGCTCATTGCTTATATCTCACTTCGCTAAACTGAACTTCTTGACTGTTAAGGGAGACAGCACTCGGTTTATCCGAGCCGCCGTCCGTGATAAAACCCGCCAAAGACCAGCAGGATTAGAACCGCGCCAATAAACGCGACGAATATGTCCGACCAGGCCAGCGTAATTCCACCGCTGGAAGCAAAGGGTATGGGAAGACGCAGGACGGAAAACAGCAGGCCACCTAAAATGGCACCTAACATCCCTACCACAACATTGGATGTGAATCCAAGTCCACGTCCACGAATGAGCAAGCCAGCGAACACACCGGCAATCATGCCGATCAGAATCCACGTAACCAATTGTTCTGGTACAAAGCTAACGGTTACTACGTCGTTCATGCCGACCTCCTTTCAACACGCATGTCCTTGAAACGGGGAAATGCGGACAGTTAACCGATTGTCCGCACTTCTCTCTATGTCCCAGGGATTTAACGCGAGAGTGTGCGTCGTCCGGTGAACAGACGAATCAGCGCTAACAGCACGACGGCTCCGACAAAGGAGACAAAGATACTCCACAGATTAAAGCCTGTGGTTCCGGCTGCGCCGATCAGATTGAACAGAAAACCGCCAATAAAGGCTCCGACGATACCGACAACGATGTCCATCAGAAGTCCCTGTTCACGGTTTGTACTCATGACGATACTGGCTAACCAACCCGCAATTGCGCCGACGATTAACCACGCCAGCCAACCCATTTGTGCCATATCCATAATTGTTTTCTCCACTCATTTGGTATTCAACACTGAATGCCAGTATAGGTTTTTTGCCGTGTGGAGAGATGATGCTTAAGATGGGTTAGGGAACCACCCATTAGGGCTATCTTTATACCCAACCACTGCCCCAGAATCGCAGGACAAACACAATGGGTGTAGTGAGGATGAATCACACACGGAGAAATGATGCCAGCACGATGCCTAACCGATGGATACGTTCGCGGATAGCCATTTCATCAATCCCGGCGTAGCCGAGAACGAGGCCGCCCCTTTTAAGGGGTTCGATAGCAAAAGCAGAAATCGGCATGACTTCGATATTCTGTTCAGCAGCAAAAGCCGCAACCGCCCGATCATCAACACCTTCCGGCAGCCATCCAACGACATGCATTCCGGCTTCCGGCGCATAAATGTCGAGCGGCAAGTCGCGGGCAGCATCCAGCAGAATCGCCCGACGCTCGGCATAAAGTGTGCGCATCCGGCGGATGTGACGGGTAAAATGGCCTTCGCTCATGAAATCCGCCAACGCGGCCTGTTCCAAAATCGAGGGGTGATAATCGACAAAACGCCGCATCCCCAGAAAAGCATCTACCAATCCCGGCGGCACAATCAGATAACCCAGCCGCAGCGCCGGGAACATAACCTTGCTGAAAGTGCCGATGTAGATGATACGCTCGTGCGTATCCAGCCCTTGCAGGGAAGCCAGGGGACGACCTCCGAAACGGTATTCGCTGTCGTAGTCGTCTTCCATGACATAGGCTCCAGCAGTTTTCGCCCATTCCAGCAGGGCTAAACGGCGCGATAAACTCATGGTCACGCCGAGCGGGAATTGATGCGAGGGGGTCAGATAAACCAGCCGCGCATCCGGCGCACGTTGGATACCGATTTCGACCTGCAAGCCGTCTTCATCCACCGGAAGCGGGACGAGCCGCGCCCCTGCTGCGACTAATGCACCCCGCGCTCCCAGATAACCGGGGTCTTCCATCCAGGCCGTCTCGCCAGGGTTGAGCAGCACGCGCGTCGTCAGATCAAGTCCGCCCTGCGAACCAGATACGATGATGACCTGATCCGGTGTACAGTGAACCTGCCGCGCCACGATAACATGATTGGCGATGGCTTCCCGCAGCGGACGATAACCAGTCGAATCCTGATAACGCACATTGTTGGGATTCAGGCGGTGAGCATGACGCGCGACCAATTTTCCCCAGAGATCGAAAGGGAAATCATCCAGCGAGGGCAGACCAGCCCGGAATGCCTGCCGTCCCTGACCTTCCCGCAGCACTGGCATTCCCGGCGATTCCATAGCGGCCTGTGCCCGTTCGGATAGATGATGTGAGGCCGCTTGCTGGGGTCGGCTTTTAGTCGGCTGCGGTATCGAAAAATAAGCATCTGGTAAAACGCGCGTGATAAATGTGCCGCGTCCTTCCGCGCTTTCCAGATAGCCTTCCGCAAAAAGCTGGTCATAGGCATTCAGAACGGTGTTGCGCGAAATGCCGAGTTCATCAGCTAAAGCGCGGGTCGAGGGAATCTTTGTCCCCCGTTTCAACTGACCGGACAAAATCGCCACCCGCATATGCTCATAAATCTGCTGATAAATCGGTGTACGCGGGTCGAATTGAAAAGCCGTGTCATTGAAAATCGACATGATAAACAGGTCTCATAAGCAGTCGTATGGGCGCCTATTATAATGAAAACACCCGGCATTGACCGGGCATTCCTTTGAGCGCGAAGTTATTACCCCGGTGGGGGAAAGACCTTTAAGAAGGTGAAGGTGTATTCGGTTTCGCCATGCGCCCGTAAATGTTCCAGATGCTCTTTGGCTTCCTCCACTGTGGGAATATGGCCTGCCGGAATCCACCACATGCCCATAAAAGCCTGCTTCATAGGAATGAACCACTCCTTGCGCTTGCGGATAAAGCCGGTGTGGGCGCTGTGGTAGACATACTGCTGTAAATCCTCGACGGTTTTCCAGACTGACATATTCACGATAATCATGTCATCGTCGTAAGGACGCAGGCTGGTGGCATCGTTACCCGCGCCGACCAACCGCCAGACAAAGCCGGGGCTGGATTCCGCCAGCGCATTGATGCTGTCCAGATTCGCCACAAATTCCGCCATGATCGGGCTGTCGATTGACCCTGCCATGCGCGCAATGTTGATTTGTGCCAGATGATAAGCGTTCCCTGACATAAAGTATGCTCCTTAGGTAAAGGTTGTAAAGCGAACACGATGTCCCGCAGGGAGGCTTCGCACTATCGTGTCCCTACAAAATGCGGTTTCCCGATTTTGTTGTATTGACTAAAAACTAATCACTAAACACTAAAAACTATCCCCTGATTTTACGCGGAAGGGCAAAAACGGTAAATTAGTTCTGTTAAGCACTTTTCCTTTCGACCCATGATGTGTATTGTGTTGAGGAGGGTTGGCTTTTGAATCCAAACGTGGACAGTGTGAACTGGAAAATATTGCGTGAACTCCAGCAAAACGCCCGCAGCACCTACGCCGAAATCGGCAAAATCGTTGGCCTGACCGCCCCGGCTGTAGCACAGCGCATCCAGAAAATGGAGGACGAGGGCATCATCAACGGCTACCGGATCAGCCTCGATCTGGAAAAGGTGGGGGTAGCTGTGACGGCGATTATCCAGATGGGTCAGCTCAAGTGCGATACACGGAAAGTTTTGGAAGTGCTGAAAAGTATGCCTGCCATCATCGAATGCTATTCCACCACCGGGAATACCTGCTTCTTTCTGAAGGCCGCTGTACCCTCGATTCAACATTTAAATCAACTGCTCGAAAGCCTGGTACCCTACGGACACACAACTACCTCGGTTATTCTGGAAACGCCTATCGCTCATAAGGTGATTTACCCGGCTGAATCCGCTATTTGACACAAACAGAACTTACGTGCTAAATTTAAGGGAGTCCGTTACCAAAAGGAGATTCCCCTATGACTACTGCCACCCCTATGCTGACTGTTTCCCCGGCAGCCGAGGCCATCGAATTTTACAAACGCGCTTTCGGAGCCGCTGAAGTTATGCGCATGACAGACGACGACGGCAAAGTCGCTCACGCTGAAATCAATATCGGGGGCGCACGCCTTATGATCGCGGACGAATATCCGCAGAGTGATGCCTACAGCCCCCAATCCGTAGGCGGAACTCCGGTCATGATTCTGCTGGAAGTTGATGACGTAGACTCGTTCTTTCAGCAGGCGGTGGATG
>JBGAGR010000260.1:0-10923 GCA_044226645.1 Aggregatilineales bacterium
CTGCTCTCCCGTACCATTCTGGGTGATGCCCACGACGGTTTCAGCTATGGACATGTCTGGATCAGCGACGGCGAAATTGAGAAAATCGCTGTGCTGTATAGCGATGGAAGCTGGCTGCTGATTGACCCCACAACCGGTCAAACTGCGCCGATGGTCGTACTTCCAGAAATTTACAGTCCGCTGGCGGATACAGGCGCGAGTCTCTATTTTCAATTGAACGCTGACAAAAAATTTGAATTGTGGTCGCCAAATTCCGCCTCAGCCGATCACATCGCCACGCTGGATTACCTGTCGCAGTTGTTCACGTCCGGGACAATTTCGCCGGATGCTAAGCAAATCGCTTATCTGGCACAGGGCAGCGCCTCAACATGGCCTGACCGAACTGCCATCACCGTCGGCGGCGGCGATTATTCCGATTCGATTCTGTATCTGAACTGGGGGCCAATCCGCTGGCGGCTGCGTCCGGGATAAACCCCAAGTTGAAAGTATGCGGACGCGATGTATCGCGTCCCTACAATTCGCTGCGTCTGAACATAAGCCTTAAACTTTAGACTCAAACTATGATTTCACTGATTGCCACTGTACTCAACGAAGGGGAGAGCATCCATCGACTGATGCGTTCGCTTCTCGCCCAAACCCGCCCACCGGATGAAGTCGTCATTGTGGATGGAGGCAGCCGCGACGCTACCGTCAGCATCATGCAAAGTTATGCGGATCGTCTGCCGCTGCGGGTATTGATCGAACCGGGCTGCAATATCAGCGCCGGACGCAACCGTGCCATTGCTGCCGCTTCTGGTGACATCATTGCTGTGACCGATGCCGGAGTAGAAGTCGCGCCGGACTGGCTGGAAAAAATCACCGCGCCGCTGCTGGCCAATCCAAATCTGGGCGTATCAGGCGGCTTTTTCCGCGCAGATGCCGTCACACCATTCGAATTGGCGATGAGCGCGACGGTTTTACCTATTGCCGAGGAAATTAATCCCGCCACATTTCTCCCCAGCAGCCGCAGTGTGGCTTTCCGCAAAAGCGCCTGGGAAGCGGTTGGCGGCTATCCTGAATGGCTGGATTACTGCGAGGACTTGATTTTCGACCTGCGCATGAAAGCACATCTGAGTCGCCAGTCCGTAGGGACACGATATATCGTGTCCCTACCACCGTTCGCCTTCGTCCCGGATGCGCTGGTGGATTTTCGCCCGCGCGGCTCATTTCGCTCATTTTTCAAGCAGTATTACCTGTATGCACGTGGTGATGGCAAAGCCAATTTGTTTTTCAAGCGTCATGTCATCCGCTACATGACCTATGTAGTCGCCGCGCCGCTGATTATTCTGGCGGGAGCCGCGCTGCATCCGCTATTCTGGCTGCTGTTCATACCGGGTGCAGTCTATTATCTCTACCAGCCCTATCATCGTCTGCGCATTCTGGCGAGCCGTCCGGAAAACGCACTTTTACTAAATTCGTTAAATAATGTCGCGGTAATAATCCTCTACATCCCATTGATTCGTCTCGTGGGGGATGTCGCCAAAATGATTGGATACCCCGTCGGTCTCGCCTGGCGCTTCCAAAAACACCCTCCGGATTGGCGTAAGTAAAAATTTACATTTGCAGGTCATTTTTGGGATTAAGTCCCATGTATTACGGGATATTGCAGACGTATCATTAAGATATTGAACATCATGTATAGACTCTAAGTGTCCGAATTTCAATGAACGCATCGCTCTGGCCTCACATCCAAGACTCACTTTTAAGGAGGTGGCAGCAGATAACGGAACCATCCAGCACATTGGAAAACCCGCTGGATAAACACCGTGCCCGCTTAATCGCCTATATCATGCTGACAGCATCCCTACTGCTGCCAGCTTATAAACTCTATCGGCTCTTCAGCCGCGAACCGGAAGATGCGTTTACTGCTGCTGTAACCTCCATCGTCTTCGCGGTGGTCGCTCTGTGCTATATCTTTAGCCGAACACGCTACTACCGAACTGGCAGTCTGCTGGCGATTATCTCCCTCTCGGTCATCATCATTGTGCAGGGAGTCATCAGCGCGACTTACGATCCTCTGGCAATGGTCACTGCCATTGTATGGCTTGTCCCGGTGGCCTTTTTTTCCAGCTTCCTGCTGCCCATGCGTACCACCATCGTGGTGCTTCTGGCGGATATACTGACGATCAATCTGATTCTGGCGTTCCTGCCCTATGTTCCACTGGCGGACAATCACTTTCCCTTCAATTATCTGTTCGTCTTTGCACTACTGCTCACTCTATCCGGCTTCCTCACCGAACGCTACAACCACCAGATCGAGGCGCAGTCGCATGATTTGATGGAAAGCGAAGAACGCTATCGCAGCCTGTTCGAAGCCGGTTTTGTCGGCATCGTCGTACATGATAATGGTCTTATTGTTGATGCCAACGGCGGATTTCTCCAGACACTGGGTTACACACGGACAGAAGCACAGAACAAACCCTTTCACCAGTTCTTTATGCCGGTATCCGAATCACAAGCCTCACCCATTGTGGACAGCACCCGCTTTGAGATGATGGCGATCCGCAAGGACGGTTCGCAGTTCCGTATCGAGATGTATCGCAAAAACATCAACTATCGGGGTCGTAATGTGCAGGTGCTGGCTTTCCATGACATCACCGAACAAAAGCGAGCTGAGCAGGAACGGCTGAAATATGTGGCGGAACGGGAGCGCTCCCAGATTTTGCGCCAGTTTATCAGCGATGCCTCGCACGATTTGCGCACGCCGCTGGCGACCATCAATACCAGTCTTTATCTGCTGCGCAAGACCGTACCAGATTCGCCCAGTGTCGCCCGCCACCTCGATTCACTTCAGGCTCAGGCGGTGCATCTCAATACGGTGTTGGAATCGCTGCTGCTCATGGCACGGCTGGACGACCCGGATACGTTCTTCGACCTGATACAGTTGGATATTAATCAGATTGCGCGTGATGTGACCGAAACCTGCCAACCGAGGGCGCACGAAAAGCACCAACTCCTGCAATTTCGTTCTGGAGGCAATTTGCCCCCTGTACAGGGAGACATGGACGAGATCAAACGGGCTATCCGCTTACTGCTGGATAACGCGCTGCAATATACCCCTGAAGGTGGCAAAATCATCGTTCAAACCCGCCAGATTCATCAGGTTGGCATTATCGAAGTGCAGGACAACGGCCCCGGCATCAGCCCGGAAGATTTACCGCATATCTTCCAGCGTTTTTATCGCGGTGACAAATCCCGCCGCCAGCATCAGGATATTGGCGCAGGGCTGGGACTCTCGCTCGCTAAGAAGATCATCGAAGCGCACAGCGGCACGATTGATGTCGAAACCCATCTCGGCTCCGGCAGCACCTTTCAGATTATCCTCCCCCTTGTGATACAATAGCATCGCGTTTGCCGCAGACTGATGCCCATAACTTGAGGGATAGGCACAGTTTCACGACAGCGGATGATGAATGAATATAATGATGCCGTTGTACGGCTGCGTAACCCGCAGGCGGCTGCAACGGTGTCTGTTTTATTGGAAAGAAAACGAATGACAAAATCGACAGTCGATCAAATTCGTGAACGCTTCGATAACAGTGTCGAGCGGTTCTCTAATCTGGAAACGGGCAATGTCGCTCAGGTCGATTCCGCCTTGAGTCTGGAACTCATCGCCGCGGCAGCCGCAGCCACTAATCCCAGCGCCCGTTCCCTGCTCGATATTGGCTGCGGCGCGGGAAATTACACATTGCGCGTCTTACACAATCTGCCAAATCGCGATGTGACCCTGCTCGACCTGAGCCAGCCCATGCTCGAACGCGCCCGTGATCGTATCGCAAAAATTTCGCAGGGCAGCATCCATCTGCTTCAGGGCGATATTCGTGAAGTGGACATCGGCACAGAAACTTATGATGTGATTCTGGCAGCGGCTGTGCTGCATCATCTGCGCGGCGATGACGAATGGACAGCCGTTTTCCGCAAGCTGTATCAGGCACTGCGTCCCGGCGGAACACTCTGGATTTATGATATTGTCCAGCAGACCATGCCGGAAATTGACGCAGACATCACCGAGCGCTATGCAAATTATCTGGTACAGCTTAAGGGTGAAGCCTATCGTGACGAGGTTTTCGGCTGGATCGAGATGGAAGATACACCCCGTCCCCTCATGTTCCAGCTAGACACCTTAGGCGCGGTGGGATTCCGCCAAACCGACATCCTGCACAAAAATACCTGTTTTGCCGCTTTTGGAGCACGAAAATAATATGCGTCGTCTTATCGTTACCCTCACATTCCTGCTGACCCTCGCCCTGCTGGCACATACGGCTTTTGCCCAAACGCCTGCGCCGGATGTCACGCCCGAAGCCACACCCGAATCAACAGCGGAGGCGACACCCGAAGCCACTGCTGCGGCACTCATCCCTATTGATGTCATGCAGCCGGATGTGCTGAACACCTATCCGCACGATACCACCGCTTATACCGAAGGCTTGCTGCTGCATGACGGCTTTCTCTACGAAAGCACCGGGGAATACGGACAGTCTGACATCCGCAAAGTTGAGTTAGAAACGGGTAAAGTCCTGCAAAAAGAACCGAATGCGCCGGAAAATTTCGGTGAAGGATTGGCGCTGGTCGATGACCATTTGATTCAACTGACGTGGAAAGAACAGCAGGCCTTCATCTACGACCTCGACACCTTCAAGAAAACCGGAGAACTGACCTATCAGGGCGAAGGGTGGGGCTTATGTTACGACGGCGAACAAATCTGGATGAGCAACGGCAGCGACACACTGGTCACACGCGACCCGCAGACTTTTGAGGTGACACGCCGCATCCAACTGAAGTTTCAGGGCTATACGCTCGCGCAGGTCAATACATCCAGCGGTGTACCCCTCAGCTCGATTTTCAGTCAGGTCAATGAGCTGGAATGTGTAGGCGATTCGATCTACGCCAATGTCTGGCTGACCAATTTTATTCTGCGTATTGATGCGGCCTCCGGCGAGATTACTGGAATCATCGATGCCAGCGATCTGCTCACGACTGAGGAACGCAGCCAATTGAGCAATGGCGCGGTCTTGAACGGTATCGCCTATAACCCCGACAGCGAGACTTTTTACATCACCGGCAAGGATTGGCCTAAACTTTTCGAAGTTAAATTCAACGTGGTCGATACCATCAGCATGGGTGGATAAGAACCTGTTTGGAAATTAGGAAATATTCCCGATAGTCAATCAAACGTGTTGTGAGGGAATAGGGCATGACACATCGTGCCCCTACAAAGTTTCTTCTGTCTGTGGTTCAAGTTGGGCGGCGTGTGCGGTAGTACGTTGTTCTTGAACTTTCGCGGTGTATTCGTCGCCCCAATCGCGCATGAGCAGCAAAATCGGCTCTAGCGTGCGTCCAAATTCGGTCAGCGAATATTCAACGTGCGGCGGGACTTCGTGATAAATTTTCCGCTGCACGACATCATCTTCCTCAAGTTCACGCAGTTGCAAAGTCAACATCCGCTGTGTCACGTCTGGCAGTAAACGGCGCAGTTGATTGAAACGCATCGTTTTCTCCAGCAGATGAAATAAAATCACACCTTTCCATTTGCCGCTGATGACATCCAGCGTAACCTCTACACTGCACCTGAAATTGGCATCATAACGTCGCAGCCGTTTGCTGGTCATTATTTCCTCTATAGTATACAAAATGATACTACATCACAAATTTGTGCGTACTTCCGCAAAGTGTACCATGCTCGTACAATGAGAACCATACTGGCTATAGGAGATAGAACCCATGACGACGATGAAAGCGATTCGCCAGCATCAATTTGGCGGTGTTGAAGTGCTGCAATACGAAGATGCGCCGCGTCCCGAACCCGCTTCGGGCGAGGTGTTGGTCAAAGTCCACGCAGCAGGGATTAACCCTGTTGACTGGAAAACACGTCTAGGGCGGGGAATGGCGGGGCGAAACGATAATCCATTCCCGCTCATTCTCGGCTGGGATATTTCAGGCGTGGTCGAAAGTGTTGGGTCAGCAGCGAGTAAATTTAAGGTCGGAGACGCGGTGTTTGGGATGATCCGTTTCCCGCAGATTGGTTCGGCGTATGCGGAATATATCACCGCGCCAGAGACTCAACTCGCACTGAAGCCGAATAATGTCGATCATGTTGAGGCAGCGGCGATTCCGTTGGCGGCGCTTACAGCGTGGCAAGGCTTATTTGAATTCGGCAGTCTTAAGCCGGGACAGCGCATCCTGGTTCATGCTGCGGCGGGCGGCGTTGGACATCTTGGTGTGCAGTTAGCGAAGTGGAAGGGTGCGTATGTGATCGGCACGGCATCGGCGCACAACTTTGAATACGTGCGCGGACTCGGCGCGGCTGAAGTAGTCGATTACAACGCTGCTCCGTTTGAAGATGTCGTTGAACCTGTCGATATGGTGCTGGACTGTGTTGGCGGAGAAATCATCGCACGCTCGTTCAAGGTGGTCAAAGAGGGCGGTAGTCTTATCACCATCGCCGGAACGCCGGACGCTAACGAAGCCGCCGCCCGTCATATTCACGCTGAAGGCTTTTTGGTGCGCCCCGACGAGGAGCATCTCAACCAGATTGCGGCGTTGATGGAAGCTGGACATTTGAAATGCACCGTTGACCATGTGTTTCCATTGACAGAGGTGCAAAAGGCGCATACCTTGAGCGAGAGCCGTCATGTGCGGGGCAAGATTGTCTTGCAACCGTAATAACCTGTTTGGAAATTAGCGGTTTTCTCCCGTGTGTAGTGGACGACCTATGTGTCGTCCCGCCAGCAGAAAGCGAATATTCAAACAGGTTCTAAGACACAATTGTGCTGTAGGGGCGTTTCGGTGCACAGCCTCCCTATGGGACGAAACGCCCTCTGGAATTTGTCGCTAAATATCAGCCGCTCAAGCCATCGCCTGATGAGCCATATCCGCATCAATGGCCTGACGGGCGCTCAGCGTTTCCATGATCCTGTCAAAGCTGATGCCGTACTGCGCCGCTAATTCCTGCGCATAACTGCGCCCCATCGGTGGGCTGGCGATGATCTTATAGGTGCGCGTAACCTCGCTGCTGCCGCCTTCCGATGCATGAGTCTGCGCGGTAGCCACCAGACTTATCACCTTACTATTTCCCTGAGTTGTGCTGTTGATTTCGTCGGCGCTAGCGGCTAATTCGTGCATATGGGTAGTATAAGCGACACGCGCACCCAGCAAGCGGAAGCAGCGCACAATATCCCGCGCCAGATATAAGCTCTCGCCGGATGCCGTACTGGCAAGTGACTCGTTCAGGAGAATCAGGCTGTGGCGCGTGGCCTGTGCAAAAATCTCGCTTAAACGCTGCGCTTCTTCGCCAAAACGTCCGGCTTCGGTGTTCGGCTTTTCTTCTACCGGGAAATGGGTGTAAATCGCATCCACCGGGCTGATACAGGCACTGCTCCCCGGCACATATAAACCCGCCTGAAATAAGACCTGCGCCAGCGCCAGCGCTTGAATATAAGTCGTCTTGCCTCCCTGGTTCGGCCCGGTGATAATCAGAATGCGCCCATTGTCCCCAAACTCAACATCGTTGCCGACAATCTCACTGGCGAGATTCGCGTCTGGCTGGCGAAACATCTGGCGCAGTGCCAGATTCAGGTTATAACAATCACGAACGACACAGATACAGGCATCCATGTCGCTCACTTCCGCGCGGCACATCGGCAAACCATGCGCGGTGAGGTCATTAATCAGGCGAACAGCCCCCAGATAAAACACGATTTCCGGCTCTAAAACCGCCAGAAACTGCGTGTTCACCTGTATAAATTCGCGCAGGGCGGCGGCAATCGGGCGCATCGTATCGTTAATCACGCGATCAAGGTCTTTGAACAATGGTGTCAGCAGCGGATCACTGCGCTGGTGACTCGATACAAGCCTGCCATCCAAGGTGGTCATGGGCTTCATGGGCACACTTTGCAGCGGCGTAATGCCCTGAAATCCGGCAAGATCACCGAGCAGATTTTTGAGGAACGACACCCCACGAAATGGCTCCGTATTCACCGAGAGAATCGTCGCCTCAATCGGTTTAAGATTATGATCGAGGTTGATGCCGAGTGTGACACTCTGCAATTTCCCCAGTTTGGAAGTGATGTCGGGGAGTTCCTGTTCGATCTTCTTAAAAATGGGTTCCTGTAAACGGCGGAATATCATGTCCCGTAAGGTGCGAAGACCGCTTGAGCGCAGTCTGTTATCCGGGAGGCTCAAAAGAGAACTGAGCGCCCTGACGATTTTTGCGTAAAGTTCCAGTTCGTTCAGCCGCCCGATGGTTTTCTGGAACGGCAGCGCTTCCATATCCGCCATGCTGGCGTAATAGGTCAGGTCGCTCATCAGGGGCAGCAAATCCATCAACTGCTGGAGCAGTTCAGGGATGGACAGCAGGTCTTCAATGATTTCCTGCCGATAATAGATCGTCTCAGCATCGGTACATGGACTTAAAATCACTGCTTTGATGGCTTTTTCATGCTTGCCATCGACATCCAGCGCTCTGACGACATTTTCCAGACCGAGATCATTGACAGCGCTGTTTTGCCATTGGCGGTTTATGCTGGTCGACTCTCCGCGCGGCCAGAGCAGGCTGACCGATTCAGCCGTTGACATATTTCCCTCTCAGTGTAGTTCGCTTTATCCGGTGTTTACCCGCTCGGCAAAGACCACAATACGCTTGTCATTGACCTGATACGGGTAGCAGGAAATCAGGGTAGCGGTTGCGCCACCACGTGCATCCATCACTGAAACATCCGACGGTTCGACAATATCAATATGAGTAACCTGATAGGTAAAGACCTGTGTCTCGGTACGGATAAAGAATTGATCGCCCGCTTGAAGCTGGTCAAGATAACGGAAGTATTCGCCGTAAATATCATCATGCCCCGCCAGCACCACATTCCCGTTGTCATCGGCTGGTTTCGCGCCATTGAGCAGTTGACCGATGCCCAATTTGAGCGCTTCCCAGTCGATGCCTTGCACAATCGTTTGGTTCACATTCAGTTTAGGAATGCTCAACACCAGCGCAGTTTCCGGCGTTTTTGGCGGACGACTGCTGATGGGCTGGAAAATCTCCGCAGCCACCTGTGAACGTAGCGCTTCCGGCACTTCATTGAAGTTAAACTGTGCTTCGCCCGAATCGGTCAGAATATGACCACCCGGCAGCACCACTTCCGCCAGCCGAATTTGCGGCGTTGGCGCGAGGGTGGGCAGACCAGCTTTGCGCTGCTCATCCGCTAACCGCTGGGCATTATTCGTCTCGGTTTGCAGCGTATTGGTCGCCGTCACCATCTGGTAGCCTAGATACATCAGCCCGACCACCGCCAGCGCTTCGACCAGGAATAATGCCTGATTGAAAAAAGTGCGCCAGAAACGGCTTTTTTCCGGGTCTTTCGGGGCGAAGTTCCCGCCATCCTCTTCGAAACGGGGCGAAGGCTCCCGCAGCACAATCGGCGGTGGAGCAGCCGGGGCAGCAGGCGCAGCGGCAGGCGTTGAGGGATTCACCAGCTTCTCAAGTTCCGGCGGCAGCACACCATTAGCTGTCGGGGCAGCAGAGGGCGTAACCGCTGGCTCCGACGCAACGATTCGCCCGGAACGCTGCATTCGCTCAAGTTTTTGCTGACGATCCTGACGTTTCTTAATCGCCAGAATACGTTCGAGTTCTTCTACACTCAGTTCATCAACAGGTCGTTTGTCGCGCATAATTCCAAAAGTACCAGAAACCCTTACTGTAAATCAATCCACCTTCAATCCTATGAAGGTTTCGCCCTATTATAGCCTGAGTTCAAAATCGGCGGGCGTAAGATAGCAAAGACTTATCAGATGCTGAATCATAAACACTACACCTATCGGGTTATCTGGTCAGAAGAAGATGGTGAATATGTAGGTCTGTGCGCCGAATTTCCCGGTCTGTCCCATCTGGACGAAGATCAGGTAGCAGCACTGAGCGGAATTGTCGATTTGGTCGGAGAAGTTATAGGGGGTATGGTGACTAACGGCGAAGCAGTTCCTCAGTCGATACAGGGTACAATATAGCGGTAGAAAATTCATTGTAATGAGGTAGCGAAGCATGTCATTTCAAGCGTATCTGGACACAATCAAAGCCAAAACAGGCAAAACGCCCGATGATTTCATCAAGCTGGCGGAAGAAAAAGGTTTCCTGAAACCGGGCACGAAAGCCGGAGAGATCGTCGCGTGGCTGAAAGAAGATTTCGATCTCGGTCACGGGCACGCGATGGCAATCGTCAATGTGCTAAAGCAGGTCAATACACCCCGCGCTGCCGTCGATGACCGTATCGACAAGCTCTTTGCCGGGAACAAATCGACCTGGCGTGCATCCTATGATGATTTACTGGCGAAACTCAGGCAATTTGGCGATGATGTTGCCGTCGCCGCAACCGACAGCTATGTCAGCCTGCTTAAAGGCAAGAGAAAGTTCGGTGTGATCTATATTACGGGAGATCGTATGGACATCGGCATCAAGCGCAAGGGTGAAGCCGCGCAGGGTCGTTTTGAGGAAGCTGGAACATGGAACAGCATGGTCACGCACCGGGTACGCATCGCCAGTCCGAAGGAAATTGATGCTGAAGTGCTGAACTGGCTGCGTCAAGCCTACGACAAGGCTTAATCAGCGTTCGTCGCGCAGGATACCCATGTAGACCAGATCGATGTACTGTCCGTTGCTCCACACCTGCGCACGTTGACGGCCTTCTTCGACGAATCCACAGGCTTTATAGGCACGAATCGCACGTTCGTTATTGCCATTCACGCGCAGCCACACTTTGCGGAAATTGCGCAGCCGGAAGGCATAATCCAGCAGAAGCGTAATGGCTTCCCGCCCATAGCCGCGTCCCTGATACGCTTTGTCACCAATGCCAATACCTAATTCGCAGGTTCGCGCGGTTTCATCGAAGCGGAACAGGC
>JBGAGR010000261.1:0-10917 GCA_044226645.1 Aggregatilineales bacterium
GATCGCTTCATGCTGCTGTTCGCCATTGGGCTGGTTTTCGGCGCGGCGGCGGTCTGGTCATCGACGCACATTCCGGGCGGCGCACCCAAACGCGGCGAGAATGCCAGCAAAGTCTCGTACCGGAATCTGGCGCGGGTGCTGCGCGATAAGAATTTCGTGCTGTACATGACGGGGTTAGCCGTGCTGATTATCGGCACAACACCGATGGGGTCATTCCTGCCGCTGTATATCGAGCAGCAGATTGGTCTGAGTGACAGCAACAACGTGCTGCTGCAAATCGGGGCGCTGCTGGGTGGGCTGGCGGCGAATCTGCTGGTGGGCTGGGCGGCGGATCGTTACGGCAGCAAGCCCGTCATGCTCTCCGGTTTGTATATCAAAATCATACTGCCGCTGGCCTATATCCTGATGCCGCGTAATTCGGCGCTCAGTCTGCCTGTCGCGCTGGTGATTTATTTCATCAATGGCGCGGCGGATGTGGCCTGGGCGATTGGTTCAGCGCGGCTGCTGTATGTGAAGGTCGTCCCAACTGAAAAAAGCGCGGAATACATGGCAGTGTATTATGCCTCGATTGGCCTGATCGGCGGATTGAGTCAGGTGTTGGGCGGCGGTGCGCTCGACCTGACGCAGCATCTCACCGGGCAATTCCTGATTTTCACGATTGATCCCTTTTTCCCGCTGTTTATTTTCGGGGCAGTGCTGACGGCCATCAGCATCGTTCTGTTCAGCCGTGTTCAGGCCGACAGTCCGGTAAGCGTCAGCCAATTCGTCGGCCTGTTCATACATGGCAATCCGGTCACGGCGCTGGAATCGGTGTTCCGTTACTACCGTGCCCGCGATGAACGCGAAACGATTGAGATGACCGAACGGATGGGACGCACGAAAAGTCCGCTGACGGTGGATGAATTATTGGAAGCGTTGAAAGACCCGCGCTTCAATGTGCGCTTTGAGTCGATTATCTCGATTGCGCGGATGGAATCCGACCCGCGTCTGGTGAAAGCGCTGTGCGATATTCTGGACGGAACTGAACTTTCGCTGAGTGTGATCGCGGCATGGGCATTGGGACGTATCGGGGATAATGAGGCGGTGATTACGCTGCGGCATGGGATGGATTCGCAGTACCGTTCGATCCAGGCGCACTGCGCACGGGCGCTGGGTACGTTAGGCGATACATCCATCGCGCCGATGCTGCTGGAGCGGTTGAAGACGGAAACGGATAAGGGTCTGCTGATCGCATTTTCCAGCGCACTCGGTAATCTGGGATATGACGCAGCCATGCCGACGATCTTTGAAATTCTGGCGACGACTGAGAACGAAGGGGCGCGGCTGGAACTGGCACTGGCATTGGGGCGCATGATCGGGCATGAGCATCATTTCATCCGATTACTGCGGAGTATGCGCGGCGACAAAGGGACGGCGGCCTCGCAATCGATTATGGTTTTCAAGCGCCGGTTAGGCAGCGAAGACCCTGAGGTGAACAAGCTGATTAGCGAGTGCGCCGATGCCTTTGCTAAAGACGATTTCACCGGGGGCATCATCTCCCTAATTGAACTGGTGGGAATGCTGCCGCCCGATCTGCATAACCTGAGCTGCCGCGCTATCCTGAATGAATGTGTGCATCAGTTGGAACAGCACAAAGATGAGCGCTTCGAATATCTGCTGCTGGCACTGCACGCGCTGGATGTGACCGTTGTATGAAATAGTCTCACTCTTCATTTTCGGGCACAGCAGACATTTCCTGTGTTTTCTGCTTCATCTCGTCGCCCAAAAAGATATTATCGCTGTCGTCATCAAAGCTAAAGAGTTCGGCATAGCGCCCCCAACTGATAGCGGTATCCAACTGATTAGGTGCTTCTATGGGGTTGAAGTCCAAGGCCAGCGCCGTGAGAAAGACATCTTTATCAAGCTGCTGGTCTTTGGCGACGATCAGCATTTGTTCCATCCAGTGAATGACCGGGATACGGCGGATTTGCTCCGCGAAAATGTCTTTGCGCTCCTGAATATCCGCTTCCGCAAAGCGTTTGCCCAACTGTGTCAGAGTCAAATCACCTGCGTCTAAGGTGGCGAAACCGAGGAGTTCGACAGCTTCCACAATCGGCAGCAGTTCGTCCAGCGGCAGGCCAATAATGGGGGCAAGCTGATAGATATCTACTCGTCCGCCGTCGGAATGGACTTGTTCCAGCAAGCCAGAAACCCGGCTGATAGGGACATGAGGCAGTGCGCGCATATTGCCCGGTTCACCGCGTCCGCTGCCCAACTCAGTCGCTTCGTCCTGTGTTTTGCCGGTAATGAGGGCATAGACCTGATCGACTAAATTCAAGAAAGCGCGGTCTTTCTTATGGCGTGGATGCGGCAGCGGCACAGGAATTTGTTCCACAATATGCCCTGGCCCCTTATCCATGACCACCAGCCGATCTGCCATCGAAACCGCTTCTTCGATATTGTGGCTGACCATCAGAATAGCTTTGGTAGGAATATTGCCGGTTAACCACAATTCCATCAGTTCCCCGCGGAGACTTTCGGCAGACAGCACATCCAAAGCGGAGAACGGCTCATCCAGACACAGCAGTTCCGGTTCGACAGCCATCGCCCGTGCAAAGCCTACTTTCTGGCGCATCCCGCCGGATAGCTCACGGGGATAGGCTGTCTCGAAACCATGCAGCCCGACGCGATCCAGCAGGCGTAATGATTTCTCTGTACGCTCTTTCGGCGGTACACCAAGCGGTTGCAAGGCGGCTTCGACATTTTCCTGCACCGTCAGCCAGGGATAGAGCGCGAAGGATTGGAAAACAATGGTCGTATGCGGATTAACACCGCGCAGCGGTTTGCCACGATAGAGCATCTCGCCAACGGTGGTATTGGTCAGTCCGGCAATGATACGCAGCAAGGTCGATTTTCCGCAGCCAGATGCACCCAGCAGCGCCACAAATTCGCCTTCCAGAATGCTCAGATTGATGCCTTGCAATGCTTCGACTTGCTTTTTATCGCGCCCGAAACTTTTGCCGACATTCTTGAGGGAAACCAATTCGGCTCCGGTTGTCTTGTGTCCATTTAAAGTCATCATGAGGCTTACTCCATTCGATACTGTTCTTCAGCGAGACGGTACAGTCGCCGCCAGAAAAAACGATTCAGGCAAACAACGACGGCAATCATGGTCACTGTGGAGGCCGCCAGCAGCGCGAAGTTGCCATTGGCGGTGGCTTCACTAATCAGCGATCCCAACCCGATGACCTGATAGGTTTTATTCCCAAAGGTGGTGTATTCCGCGACGATGCTGGCGTTCCATGCGCCACCGCCTGCGGTAATCAAGCCCGTCACCAGATAAGGAAAAAGCGCAGGCAAAATCAATTTACGCCAGCGTTCGACCCGGCTGAAGCGCAGTAGATCAGTGGTGTAACGCAAATCTGCCGGAATAGCGGTTGTGCCAGCGATGACGTTGAACAGTACATACCACTGCGTTCCCAGCAGCATAAGCAGCACTGCCGCGATATTCAGTCCGCCGGGCAATGTTACCAGCGCCAGCAGCATGATTGGGAACAGCGCCGTTGCTGGAATTGAGGCTGCTACCTGAACGACAGGCTGCAAAAAGGTTGCCAGTCGCGGATTGGAACCAATCGCTACGCCCAGCGGCACTGTCCATGCCAGCGCTAAAGCCAGCGAAATAGCGACTCGCAGGGCAGTTGCCAGTGTGCCGGCGACGATGCGCCCATAGTCGTTGAGGGGGATCGTGATAAGGAGCTGCCCCAGCCGGAAAATGCCGATAATCAGTATCAGACTGAAAACCAGCAACAGTCCGCGCCACAACCAGAGTCGCAAGGGCAAAGCAGGTTTTTCGATTTCAACATCGCCGGATTTGAGCGCACCGCCCAGCCGGTTGTCGACTGCTGTCACCAGCCGATAGACGAGGCGATGGAGAATAAAATCGGCTAAGTGTGAACGGTGCAGTACATCCAGAAACCACGAGGTGGGCGGGTTGTCGTTTTCGACCATCTCTACCTTGAAGCGGTCTGCCCATGCCAGGAGAGGTCGCCATACCAGTTGATCCAGCAGGACAACGACTACAATCAAGGTCACGATGCCCCACATTAATGCAGTGCTGTTATTCTCACTGGCGGCACGTTGCAGATACGAACCCAGACCGGGCAGACGAAAATCCTTGTCGCCCACTGTGAAAGTTTCGGCGGCGATGAGAAAGAACCAACCGCCTGCCCACGACATCACGCTGTTCCACAACAGGCCAATGGTGGCAAAGGGAAGTTCCATGCGCCGGAAGCGCCACCACCAGTTGAAGCGGAATACCGACGAGGCTTCGCGCAGTTCAACAGGCAGGGTTTTCATCGACTGGTAAAAACTGAAGGTGAGATTCCAGGCTTGACTGGTAAAAATGAGAATGACGGCTGCCATCTCGACACCGACACCAGGCGGCAGAACAGCCGTCAATCCCAGCAAGACAATCGGCAGAAACGATAGAATCGGTACCGATTGCAGAATATCCAGAATGGGCAGCATGATTCGAGCGGCTGAAGCATTGGTAGCCGCAAAGTAGCCATAGAGGAGCGAGAAAGTCAGGGAAAGTAAGTAGGCCGCCAACATACGTCCTACGGAGAGCAAGGTGTAATACGGTAAGGCTCGTGGTGACAGATCAATCTGTGGGCCGCTGAGCGCTTGCGGAGAAGCTATCGCAAGGCGAACACCCAGGTAGATGATAACGCCTACTGCGAGCAAGATAACGATGTCCGTCATGCTCAACAAGGAACCACTGGTCGGCTGACTGGTGACGAAATGAAATTTGCGACGAGGAAACTGCATCGTGTGCCGCCCTTCTGACGATATGTGGTAGCTGCCCTCCGCAATCGAAAGACCGCCACCCATGTCAGGGGAGGCTGTTAATCGCGGGGGGCTAGGCTAGGTGACTACTCATAGATGAAATACATCCAATTCACTAACTATCTAATCAAACTATAACGCTGGTTCATCAAAATGACAATTGATGGTTAGGGTTTGCTCATATTTGCGGGTTCATTGATAACTTGCACGCTCTACGATAATCTCTCCACACAAGCTGATTTTGCTATCCGTTTACTCGCAGGAGCCATGTATGACTCGCTCGTTTATTATTGATACTGATACGGCTTCCGATGATGCTGTCGCGCTGATTATGGCGCTGCGCTGGTCGGATGTGGATGTGAAGGCTATCACCGTAGTTTCCGGGAACGTGAGTGTCGAGCAGGCGGTGCAGAACGCGCTGTACACCGTCGAATTGTGCGGCAAAAATGTGCCGGTCTACAAAGGTGCTGCACAACCACTTCTGCGCCCGACTTCGCACGCGGATTGGTATCACGGCAAGGATGGATTGGGCGATCAAGGCTATCCGCTGCCGAAAAATGCGCCGCAAACGGGTCATGCTGTCGATGCGCTGATTGATACGATTCGGGCGAATCCCGGTATCGTGCTGGTGACGCTGGGGCCGCTGACGAATGTGGCGCTGGCGGTGAGTAAAGCGCCGGAGATTGCGCAGAATGTGAGCCGCTGTGTGATTATGGGCGGCGCGGCCTGTACGGTAGGCAATGTGACTCCAGCGGCGGAATACAATATCTGGGCTGACCCGGACGCGGCGCGGATCGTATTCCATTCCGGCCTGCCGATTGAGATGGTCGGATGGGAATTGTGTCGCGGGGATGCCAATATCCGCGAGAATGAAATCGCGATGATTAAGGGCTTTGATACCCCGCTGGCACATTTTTCGGTGGACTGCAACAGCACGGCGATTCAGGCCAATTATACGCAGTCGCGGGAAGTCGGAATCGCGCTGCCCGATCCGGTTGCAATGTCGGTGGCGCTTGACCCGAACGTCGTTAAACGGATGAGTAAGCATTATGTGGAAGTCGAGACCAACAGCGAACTGACGCGCGGCATGACGGTGGTCGATCATCTAAATGTCGCGCCGGATGTGCGCAACTGCGACTTGTGGGCTGATTTGGTGAGCAAAGAACCGAACGCGGCGGTGGTGTGGGAGATCGATATTCCGCACTGGAAGGACATGCTGTACAGCGTGTTGCGGTGAAAATGGCAGAAGTGGCGGCAGAATGGCGAGGGGAGATTCCCCGTAAAAGTGTGGCAGTGGCGGCGTTGGCAATGTGCTGAATTGGCGCTGCGCAATGCAGGGGGAGGGGGCACGCAGCGCGAGGGGAAATGGCGCTGCGTCAATCGTTTTTCTCCCTCAAATGAAGCTGCGCGATTCCACAAAATAGCTGCACTCCCTTCGATACCACATCAATCCGTGTTAACTCGCAGATTTATTTTAGCACAAATTTTCGACTATGCGGTTAGAGTTTGCATACAATAGGCTGATGGTATTTTGCCGCCAAAGGCTAAAGCCGTCCGGTTACCCTATGCGGCGGGAAGCAGACTAAAGTCCGCTCTGACCCGCCTCAAGAGATTCATCATGTGCTTATTCTGGCTTTTTCCCCTGTTCCGCACGCCACTGCGCGGCAGCTTCTAATGCTTTGGGTGTGCCGATGCGGGTGAGAGCTTCAAGGGCAAATTCTGATAGTGATCGGTTGGATTTGCCGACGTAATTTTCTCGATGGGTCAACTTTTGTATCCACCAATCGGTAAGGATTTCGACGGCCTGCGGAGTCTCGATATGCTCTATGAGCCGAGCGATGTAGAGCTGAAATTCGGGTGTTTCACTGCTTAACAAAGGAATCAATTCTTTTAAGGGAAGATCGCCCAATTGACGTAAGGCTTGCCCGGCGGCGACACTACGGGCGGTTCCCACTTCGCGACTGGCTTGAATCAAAGCCGGAATCGCGCTGGCTCCAAGTCCCTTGAGGGAATCAAGTCCAGCTGCGCGAACCAGCCTGTGCGGGCTGTTCACTGAATCGATCAACAGGGGGATAAACGATAAGTCGCCCGTTAATCCTAATCCGCGTACAACCGCCTCGCGAGAAGCGTCGTTGGTGGTGTTAAAGGCATTCAGAAGCGCTTTGCGTCCCTGTACACCCAGTCCCGCCAGTGCAGAAGCCGCCGCGCGTCGAATCCACATATTTTTGTCGTCCAAAGCGGCTAATAATGCTTTGATGACGCTTTCATCCCCAATTTGTCCTAAGCTAATCGCCGCCGCCTCGCGGATGGGAATGTACTTCAATTCTTCATCAAGGTTAAAGGTTATATTTGAGGATGGCATGTATACCCTGAATGAGGTGCCCGAACCGGAACTTCCAGTCACAAATGTTTCTGTAAACATAGTAGTAAAGAGATCCCAAATCACTTCTATCCATTCTATGAAGATGTAGAAGGGCAGCGTTACGATAAATATCGCCCATTCTTTGATGTTTCGTTGAGGGCGGACATCGACCATCCGAACCGTATCACGATTGAGCAGATTCATCAGGATGGTGATGACTTCTGAGCGGAATTCGCTCGTAACCTGAACGCCGCTGGCAATGCAATCCGCCGTCAGAAAAGGATTCTCATCCAGTGTCATGTGCAGGGTTGGCATAGGGTCATCCTGAATCCCGCAAAGGGCGATGATGACCTGATTCCATTTACCATCCTGCGGTTTCTGACTTTTTACTTCAGGGCGAGACGCTTCAAACTTAAAAACCGGAGAGGCGATCTTATCCTCAATTTTCCCACGACGGTTGAGTTCAACGGCGGCAAAATATTCCTGAATGATCTGATGATGGAAGCGCAGGTGATTGCCTTGTACGTCCATCAGATTTGCACCCTGCGCCACTGGAATTAAAGACTTTTCGGGTAGGTGCTCCAAAGCAAATTCGAGCGGCACATCAATCGGCTGTTCCTCATCGATCATGGCGAAAGCAAGTTTCCCAAAGGCGGCTTCCATCGCATCAACCGGTATCCAGCCGGGCGTTTGTTGTTGACCTTCGCGCTCCCAGAGTGCTCTGGCTAATTTCTGCATCAAAGCGCCATTGTTACGGGGCAAATCACCGTGCGGCGATGCCCGGTAAACAAAGACGAGTGCTGCCAGCAGATAAGGATTTTTCGCGAGTCGCATCAGGTTTTGCGCGTTTTCGGTAACCTCGTTCTGCGGCAGGATATTTTCCATAAAGTCAGGCGCTTTTTCGCCTAAGTAATTCTCCGCGAAAACCCGAATCTGAAACTCATCCATTTCCTCAACGATTACAACCGGTAGAGTCCCTAATTTCAACATGTTTTCATAATACGCCGCGCGACAGGTGATGATGACACGCCGGGGTGCATTTGTCCCTTCCAGCCATTGACGCAATTTGGCGGCTTTTTCATCGCCCCTTACACCCATCTCGTTCAGGCCATCTAAATATAGAAAAACCTCGCCCCTTACTAACATGTCTTCAAGCGTGTCTATGTAGGGAAGGAGTGATGATTTTTGCCTCAACTGCTCTTTAATAAAATCTATGGGTGTCCGTTCATCGCCCCACTGCGGCAGATAAAGTACCAGCGGCAATGGAGCAGTTCGGGGATTTTCCACTCTTTTTCGGGCTGCATCCAACGCCAACCTCCGCATCGTTGTTGTTTTCCCTGCGCCGGGTTCACCGATGAGGACAAAACGGGGATATTTTTCGACTACTTCGCTAATCGAGTTCAGACGGATTTTGTGACTAGGGGTATCTGCTAATAAAGGATTCGCGCCTCCTGAATCAGGCTCGCGTTCTACCGTAACTTCGACCAGCATGGAAAAACCTGCTGCCCAGCCCGCTTCCTGCGACTTCGGCTGTGGACGCATGGCTTCTGTATCGTGAGCGGTATCGACCAGCCCGGAAAGCTCAACGTATTCCATCACCCCTTTACTGGATTCCAATTCCGCGATGAGCGAATTCAGGTATTGGGCTTCGGTATCCAGCACCTCACCCCTTTGGACAGCAGGTAAGGATTCGATCAGCTCTTGCAGGGCACTGGCGTACAAATCAGGTTCGCGCCATGTCTGCTCCAGCTTACCAGATGCGGCAAACCTGCAAAATGCGATGTACTGCGTCCGCTCAATCTCAATCGGTTTATCGGCCACAGGGTAGAGCAGCAGGGGCAAAATCGGGATTCCGAGGCGATCAGCACGGGCTAATTCATTTCGGCAATAATTGGCCTTCATGTACTCTGGAGAGATAACGGCAATGACCAGCGAGCAAGCATCAGGATGCAAGGCGGATTCAATTTTCTGCCGCCAATCCTCGCTTACATGGATTCCATCCAGACGATCCATCCAGAGGTTTATACCTGCATTTTTCAGGTCGGTTGCCAATTTTAAGGCAAAGTCTGATTCAATGCTGCGGTAGCTGAGAAAAATGTGTCGGGTGTCGGTCATGGTAGTCTGTTCGTGAATCGGTAACAGGATAGGCACATTTTAGCGCGAATACGCTGGACGCGCTGTCTGCATCAGCATGAGTATAAGAAATGTGTCAGAAATGCTTCCGATAGGGTAATTACTTCCTATATGGATGTGTCTATATCTACGTAAAGCGAAAAAAGGGTGATATGGGACACTATCATGAACGACGCGATGGAACAGATTCAGAGTATGGCGACGGAACGACAGCAGCTTTACTGGCTGGCGGGGCATCAACATTTGACCCCGACTCAGCTGGATCGTCTGCATGAAATTGAGGGTCGTTTACCGGGGCTATGGGATTTGCATCGCCGTGAACTGGCAGCGGTGCGTAAGCCGGAACTGCCGCGATCATTCGCTTATTTCGAGGCCGCCTAAACGGTTACTATTTACGGCGTTTAGACGGTGAATGGGGATAACCTGGCGGTATCCCCACTCCAACCTTTTCACAAGGCGCACTTCTAAGGGGTGCGCCTTTTTGATTCCTATACATACGGACACGATGTCCCGCAGGGAGGCTTCGCACTATCGTGTCCCTACGACATTCGTGATCAGGCTTCGGCGGCTTCCATGCCGGAGGCGATTTGTACTTCTTCGCCTTCTTCCGACGGGGGATGATAGCCAACCATTTTGTGATGGGCTTCGTCAAAGAGGCGGATGAATAAGGCCGATTTCAAGCTCGAACGGAAGGTCATCGGTTCGATCTGGAATATTTCGTTCTCGTTGTGGCAGGTTTCCAGTTTGTAATTGGGGATGCGTGGGCTGAGGTGATGGATGTGATGGAAGCCGATGTTGCCGGTGAACCATTGCAGGATGCGCGGCATTTTGTAGTAGGAACTGCCCTCTAAGGCGGCGGTGGCGTAGTCCCATTTTTCGTGATGTTCCCAGTAGGAACTTTCGAACTGGTGCTGGACATAAAACAGGAACACGCCCGCTGATGAAGCAACGGCGATAATGGGGAGCTGCACCAGCAGGAAATTCTGCCAACCGATCAGGGCGCTCATGACAACAAAGGCGATGAGCAGCGCGAGATTGGTGATATGGACGCTGTTGCGTTCCTGGCGGCTTTCGGCGGCGTTCATCGAGGGGAAGCGCTGCAAAACGACGAAATCGATAAAGGGGCCAACCACGAAAATGAAAAACGGATTGCGGTAAACACGATAGCCGATGCGCTGGTAGAGCGGCAGTTTACGATATTCTTCCAGCGTGAGCGTCCAGACATCACCAATACCACGACGATCCAGGTCGCCGGAACTGGCGTGGTGAACGGCGTGACTGTGCCGCCAGGCATAATAGGGCGTGAAGGTGATAAACCCGGCGATGACCCCGATGAAGTTATTGGCGCGGCGGGATTTGAAAAACGAACCGTGTCCGGCATCGTGGAAAATGATGAATATGCGCATGACAAAGCCGGCTGTCGGGACAGCGAGCAGGAGAGTCAACAGGTAGGATACTGAGAGGCTGTAATACATCAGCGCCCACATAAGGAAAAAGGGTATGAAGCTGTTGGCGATCTGGATTAAGCTGAGTCGCAAATCCGATTTCTGATAAGGTGCAACTGCTTTTTGCCAGGGCAGGCCGCCAGCAGGCGCTTT
>JBGAGR010000262.1:0-10740 GCA_044226645.1 Aggregatilineales bacterium
TCATTGGCAACGCCGAACTCTTCCGCCTTAGGCCACAGCTTGACGACATCGGCTGTCGTGACACCGGGCTTAATGGCATCAATGGCGACATCGAGGTAATAGCGGCAGCGTTTGTAGGCATCGATCTGCGATTGCGAAGCAGAACCAACCGCCAGTGTGCGGTAATAGCAGGTGCGATAGCCCATGTAACTGTGCAGGATGTCAAAGAAAGCCAGATCGCCGGGGCGCAGCATTCGATCACTGAAGATATGCGGGTGCGGACTGCAACGCTCACCGGAAATCGCGTTGACCCCTTCTACATGCTCGGAGCCGAGGCTGTAAAGCACCTGATTGACCAATCCGACGCACTCATTTTCGCGCATACCGGGGCGCATGAACTGATACAGCTCGTCGTAGGCTGCATCCACCATTGCGCAGGCTTGTGCAAGCAGCGTGATTTCATCCTGTGTCTTGATGACACGCGCATCCTGCATCAACTGCTGACCATCAACGACGGTGATGCCCTCTTTTTGCAGGGCAAAAAATACAGGCGGCTCAATCACATCCACGCCCAGCGGCTCTTTATGCAGTCCGCGTTCTTCCAATTCGATGCGAATCTTTCGCGCCACATCTTCCGCCCGATGTGAGCCGGGAGGCATTGCCCCGCGCAAGGTGGAGATACCGGCACGAGAATGTCCTTCCTTGAACCACGAGCAGTACATCTCATGATGCTTGGCGGCGATTCCGAAGTCCCAGTTGATCGGTTCATCATTTTGAGGCAGAAGGCAGAAGCGCCCCAGTTTGTCGATTGCCCATGTGCCAATAGTTGTATTAGTAATGTAGCGGATGTTTGCCATGTCGAAGCAGAGCAGCGCGCCAATCTCGGATTTTTGCAGCAGCATTTTGATACGAGCCAGCCGTTCACTGCGGAGACGGTCAAAATGGACGCGCTCCTCCCAATCAACCCCCATCGTTCCAAATGTTTTTATGGGCATGGCTTTCCGACCTTCCGTTTATTTAAGCATGATTGCAAAGCGACTTCGCCATTTCAAAAACGCCCTTAGCGTTTGGAATGGTCAAATCTTCAAGCGCGGGTGAGAACGGGATTGGAACATTCATTGCACCCATGCGTTTGACAGGCGCATCCAGATAGTAAAAGGCTTCGTCAGCAATGACCGAGGCCAGTTCGGCAGTCACGCCGTATTGTTCATAGCCTTCATCGATGACAATCGCGCGGCTGGTCTTCTTGACTGACTCAACAATGGTTTTCTTATCGAGCGGAACCAGTGTACGCGGGTCGATGACTGCGGCACTGATGCCGATCTCCTCCAGCATCTTGGCTGCATCAAGTGCAACATAGACCATGCTGCTGGTGGCAACCAGCGTGATGTCTTTTCCGTCACGCTTGACATCCGCAAGGCCGATTGGGATGGTGTATTCTTCGGCTGGGACAATGCCCTTAACCGTTTTGTACATCATCTTATCTTCGAGGATGACAACTGGATTATCGTCCCGAATCGCGCTCTTCATCAGTCCTTTGGCATCGTAAGGCGTGGCTGGCACAACCACCTTCAAACCAGGGATATGGCTGTACCAGGCATGAAGGGACTGCGAATGCTGCGCCGCAGAACGTCGGCCTGCCCCCATCGTTGTCCGCAAGACCATCGGTACTTTGAGCTTGCCGCCCGACATATAATGGATTTTCGCCGCCTGATTGGCGACCTGATCCATAATCAGTCCGCTGAAATCACCAAACATGATGTCCACGACAGGACGCATTCCAGTCATTGCAGCACCGACAGCCAGCCCGGTAAAGCCCGGTTCAGAAATGGGCGTATCCAGCACACGTTCCGACCCAAATTCTTCGACAAGGCCATTCAGGACTTTGAAAGTTGTCCCGGCTTCGGCAATGTCCTCACCGAGGATGAAGACTGTCGGATCGCGGCGCAGTTCTTCCGCTAAGGCTTCTTTAATCGCCTCGCCATAGGTGATTTCACGATCAGGCATAGACATGTTTGCTCACCTCTTCAGGCGCAGGGAAGGGCGCGTTCAGCGCAAACGTCACAGCGGTCTGCACTTCATGACTGACGGAAGTCTCGATTTGCTCGAAAATTCCCTCATCAGCCATTTGATTTTCCGTCAGCCAACTCGAAAGCAGCTTGAGCGGGTCGCGCTCGGTTTTCCATTCGAGTTCTTCAGCTTTGGGGCGATAATATTCACGGGCAATATCGCCGACATGATGACCGTGATAACGGTAGGTGTGGCACAGCATGAATGCCGGCCCTTCGCCTTTTTTAGCTCGCTCAACCACCTTGATCGCGGCCTGATAAACTTCGCGGATGTCCTGTCCATTCACCTCAACGGCATGAATGCCAAAGGCTTCCGCGCGCGCTTTCATGCTCCCCGCTGTTGACTCGGAGTGATGCGTATATTCGTTATAAAGGTTGTTCTCACAGACATAAATCACGGGCAGTTTCCATAACTGCGCCATGTTCATCGATTCGTACACAAGCCCTTGTCCGAGCGCTCCTTCACCGAAGAAGCACACGGCAACCCGGCCTGTACCCAGTCGTTTGCTGGCAAATGCCGCACCCGTAGCGATGGCTGAACTGCCGCCCACAATCGCGTTTGCGCCCAGATTTCCGGTGTCTTGATCGGCGATGTGCATCGAGCCGCCCTTGCCGTGACAATATCCCGCATCCTTGCCGAGCAGTTCGGCAAACATCTTGTCTACAGAGGCTCCTTTGGCAAGGCAATGACCATGCCCACGATGCGTACTGGTGATGTAATCTTCACGGGTCAATGCTTCGCACACACCTACCGCTATCGCTTCTTCGCCAATATATAAATGTGCCAGTCCGGGCATTTTGGCGCTCAGGTACAATTCGTTGACCTGTTCCTCAAAGGCGCGAATCCGGTACATTTGCTCGTACATATGCAGCCACTGTTCACGATCTACATCGGACATCGACACTTCCTCTACTTGCCCTTTCGTCATACTGCACGCTCACTGGATAGCTGCTCTACTACCCGATAGAGGACAGCGAAATCCTCCTTACCCCAACCGAGCGCAATGGCTTTATCGAGCAGTTCATCGACAAGCCGAACCGTACTCAATACA
Source organism: Aggregatilineales bacterium (assembly GCA_044226645.1). Taxonomy (GTDB): domain Bacteria; phylum Chloroflexota; class Anaerolineae; order Aggregatilineales; family Phototrophicaceae; genus CFX2. Next base: position 3,101 of record JBGAGR010000262.1, read on the forward strand.
ACTCCGGTTTCCTCAGCCAATTCGAGCGCCAGTTGAATGTCTTTTTTCATCATCTCGGCGCTGAACCAGACTTCATCAGGCATTTTCAGCATGAATGGCGCACGATATTTCATCGCGGGGGAGGAGGCGACGCTGTTTAAGAGGGCATCCAATGCCGCCGCGCGTGGAACACCACTTCGTTCGGCAAGAATGACCCCCTCAAATAACGACACCAGTTGAGTCGGCAGATTCAGATTGATGGCAATTTTGGTAGCGATAGCCTGACCGTTACCGCCAACATGGATGATCTTCTGGCTGATTTGTTCGAGGACAGGGCGAACCTGTTCCAGTGTTTCCGCGTCACCACCTACAAACAGAATCAAGGTTCCTGATTCGGCGGCTGGCAAACTGCCTGAGACAGGCGTTTCCAGCATTCGCGCACCCGCAGCAGTCACACGCTCAGAAAGGCGGCGAATGGCCTTCGGGCTAACGGTACTCATGTCGATGTAGATTTTTCCGGGAGAGAGTCCGGCCAGAATCCCGTCATCGCCTTCTGTGATAGACGACAAAGCCGCTGTATCGGTCACCATGCTGAAGACGATATCGGCGGCTTGAACAACTGCTTTGGGGGATTCCTTCCAGACCATACCAGACTGGATGAACGGCTCGGCTTTGGCGCGTGTCCGGTTGTAGCCCGACACCTGATGCCCAGCATCCAACAAGCGCTTTGCGATGCGCCCGCCCATTAATCCTAAGCCGACAAAACCCAGATTAGCCATAATTTCCAAAAAAAGTCATAAACAAAACCACGAAAGGTGGCGGTCAGTTCAGGCAAACGCGCTGGATGGTTCACTTGGCCTGTTTAAAAGGGTGGCTTACAGCGAACGATCCCCGGTTTTTCTCGTAATTTCTTCAAAAATTTAATCAAATCTAGCACACCACTACGAGACTGTCAAGTAAAATTGAACACAATCACGAAATTTTAATCATATTGAACAGTATCCCTCAGCTATAGCGCTCGACAGGCTTATGAATTCGCGGCGTACTGCGCCCAGTCTCTCTCAAACCGGAATACTTCTTTGGCGGGAGGCAGTGGAGCCTGTGTTTCAAGCCAGCGCACAGGTTCACTGCCAACATTAGCGAAGCGGTGCAAGCAGCCCACACCCGTCCAGACCACCCCACCGGGGCCAACTCGATAGATTTGACCATCGCACTCGGCTTCCACCTCGCCGCTCAGAATCAGGTAGGACTCCTCGAATGTGTGATCGTGCAAATCAATCTTCGCGCCGGGCATGTACTGAATCAGGAAAAGTGATTGATGAACTGCACCGAAGGAACGATCAACAAACATCTTGATGGCTACGCCTGTTGTGGGGTTGAAGCCTTCCATTTCCGAGGGATCACCGGGGCGCGGCAGTTTGGATTCATCGAAATGTCCGAGGATGGGACTCAACACATCGGTAGATTGCAGCAGTTCAGCCTGAGATGGAACTTCGCCGCCTACAAAAAATGTATCCCGTCCATAATCAGCAGTGCGCGGCTGTGGAGACTGCATTTCAAGCCAACGCACCCGTTGATCCCCAGCACAGCGCCAGCCATGTACGGCTCCGGTGCTGATTAGTCCGTAATCGCCAGGCTCCAGCAGATGAGCTTCGTCACCAATCAAGGCGATTACACTGCCTTCGAGGATGTAGAAGGTTTCTTCAAAGGAATGGACATGTGGATGAATGATGCCAGCCGGGTCGAGGGAACAAATGCCTGTACCCATGTGTACGGAGCCGACAGCCGAATCGACGTAGGAGATACGCCGAAATCCGACACTGTGCGCCTGATAACCCGCAGGAGTCTGAGCGGCGGTCTCATCAATTTTCGAAACAGAATGCATGGTGTTATGCTCGTTTAGATACAATCCATCTTGGAAGGCTTGTCAAAATCAGTCATACGGTGTTCAATTGTATTTAACAATTTACCGCCAAGCACTGCTTCTGTCAACAAGGTGTTGATGGTAAGCATCGAATTGAGATCATCGACTAGCTGTGAGAGAATAGTTAATCTTCTTGCAGTGCGATTTCGAGTGGCGTGGTGATCAATTATCGGTTCCTGGAAGGCATTTACGAAAGCCTACTGCAAGCGGAGAAGGAATGAGAGTCGCTGCTGTGGTCAATCATCTCATGGGGTTTGCCTTGGTATGATAGCAGAATGCGTTCTCCCTCACCTTCTCAATATAAATTTTAACCATAGGGGCAAGCATGTCTGAAATGAAGTTCCAGAATGCACGTATTATCGGGGAGAAATTGCGGGCGGCGCGGCAGAATGCCGGAATCAGCCTGCGGGAACTTGCCCGAAAGACAGAGATGAGCGCGAGTATGCTCAGTCAGATTGAAACGGGAAAAGCATACCCCTCGGTACGTTCCATCTACGATATTGCGGCTGCGCTTGATCTGCCCGTCGATTATTTCTTTCCGGGGCGATCTGATGAGCGCCTCGCGCCGACAGACGATGATTTCAACGCTGAAGGCGCATTGACCGCAAGTGAGATGCGCGAAGCAACCATCGACGGTTCTAATGAGCACTTGCTTTCAGAGACAATTGGCCCCAACTCAGTGATCGCTCAGGTTGTCCACGCCAGTGCGCGACCCACGATTGTCCTCAAAGGCGGCGTAACCTGGACACGCCTGACGGCGACTGCCGAATCAGATGCCGAATTCCTCGAAATCTCATATGCCTGTGGCGCGACTTCTGGTGAAAATTTATCCCACCACACTGGACGAGAATTTGGGCTAATCCTGGAAGGCGAACTCGTCGTTCAACTGGGCGATCAGGACTACGTTCTGCATGAGGGAGACAGTATCGTCTTCGATTCGACTATTCCTCACCGCCTTGTCAACAAAGGGGCATCGCTGGCTAGGGCGATTTGGGTTGTATGGAATCAACCCAAATTGTACGATAGATCATCGAGACGGTGATAAAAGGCGACTGCCACAAAACCTCCGTCCGCATTACAAACCTCTATCCTTTTAACCCACTGGAAGCAATACCTTCTGTAAACTGCTTCTGCGTGAAAAAATATAAAATCATGATGGGTGTCATCATGATGACCGCCGCCGCCATTTGCAGCGCCAGTTCGCTGGGGGCATCATTACTGACAAACTTGAGCAGGCCGAAAGCAATTGGCCTCCACGTATCGGTTTGTACCACCAGCAGAGGCCACATGAGTGCATTCCATGAGGCGATGAAGCCGAACAGCGCAACGGTCATAATGGGCGCGCGTGACAGCGGCAGTACCACTGAACGCAGGAAGCGCAGATGTCCCGCGCCATCAATCCGCGCCGCATCCCACAATTCCACCGGGATTTGAATAAAAAACTGGCGCAGCAGGAATATGCTAAAAGCAGAGGCCATAAACGGTATCGTCAGCGAAGGCCAACTGTCCAGCCACTTGCAAGCATCGCCACAGATATTGGTACTCAAACGGCTGATCCAAACGACAGTCAGGTAATTCGGGATCAGCGTGGCGATGGCCGGAATCATCATGGTCGAGAGCATGACGGTAAACATGATATTACGCCCGTAAAAATTCATGCGGGCAAAGGCATAGGCCGCCGGAATACACACCAGCAGTTCGCCGGTCACAGAAATGGCCGTGATGCGTATGCTGTTCCAGATATACAGGCTCATGTTCGCTGCTTCCCAGGCTTTTGGGTAATTATCAAACAGCAGCGTAGAGGGAAGCAAATGTCCTGCGCCAATTTCCGAGGTACTCATCAGGGAGGCGCTCAGAACCCAGACAAACGGCCCTATCGCCAGCACCGTGCCGAAAAGCAGTACGGCATAACTGAGGATGCGTCCCCAGTTCACCGTACGGGATCGCTTTGCCCGGTAGGCTGCCACATCCCCCATCGGACGAGCCAGATCAGCCATAGAATACTCTCCTGCCAGCAAAGCGATTCTGGGCAATCGTCAATGTAAGAATTACGCCGAACAGCACGAAGGCCACCGCCGAACCATATCCATAATTCGGATTCGAGTCGGTGATCTGGCGGAAAATACGCATCAACCATAATTGGGTGAAGGCTTGAAAGGTTCCGATGACCGCCACCAGCGAGAGGAAAAATGTGGTCGGCGAAAGCAGTGGCAGCGTCAGATAGCGAAAAACCGCCCAACCAGACGCGCCATCAATCCGCGCGGCCTCATAGAGTTCGACAGGGATATTGCCCAGACCTGCCAGAAAAACTACCGTTGAATAACCGGCGTATGTCCAGACGGAATAAATAATCACCACCACCAGCGCCAGCCCCGGCCCGGAAAGTGCCTGTGGGGTATCCGGCCCGAAAATCAATTTACCGATACCAACAGGCTCAAGCAGCCATTTTTGCGGCGGAATACCCACCAGTCCAACGAGGCGATTGATGATTGAATCCTGACGGTGGGAGAACAGCAGCACGAACACAATGGACGTGGCGATAAAGGGCATGATGTAGGGCAGAAAGAAAATCATGCGAAAAAGGGTCTTGCCCCTCAGATTTTGAAATAACAGATAAGCCAGCCCTAGTCCGATTGCCAGTTGGAACGGTACGGCTCCGGCGGCATACATGATCGTCACACTGAAGCCGCTTAACATGTCGCTGTCGGCATTCGAGAGCATACGCGGCAGTTCCGCCACCAGCAGATAACCACCCAGTATCAGGAAAATCGCGACCAGCGCCAGAAATAATGAGCGGCGACCTTCCGCCTGGCGCAGGGCATAAGTCCACATCCGGTAAGCCGTATAGAGCAGTGCCACTCCCGCGCTGATGAGGATGATCTGCGACCAGACAGGTAGTTCGGTTCCATCGGCTCTGGCGGTTTCAATGGCGAGGTTGATTGTGTCCAGCGTGAGCTGCATAACGAACGCACCGACACCCAATGCCAGTGCTATCCCTGTTGCTTTCCACAGCAGCGCACTTTGTCCGCTGCGAATTAGCCGCAGCATCACTACACTGAGAATCACGGCGATGATAATCACAAGCAGCGCTTGATTACCGGCTTCGGCGACTTCTGGAAATTGGAAGCTGCCGAATAATTCATTAATGAACAAACCCGGCACCCGTTCCTGACCGATTATCCGCCGGGGAATATTCAAAACCATCGGAAGCAGCAGCGAAAACCAGCGCACAAACAGTAGCAGCGCGGCGGCATTCACCACACCGGGCACCAAGAACATCAGACCTGGGCGTTTATCGGACTGCGAAACAGTTTCACGGAAGGTGCGCCACAGGTAATACAGCCCAAGCGCCAGCGCCCCCAGTGCCAACCAGAAGAACAGGACATAGGTGAAATCACCCATCGCCCGTTCAAAATTGGTCAATCCGACAAATTCGTCGGGGAAACGCCGCCATTTATGCAGGCTGACGAAAAAGGCGAATAGAACCGGGAACAGACCGAAGGTGAAAATGAGTATCCCGGCAGGCAGGAGAAAAGCATAGGCGGTCAGGTTTTCGATAATCAGCCGCCGTCGCCGCCCCTGTTTCGCCTGGGAAGACGATAAAACAGTAGCCATTCATGAGTCCCCGTAATTTCAGATGTTACCAGCAAGGGACACTAGCGACTGCATTTTAACGCCTCAAAGTGAATTGACCAAACCAAATCACAGCTTTTGGTTATATCTTTGACGAACCTTAACCGGGTTAACACGGGCTTAAGCTACTGACAGCCGACAAACAGAAACACATTGGTTCCGATGGGTGCGCACCTCGGTTGTACCAACAGGGATATACAACTGCATCCATTTATCGCCTAAAAATGGGAAACGCTGGTTGACAATCTGTGCGTCCGGGTAAATGGGCAAGTTGGTGTCAAAGGTGCTCTGGCACATGGCGTTAAGGAAAGTGGACGCGGCAAGTATCATAATAACCACTGCCAATGTGATGACCACTACCCCACTAAATACGGTTCGACTTGATTCCACTTTCCCTCTCCTCAATACCTAAGACCTGATTTCATAGTACCGAGAGAGGAAAGGGTAGAAGTCCCCAAACATTAGGGCGTTGATGAGAATTGTTGTGGATAGTTAAGTGAAGTTTACCAGAGACCGCCTTCGATAAGTTCGCGCCGCGCTTCAACACGATCTGAGTCATTCATCTGAAGGAGACGGATGGTAACTCTGCCTACGGCAGTCTTGCCAATAAAAACTGCATTGGTCATTTCGAAATGATCATCTCTCACCTGGGTTCGCGGGTTAAACAAAGGTGTCAATTCATGTGTGACTTCATCATAGGCTGCAATATCACCACCCTTATTGGTATTACAATCAAAACATGCCCAGGCGAGGTTATACAGTTCAGTCGCGCCATTATGTCTTTTAGCGGGGATGACATGATCAGCATGATGACTGTAAGGACTGTATTTCTCCGGCTTGCCACAATATTCACAACGGTTATTGGCACGTTCGCGCACCATTTCGCGCATGGCAGCAGGAACTCTCGTCATGTGGATTGTAGAGTACGGGCGGCACGCGCCTTGAGTAAGGAAACCATACGATCAAACTGCAACATCTGTTGAAGTTCGTTGGCTTCCTCCGACGTGAGTTCGCCCTCACTATTACGCTCAATCAGCTCATCAGCGCGTTTCTGCATAGCCACCGAAACTTTGAAAGCCAATATCTGTTCTGGCGTAGCGTTTTGCGCCAGATAGTCAACCAATTCCTGATAAACTGGTGAAACAATATTCGATACCATATCGCGATTCCCAAATAGGCCTGCAATCGACTGATATTCGTACTATATCACAATCTGGGTTGATGGATTTTTCCGTTATTCGATGTAACCCAGCGCGCGCAGATGCTCGACAACAGCATCATCCACTTCTGCCGAGAAGCCCGTTTCAGCGCGGCGCGATTCCGCCAGCGAAACCAGTGCGCCTAACTTGCGCTGCATCTCGGCAACTTTCCCAGCCTGACTATCCGCGATATTGTGGCTTTCAGTCGGGTCTGCCTCAATATCAAACAAGCCTTCCACCTTTTGATCGAGCACTGCCAGCTTATGTTGTCCGTCATAAATACCGCGCCGGACACTGTGTAATCCGAGCTTGTCAATGAGCTGCGGAGCGCGGTGCTGAATGACATTGAGGAACGTGAGCGGCGGGAATGCCTCCGAGAAAACCAGACCATTTTCGACATCTTCATTTCCGTTCGCGACAGGTTGCAGCGTAAGCGCGGCGATATTCGCGTTCGGGTCAGCCTCATCCAGCGGTGGTTGAATGCCCACTGCATCCAGGATGGTATGGAACAGGCGGCGAGTAGACACATTGGTCTGAATGCGCTTGCCAGCCGGGAAGCTGTCCGGGTAGCGAATCACCAGCGGCACATGCACCAATTCCTGATAAACCACAAAGCCATGTCCGACAAATTGATGATCGCCGTGTCCTTCGCCATGATCGGCGCAGATGATGACCATCGTGTTATCCAGTGCGCCCGTTTCCTTCATCCGGCGCAGCAGACGACCGACATGATGATCCTGATGGGCAATCTCGGCTTCATAGAAATGATTGAGCGTGTCATGTTCCCAATCTTCGAAGGGCGGTTCAGCCGGACTCGCCCAACGCGCCGCATCACTGTTGAAACGCCGCATAAAAGTGTAGGCGTGATGATCGTGCTTGAGTCCCGGCGCAACCCGATCCAGATA
>JBGAGR010000263.1:0-10788 GCA_044226645.1 Aggregatilineales bacterium
CCCATCTTTTCGGTGACAAGCAGTTTCGTCGGAAAACGGAACTACAACACGGACGAAATTAAAACAGCCGTCGCAGAAGCAATTACCATACGCCAAAACTGGCGCTATACACCCGATGACCGGGAAGCGGATTTGAATGTACGGCTGTTCATTGTCAAGGAAACGGCCTATGTCGGAGTGCGGTTAGGCAAACAGGCACTGCATGAGCGCGATTACAAACGCAGCGAACGCCCCGGTGCGCTCAAACCATCGGTGGCGGCGGCGATGCTGCGATTAGCTGATGTTCGACCGGGGATGCGGTTGCTCGATCCATGCTGTGGAACCGCCACAATATTAATTGAAGCGGCGCAGATCGGCGCAGTCGCGCAAGGCGGGGATATTGAGGCTGAAGCAGTTAAGGCCGCTCAAAGCAACATTGGAGGAGCCAAAGTTCAGGTCAATGTTGAAAAATGGGATGCGCGAAAACTGCCGCTGGCTGACTGTTCCATAGACCGCATTGTGACTAATCTCCCCTGGGGGCGGCAAATTTCCGTTGATGATGAACTGGTATCCTTTTATGGAGATATATGCCGGGAAATGGAGCGCGTTTTAGCGCCGGGCGGTAAGCTGGCGGTGCTAACCAGCCTACCCCATCTCGTCAAATTCAAGGGGTTACAACCCGATCAGGCAATTGATATTGCCTTATTCGGGCAGCATCCCACGATAGCGATTTATGCCGCTTCAGCAGCAGATTGACCTATTCCCGGAACAATTCGCCAACGCTGCGACCCTGATGACTGCGCAGAATGACTTCACCGAGCAGCGGCGCTACCGATAGAATGGTCATATTCGGCAGGACATTTTCTGGCGGCAGATGAGCGGTATTGGTGGTAATGATTTCCTTCAAATCGAGGCCGCCCAGTTTTTCGAATGCTCCATCCTTGAGTAGAGCATGTGTGAAGGCCAGATAAATATCCTTTGCGCCACCTTCCCGGATGGTCTTCACGGCGTTGACAATCGTGCCACCTGTCAAAACCTCATCATCCACCAGCAGCACATTTTTGTCTTTGACATCACCAATCAGCGTGAGCGCTTCGGACTGTCCACTATCGAACATGCGGCGCTTTTCCACGACGACAAGCGGCGTACCGAGCTTTTCGGCAAAGTTACGCGCTTTCTTGACGAAACCCAAATCCGCTGAACAAACCACGAGGTCAGGAATAGCTCGTTCATTGACATGATCGCTTAACAAATGGAAGGCTGTCAACGCATCACCGGGAATGTTGAAGAAGCCCTGAATCTGCATGGCATGGAGATCAATGGTCATATAGCGATCCGCGCCTGCCGTCTCGATCATATTCGCGATGAGACGCGCGGTAATGGGTACACGCGGCTGATCTTTCTTATCCGAACGGGTATAGCCCATATAAGGGAAAACAACATTGATACGCCCAGCCGAATCGCGTTTGAGGGCATCAATCATAATGAGCATTTCCATGATGTTATCATGCAGCGGTGTGGTCATGCTCTGTACCAGATAAACATCCTGTCCACGTACACTTTCCTTCAGGCGGATAAAGATGTTCTCGTTGGGAAATACCTGACGTTCAGCCGCGCCGATTCTCAATTCGAGATAAGCGCCAATTTCAGAACACAGCGCCTTTGACGCTGAACCGGCAAATAGCTTGATGTCCCCATGCTGACCTGTGGGCGAAACCACCGGATGAGTGTCCGTGTCACGCATAAACTGTGTCCCCGGCACTTTCTCTAATGCGCTGTCCATATGCAAGCACCTCGCGTCCCATTCCTTTACTAAAAGCTTATAAAAAAGGAGGGGCAGGTTTGCAAACCCGCCCCCACCTTAATCAACCTGGTTTAACTGCTTCCTGATCTTGCTGCTCCAACAGTTGACAGACTGCTACATGAGGATCCATTTCGCGTGCCTGAACACGACGAATCAAATCAGCAATCACGGTACCTGGAATGGCTTTCAATAACCGCGCCATGAGTGCTTCCCGCAAGCGGTCATGAAGTTCGATCTCAATATGCTGACGTTCCAGTGAGGCCATATGATCGGTCTGCGCCAAATGGACACGATGCCCTTCAATGGCGTTCAACAGTTCATCAATGCCCTGTTCGTCCGTCGCGACAGTTCGGACAATGGGCGGCAGCCAAAATGCGTCGCTATGCCCATTAACAGATGTTTCGACCTCAACGAGCTGTCCATGATGATGCGCCAACTGACTGCGCGAAGCAGGGTGACCGAGTTCAAGCATGGTCTTGAGGCCGCGCACTGTGTTATCCACGCCGGGTCGATCCGCCTTATTGACCACCAGCACATCGGCAATTTCCAAAATACCCGCCTTAATGGCCTGCACATCGTCGCCCAGTCCGGGGGCTTCGATCACCACCGTTGTATGTGCGGTACGGACAATATCGACTTCACTCTGCCCCGCACCAACCGTTTCCACCAGAATACGGTCAAAACCAGCAGCATCCAAAACGCGGATAGCATCGCGAGTCGCGCGGGATAAGCCGCCCAAACTGCCGCGAGTCGCCATACTGCGGATAAATACGCCTTTGTCGCCGGACAAATCCCGCATTCGGATTCGATCACCCAGAATTGCGCCGCCCGTAAAGGGGCTGGTGGGATCAACCGCCAGAATCGCGACAGTCTCGCCTCTGGCACGATAGGCTTTTGCCAGCACACTGACCAGCGAACTCTTACCCGTTCCCGGAGCGCCCGTCATACCGATGACCCAGGCGTGTCCTGTATGCGGAAAAAGCGCCGCCAGTGCTTCGTCCACACCGGGGCGCTCATTTTCAACAGCCGTCAGCATTTGGGCTAATGCCCGCCGATCACCTGCTAATACTAATTGAACACGCTCGATCATTCCGATTTATCGCTCACCAACTTACGAATATGGGTTGCGATGTCTTCTGTATTGGTACCGGGGCCAAAAATACCGGAAACGCCCATCTCGTGCAGCGCCGGAATATCTTCATCGGGGATGATACCGCCAATGAGCAGCGCCACATCCTGAAGGCCATTTTCGTTCATCAACTGGCGGATACGGGGTACAAGCGCCATGTGCGCGCCGCTGAGAATGCTCAGGCCAACGACATCTACATCTTCCTGTAATGCCGCTTCGGCAATCATTTCCGGGGTTTGGCGCAAACCGGTATAAATGACTTCCATACCAGCATCCCGCAGTGCGCGGGCAATCACTTTCGCTCCCCGGTCATGACCATCAAGGCCGGGTTTAGCGATTAACACGCGAACAGGTTGATGGTTAGTCATGCGTGGAAATTTCCTGAGAATTTAAAATCCATAAATTGGGTAACAACAAGATGATCTCCATTAAGGATTAATTTGTTGATCTGTTCAAGATTATAACAGGAATCGGCAGGATTTGGATGGAGTATGTAACAGTGAAACTGAAAACAAACGAAAAAATAATGAAGTTAAATAGCCCACTCCTTAAGCCTATGCTACAATGAGAAAATGTATGATTTTCCGGAGGTTTGGAATGCGCGTTGCGTCGAATAGCGGCACTACTACCAGACTGCTTCCCAGTCAGCAAAAGGTGGCGGTTTCTCCACAACGCCTTGAGCGACTGCGACTGCTGTTGACATTAGTGGTGGGTATCATTGCAGTAGCAGCGTTTGCTATCTTCTTCGCATCAGCAATAGGCTGGCGCAGCCATCCGTTCTTCGGTGCTATGCTGAACCCCTATATGGTCGTGGACGGCAGCCGTTCGGTGACGAATAATCCCTGGACAGGTCTTGATGCCGGACTGCAACGATTGGATCGTCTGGTTAGCATCAATGGACAAGCATTATCCGATTCACCCACTGACTACGCCACCGCCCGTGAACGATTTAACAGCATTATGTCGGGTGTGAAACCGGGCGACACCATTTCAGTTGTCGTTGAACGACCCGGTTCGAATCTTACAAATTCCTCCTGCACCACTACAGGTGGTGTACAGACCTGTCAAATATCCTATTCGGTGGAAGCACTACCGGATAACGACTTCATCACCCTTTTCTTCCTACCCTTTATTATTGGTTTGATTTCAGTCGTTATCGGTTTGATGGTGCTTTACCTGCGCCCGAACCAACATGCCGCACGCATGGTCGCGCTGTTTTGTGTCACCGTAGGGGTTTTCATGGGCGGGTTGTTTGATATAAACAATACCTACGCCCTCGTCCCACTCTGGTTATTAGGGACATTGTTCATGGGCAGCCCAATCGCTACACTAGCATTGGTGTTTCCCGTTCGCATCGTTCAGCTTTACAGATACCCCTATCTACAAGTTGTCCCGTTCGCCATCAATATCGTACTTGCCATTGTAGCCTTCGTGCTTTATTTCAATCCCCCGACACCCTATATCTTCCCTGATGTATCGCAACTTGGACTTTTTTGGGCGATTCTGGGTCTGATTGTTCTGTTCATCAGTGCGTGGCAGCGCCGCAAGCTGGCTACTTCACCCGCCATCCGTGACCAGAGCAATACTATTCTCATCGGCATCGCACTTACTGTAGCGCCAATTGTCCTGTGGGTGATCAATATCATCATCGAGCAGGCCAACAGCGGCGTGACATTCTACTTACCCACATCTGCACTGATGCCATTCCTGATTATGCCGCCTATCAGTCTGGCCTATGCGGTGCTGCAATATCGCCATGTGGACACCGATGCGATTATCAGTCAGGGCATCACATACGGGATTTTACTGGTGGCGCTGGTGCTGGGCTATTTCCTGCTGGTCTTTGGCGCGAGTTTGGTCGCACGCGATGTGCTGCACCTGGAAGCCAATAATCCGTTTCTGATTGCGCTCATGATTTTCCTCGTGACAGTCACATTCCTGCCCCTGCGCAGTTTGCTCCAGGAACGCATTAACCGGCTGTACTTCCGCAAACGGGCTAACTTCCAGGAACGGGTCGAAAGTTTCGCCCGCAGCCTGACTAATTTGCAGGATTATGATCAAATCGCCTCTGCATTTCGCCAGCAGCTTGACGAAACTTTAGAGCCTACCAATACCTTCATTTACCTGCCAAACCGCCAAACCGGCGATTTTCGTGCCGATGGAATGCTAAAATCGACTACAGACATTCGTTTCGACTCCAACAGCGGCATTATTAGTCTGTTGAACAGTCTGAAAAACGAAAATTACGTCTATCTGGAATCAGGCCGTCCCTGGCCTGCCGAATTATGGGCCGAACAGGCACGGCTCAAGGTACTAAAAACGATTGTCATTGCTCGTTTGCAGGGACGCAAAGACCTGGTAGGTTTTGTCTGCATCGGCCCACCCCATTCCGACGCTGGCGGTTATCTCTACGAAGAACTGCGTTTCATCCAAAACCTGACCGACCAGATGGCTGTGGCGGTTGAACGCGCACAGGCAGTCGAAACTTTGGAACGGCGTGTACGCGAACTTGACATTCTAAGCCAGGTCAGCCAGGCCATCAACTTCACAGTCGAATTCGATGATCTGTTGGAACTGCTGTATGCACAAACAGATCGTTTGATTTCAGCGCCTTATTTCTATATCAGTCTGCGGGAACGGGGAACAGACAAACTATTCTTCGCCTTCTTCGTTGAGGATGATGAACGTTACCCCGATAAGGAAAACCGCCGCTGGCTGATGGGGCGTGATCTTTTCAGTGAGATTATCGAGTCGGGACTCCCCATTCGCGTTGAAAATTACGTTGATGCGATGGAAAAACGCAACAGCCCGATTATCTACGAAAGCCGCGACATCAAAGCCTGGATGGGTGTGCCCTTGATTGCCGCGCAAGACACACTCGGCGTGCTGGCGGTGGCTTCTACCGAAGCAGGTAAGAATTACACCGACGATCAGCTAAAAATCTTTGGTGACATTGGTGCGCTGGCGGCAACCTCACTGGACAAAGCCCGTCTGTTCGCTGAAACGAATTTACGCGCACGACAGCTTTCTGCATTGAACGCAATCAGCCAGAAATTATCATCCGAACTAAACGTACAAAACCTGCTGGAACTGATTACCAGCAGCGCTGTCGAAATCCTCAACGCCGAGGCTGGCTCCCTGCTGCTCTCGGTAGATGAAGATAGTACGGCACTGGAATTCAAGGTTGCGGTCGGTAGTTCGGGACAGGACTTAATTGGCAAACGCTTCCCCAAAGGCAAAGGGCTAGTGGGCGAAGTCGCCAGCAGTGGCAAGCCTGTCATTGTGAATGATGCGGCTAATGACCCGCGCTGGGGCGGTGAAGTCGCCAGCGGCAAATTCAGTACAACGGCTGTGCTGGCCGTACCACTGGTCGCCCAAAATCGAGTGATTGGGGTACTGGAAGTCCTGAATAAGAAAGACGGCAGCGTGTATGTCAAGGAAGATACCGACCTGCTGACCACTTTCGCGGGTCAGGCGGCTGTCGCCATCGAGAATGCGCGTTTATTCGAAATGACCGACTTGCAGTTGGGTCAGCGTGTAGCGGAATTGCAGGCACTGGAACGTATCGACGTGGAACTCAACCGTTCGCTCGATCTGCAAAAAGTCTCGGACATCACCATGCGTTGGGCAATTGCCAACAGTGGTGCAACTTCCGGTGTATTAGGACTCGTGGTCGGTGAACCGCCACAGCTCCACATTGTCTCGAAATATGGTTATGCGGAAGAAGATTTCCCGGCAGGTTCGGAAGGCGCGTTGTGGCCTCTGGACAAGGGTATCGTCAGCCGTGTGATGCGTACTCGCCAGCCTGATCTGGTAAACGATGTCAAGATTGACCGGGATTACATCCCCAGTCTGCGCGGTTCATTATCCCAAATGACCATCCCGATGCTGTCTGGTGGTGAAATTAACGCGATTCTGGTTCTGGAAAAAGATAAGGAACCGCGTCTGAGTCTGGTTGATCTGTCTTTCGCTCAACGCCTGGCGGAACATGCCAGCATCGCGATCACGAACGCGCAGCTTTATGCTGAACTGACCCGCGCCAACGAATCGAAGAGCGAGTTCGTCAGCTTCGTGGCTCATGAGTTGAAGACCCCGATGACCTCAATCAAAGGCTTCACCGATTTGCTCATCAGTGGTGTCGCCGGAAAAGCGAACGACCAACAGAGCAACTTCCTCGGCACCATTCGTTCCAACATTGACCGCATGAATACGCTGGTCAGCGATTTGAACGATGTCACCAAGCTGCAAACCAACAACCTGCATATGGAATTTTCGCCCACTGATTTCCGTAATATCCTAACAGAAACGCTGCGTCCACTGCATAAGCAGATTGAAGACAAGCATCAGACCCTCAACCTGAAGATGCCGGACAACATGCCGGACATTATGGCAGATCAGAACCGCCTGATTCAGGTCATGACCAATCTGGTCAGCAACGCTTACAAATACACACCACCGGAAGGCGAAATTATCGTCAGGGGTGAGGTGCAGGAGAAGAATCTTGACCCGAAAGGCAAAGACCTCGGCCCTGCGCTGCATATCAGTGTGAAAGATACCGGAATTGGTATGAGCGAGGAAGACCTGTCGAAGTTGTTCACACCTTACTTCCGCAGCGAAAACCCACTCACCCGCGAACAACCGGGAACGGGTCTCGGCCTGACAATCACCAAGGGTATCGTTGTCCGACATGGGGGCAATATCTGGGTGGAGAGCAAGATCAACGAAGGCACAACCTTCCACTTCACCGTACCGCTTGCGCCGGAAGTCGAAGCGCTCGAACTGGACGACGCTACACAGCCAACACACTAAGCTTCGCAGTCAGACTACAGTCACCCTATAATCAAAATGCCCGCTGACTTGCGCGGGCATTTTTATTCTACGATTGAAAGGCTATTGATTTAGCTGAGATGCGGGACGAGCTTGTTGGTGATCTTGTCCTTCGGCTGATAGCCTGTGACACGTTCAACTGGCTGACCGTCCTTGAACAGAATCAGCGTGGGAATACCCATGATGTTGTAACGCATCAGCACATCGGGATGCGCGTCTGCATCCAGCTTGCCGACACGGATTTTCCCGGCGTATTCCGTGGCGATCTGATCCACCAGCGGCGAAATCATCTTACAAGGGCCACACCATTCTGCCCAGAAATCCACCAGAACTGGTTCCTTCGAATTCAACACTTCATTCTGGAAGTTGGATTCGGTCACTTCAAATGTATTGGCACCCATTGTCTTATATGCTCCTCGGATACTTTACGCCGTTCTAGGGGCATGTTATCATACCCAATAGAGAACTCTATGAATACAGACGATCCTCAACTACCAGAACTTACGCGCCGACAAGAAGAAATCCTATCTCTGATTATCCGCGCTTATACCCAATCCCCGGAACCAGTCAGTTCAAAATATCTAATGGAAACAGCCAATCTGAGTGTTAGCTCCGCTACTATTCGCAATGAAATGGCTGTATTGGAGGAGTTGGGTTATGTAGCCGCGCCACATACCTCAGCAGGACGTATCCCGACTGAAAACGGCTACCGCTACTTCGTAAAACGGCTGTTGGCTACGGGCGAACTCATGAGTCCCCTCGAACAAAATCGTATTGCGGAGAAATTCCAGAATGCGCCGCTGGCAACCGAACAATGGATGCGCCATGCGGCAACAGTCCTTTCGCGGACAGTCAATTCCGCTGCATTGGTCACACCACCTGTCGCGGAAACCAGCAAATTCAAGCATCTTGAACTGATTGCGATACAAGGACGGCTGGCGCTGCTGGTGCTGGTCGTACACGGCGGCGCGGTGCATCAACAGATGCTGACGCTGGAAGAACCCGTTGCACAGGAACAGTTAAGCACCATTGCTTCGCATATCAATGCGCTGTGCGCAAATCTCAATTCCAGCGAAGTGCGTATGAAAGCGGTTCACCTTTCGCTGGTCGAACGCGAAATCGCTGAACTTTCCGCCGCAATGATCGAACAAGCGGATACCAATCAGGTACGCTCGATTTATCGGGAAGGCTTGAGCGAAATCATCAGTTCCTTCCAGAGCAACGAGGGTGCGCAGCAGGCTGTTCGTGTTTTCGAGGAACGGGCTTTCCTGAACATGATTCTGGGCGAAATGCTGACCCCGATTATTAACCATGTACAGGTTGTCATCGGCGGCGAAGGTCGATGGGAAGAACTCAAGCACCTGAGCATTGTCCTCAGTCGTTACGGCGTACCCGGACAATTTAGCGGTGCAGTGGGTGTACTAGGGCCGACGCATCTGGATTATGGACGGGCGGTAGGCGCGGTACGGTACGTATCCGGCCTGATGACCACTGCGCTGTCAGGTCTCTATGAAGGCTCTGCGCTGCCGGAAGGCGAAACTGAATCAGAAGATGACGATAAAGACGAATGATGCTTATGGCAGGGTACGCGGGTCAAAGGCATCGCGTAAACCATCACCGAGAAATGATACCCCCAGCACAATCAGCATCAGCGCGAAGCTGGGCACAATCACCTGCAATGGATTAGCCTCTAAATAGGGAATCGCATCCGTAATCATTTTACCGATACTGGGGTCAGGCGGTTGAATACCGAGTCCCAATAAGCTCAACACAGCTTCGTTCACCACGACCCCTGCTACATCCAGTGTACTGGCGACAATCACCAAACCAATTAAGTTCGGCAGGACATGGCGAATGATGATATAAGCATTGCGTGCGCCGAGTGATCGTGCGGCAGTGACATATTCCAGTTCGCGGATGACCAGTGTCTGGCTGCGGACAAAACGCGCCATCAAAGGCCATGAAACCAGACTTAAGGCTCCCGCTACCAGCAGCAAACGTCCGATTCCGCCAAAACGATCGGTTACGGCAGTTCCGAATACTGCCGCGATGAGAATCGCCAACAGCAAGCCGGGAAAAGCGAACAGCATATCGGCCAGCCGTGTCACCAACACATCTGCAAAGCCGCCGAAATACCCGGCAATCAGACCGAGGGTAAGCCCTAGAAAAATATTCAGCACTTCGACATAGAGCGCGACAATGAGCGAAACGCGCAGTCCAAGCATCAACCGGGATAGGGTATCGCGTCCGAGATTATCCGTTCCCATTGGGTGTGTAAGCGTAGCCTGAGCGTTAATGGCGGCGTAGTCCAACTTGGTGGCGTTGACATCGTATGCCACGGGGCCGAAGACCGCTACCAGCACCAGTGCGAGGATAACCATGAGGCTCAAAATGGATAATTTGTTATGCGAAAAGCGGCGTATAAACGCCAGATAAGGATTTTCCGGGTTGATCGGCAGCCGTTGTGACAGTGGCACAGGGAATGCAGAGGGCTTACTTGTTTCCAAAGTTCACTTAGCCTTCTACGTGAACACGGGGATCGAGCGTGATGTATAGAATATCGACAACGAGATTGACCACCATTATCGTCACCGCGAGAATAACGGTTGTGCCCTGTATGACTGGATAATCACGCTGCGAAACCGCCTGAACGGAAAGGAATCCCACACCGGGAATGGCAAACAGATTTTCGACCACAAAGGCTCCGGTGACAAGGAAGGCCAGCGCAGGGCCAACTACGGTAATAATAGGCAGCAGCGCATTGCGGAAGGCGTGTGTCCAACGGATACGACTCTCGGTCAGACCTTTGGCATAGGCGGTGCGGATATAATCCTGTTTGAGGACTTCCAGCATAGTCGAGCGAGTCAACCGGGAAACATACCCCATACTGGCAGCAGCTAGGACGACAATGGGCATAATCCAGTGCAGGGGTGTGCCCCAACCTGCCGCCGGAAGTGAGGGGCCGCCGTGAATATACGATTGATAATTGACCCATTGCAGAATTGGGATAAGGACAAAGCTCGGCACAGCGTAGAGAGCCAGCATAAAA
>JBGAGR010000264.1:0-10740 GCA_044226645.1 Aggregatilineales bacterium
GTGCCTTTCGGCGCGGCTGGCTCCTTCATCTGGCTTTACAACTGCGTGGCCTTCCTTTCCCAACCGGACGCTTTATTCCCAACCCGTGGCCCGACGACCTTCCCTTTATTCTTCAACCTTGATTACCTACCCTTGTGAAGGGGCTGAGACCCCCCTACGACACCCTGCATATTAGTTTCTGAAATAAGGTTCCTATGAGCAACCTCACCCGCGATTCGTTTGTTGCTTTAGATCGACAAGACCCGTTAGCCGGACATCGGGATTCATTCCATTTACCAGAAGGCGTATTGTATTTTGATGGCAATTCACTGGGGGCGGTTCCGAAAACGGTTCACAAGCGGCTGACCGATTTGATCGACCACGAGTGGGGCGAGGGATTGGTACGCAGTTGGAACACGGCGGATTGGTATACCCTGCCACGACGATTGGGGAACAAAATCGCGCAGCTTATCGGCGCAGCGGAAGATGAAGTTGTTGTCGCCGATTCGACTTCGGTCAATCTGTTCAAGGTGCTGGCGGCTGCACTCCGTCTAAATGCAGGGCGACGGGTGATTATTTCCGAGCCAGATAATTTCCCGACGGATTTGTATATGGCGCAGGGGTTGATTGACCTACTTGGTGGACAGCATGAACTCCAATTACGATGTGCGGATGAAATCAAAGCGGCGATTGATGAAAATACGGCTATCGTGATGCTGACACACGTCAATTACCGAACCGGATATGTGCATGACATGGCGGATATTACCGCTTACGCCCATGAACGTGGGGCACTGGTGGTGTGGGATTTGGCGCATTCGGCAGGGGCACTGCCAGTCGATTTGACGGCTGCGGAAGCGGATTTTGCGATTGGGTGCGGCTATAAATATCTGAATGGCGGCCCCGGCGCTCCGGCATTCGTGTATGTGGCGAAGCGACATCAGGGCAATTTCAGCCAACCACTTTCCGGCTGGATGGGACATGCACAGCCCTTCGCGTTCGAGTGGAAATATCAACCTGCGGAAGGTATCGCGCGGTATCTGTGCGGGACACAGCCGGTTCTGAGTATGGCGGCGCTGGAATGCGGTGTCGATACGGTGCTGGCGGCGGACATCGAACAGATTCGGGAAAAGTCGCTGAAGATGACCGATTTGTTTATAGAATTGGTGGAACAGCGCTGCGCGGGATATGGGCTGGAAATTGTGACTCCGCAAGATGGAAATCAACGCGGGAGTCAGGTATCGCTCGGTCACCCCGAAGGCTATGCCATGATGCAGGCGCTCATTGCTGAGGGCGTAATCGGGGATTTCCGTGCGCCGGATATTCTGCGATTCGGCATGACACCGCTGTATGTGCGTTATGTCGATGTGTGGGACGCGGTAGATGTGTTGGTGCGAATTCTGGAAACACGCGCATGGGACAAAGCCGAATATAAGCAGAAGGCGGCGGTGACTTAAGCGGCGGGAGTTTCCTTCGCAACCGGTTGGTTTACGAAGAAGCGCGTTTTGCCCCAGCGATATACATAGATGGTCAGAGTCAGCCACACGCTGCCGAGCAGATAGGCTCCGAGGACATCACTGGCCCAATGCTGACCTTCGTAGATACGCGAGGGGCCGATCAGCAGAATCATAAGGCTGAGGATCAGCATCATTAATGTGCGCCACCAGACAGGTTTAAGCAAGGTATAGGCCAAAAACAAGATAAAGCCCATAAAAGTCATGAAGAACAGCACATGTCCGCTGGGAAAAGAGTAGCTGTTCAAGGGGCTGATGACACGTACCAGATCAGAAGTCGGACGGGGGCGATCCACCAATGATTTGATAATTTGAACCAGCAATGAACTGCCAATGAGACTCAGCCCACCCACCACAGTTTCCCATTTCAGGCCGATTATCAGGAGAACCAGATACACCAAAACAGGTATAATCCCTGCCTGAGGGGTAAAGCCTAGCCAGCTTAATCCACGCATGAGCAGATCGAACCAGGCTATCTGAAAACTTTGCAGAGCGTGGGTAATGGTTACATCAAAGGTGAAATAAGCGACTGTCTTAGCAATAAAAGCCAGCGCTACAAAGACGATCATGGTCGTCACCAGATAGCCCTGAAAAACCCAGGCGCGATAATGGCGCGTCGGTTTTGGGACGATGACCTGTTTTTCATCAATATTCTGCCGCAGCGTCTCGACTGGTTTCTGAACCGCTTCCACAGCCGAATCTCTTATTGACTTGACTTCTTCTGCCACGAATTTAGCCTTTTAATAGCACAAAGTGCGCCTCTGTAGTTTACATTAACCGAATAAGTAGGGTGCAACCAATACGCCCAACGTTCCCCAGATCAGCCCTAATGCTGCTCCGGCGACCACATCACGCGGATAGTGGACACCAAGATAAACCCGCGTGAAACCCACTAAAGCAGCGATGATGTATAACACTACGGCGACGACCAATGGCAGCTTAAAATGCCCCATGACAAGCGTCATCAGGAAAAAGGATTGCGCTGTGTGTCCGCTGGGGAATGACAGCCCTGGTTCACGCCAGCCGACCACCCGCGTTTCTCGCAGGAGATTAAAGGGACGCGCCCGGTCTGTGAGTGCTTTGAAAATTGTGACCAACAGCAGCAGCGTTAGCGCGCCTAACGTCAGACTGATAGCAAAGTGATGGTCGCCCAAGAGATAACTGATAACAACAAGGATGGTGGCAAAGCCGAAATTGCCAATTTGCGTTGCCACCCACATGACGCGATCCATCCACAGCGAATGATAGCCACGTAAATTCAAAGCAGTAAATAACCACACATCAAAACGCTGCCCTGCTGACCACAGCAGTGACAGCGACAGTAAGCCAAAAAACAGGAGCAATGCCACCAGAAAGCGATGGGTAAGCAAGGCGTTGATGAGGAGCCGACGCGATATAGCCGGAAGCCAAGCAAAAAATATACCCAGCGAAATCAGCAGGCTGAAGGCTATAGTGACACGACGCAAAGCACGCTGATGCAGCATCTCCTGTGCTTCAGGTGTTCCGACTAACTCCTGCTGAATTTTAGCTTCGGTTATCGGGTTCACGCACTTGCCTCAGCCGATTGTGGTTTGGGCATAATCACATGCAAAGCTCGCGGCACCAATTCAACCTCTACAGGCGTATACCCGATGACTTCACCGTCAGCCTGAACCAGTTGAGGATGCCCACTGGTCTCAATACGAACCTTATTTTTCCCTGACCAATGTTGCAGTTTGGCACGGGAATGAGCCGGACGACGAATCATTTCCCAGGCGAGTTGCAAATACTCGCGGATGGAATGCGCCGTGACCCAATAGGCTTCAAGCTGACTGTCATTCAGTGTTTCCGGCGGGCCAAAAAGATGCGGTGGTGCATCCAGCAAGGTGGTATTGGATACCAGGACTTCGGATGCACGAATCCAACGTGACTGTCCATCAACCGTTACGCGGTAACGGCGTAACTGGAAAATGCGGGATTGTTTGAACATCGTCCAGAGATAAGCGATACGACCAAAGCGCTTTTTCTGCGTCGAAGGCGTGTCCTTCATCATTTCAGGGGTGAACCCCGCACTCACATTGGAGAAGTAACAGCGATTCCTGACCTTGAGCGCATCCACCGCGATGACATCATAATCGCCAACGAGCAGATCAAGGGCTTTTTCCACTTCGAGGGGAATACTTAAGACACGCGCCAAGTCATTACCTGTACCAAGCGGAACCAGTCCGAGGGGTACAGAACTGTTGACCAAACCATTTGCCACGCCGACCACCGTGCCGTCACCTCCCGCAGCAACGACCAACGAGAAACCCCGCTTACAGGCATCCCGACAGATAGACGGAAGGTCTTCTTTACCTGTTGTTTCATATATTTCATATGACCACTGCGGAACCACAAAATGGCTTTCGAAGGATGATTTTATGACATCATTCTGGTTAGCGTTACCAGCCGTCGGATTCAGCACCACAAAGACTTTCTTTGCAGTAACCGGAGAGTCCACTACCTGATTATGTTGGATAACGTCATTACGCATTGTAGAGTCCATGATTTCAGCTTCCCCTCGTCCATGCATTCATTTTCCGTCTCGCGAAAAGTTCAACTGCGGTATAGATCAGCCCTGACCAAGCGAATCCTAAGGCATAGCCAGCCAGCACATCGGTTGGGTAATGATCGCCGACAAATACGCGGCTGTAACCAACGTAGATAATCGCCACCAGCGTGATCATAATCAGCACGACCCTGCCCGGGGTGGATCTGATTTTGGGCATTAGCAGGTAAGCCAGCAGACCGAAACACATCACAGCAGAAATACTGTGTCCACTGGGAAAACCGGGTACGGTCATTTGCCTCCAGACACTTATTGCAAAGGTGGGGCGCGGACGATTGAAATAGCCCGACAGGAAATACCATAATGGCCCTTCCCCTACCCAGGCGATTAAGACCATGCACAATTCTGTCCAATAGCGCTTCACGAGAAAGTACAGCACCAGAACAGCACCGAGGATGATGAATCCATATTCAGCCAGATAAAAGCCAAATTTCATGACATCCAGAACGAGCGGTGAGCTTTGCAAGGCAGTGGCATGAAGGTCATTGACGATTTGGGTATCGTATTGGAGCAGAACCCCATGCGTTTGCAGATTGATCGCAAGAGCAGCGAACAAGGCTCCACCGAGCAAGATCATTGCCAGCCCAATTATGGGATGTCTGCCCAAAAGCCCCGGAGAACGCAAATCTTCTTGATGGGTATCGCGCGATAGATTAGGTGAGTGCCGTACTGTTACGGCAGCAGGATTGGTTTTAAGCATCCTATTTTCCTCATCGTTTGAAGCGGAGAATTAGACCGCAGGTCGCCGAATAGATACCAAAGGCAATCAGACCCAAAGCGACTAAGCCGAGCAACCAGGGACCAAAGGTTTGATGCAATAGTGTCGCTAAAACACCGTCAATGCCCTTCGCCTGACTGGCATTGCGTTGAAAGGCTGCCGCGTCCAGAAATACCCCGACCAGCATGAACACTACGCCACGCGCAGCCATACCGAAACGCCCGGATTGAACGAACCAATGGAGCTGATCGCTGGTGAGAGCGTAGGGTTTAAACTGGAGGTCAAAATCCCGGCGGATACCGCGAACAATTTGTACCAAGCCAACGACAATGACGATTACACCGACAATACCTACTGCTACCGGCCCCCATGATTGGGTGAGGATTGAGGCAGCGGCTTGCTGGGTTTGCTGCCCCTGAGCGCCATTCTGTGCTGCCGATCTGCCACCTGTAATGAGTGCGTAGGTCGCAAGTGCAAGCAATCCATAGGAAATACCGCTGATGGCATAGCCAAGCCGTTCGACAAGCCCTTTGGAATCAGTGCCCTTATGGAGCGGGTCAAATATGGCGCGGATGAATCCCCAGAGCGCATAGCCGATGAGTCCAAGCAAAATACCGTACAGGATAATCGCACCAAATGGCGTTTTGCCCATAGTGACAATCGCGCCCTGCGGGTCATCCAGAGAGCCACCGATTCCGAGAGCAACTTCAAGCGCCAGCACACCGATTACGCCGTACACCAATCCGCGTGCGATGTAACCCAAGCGCATCATGGATTCAATGATCGGGCTGACACTTGTTCCATAGACAACTCTTTTCCCCTCGTTCTTGAGGTTATTTACCCCGTCTCGTATCCGTGTGTGTGTTCCCATAGCAAGCACACCTTTCCAGCAAATGCCAATCATATTCAGAGAAGATGCTTACCATCCTAGCGGATTTGGAGGGCATACTCATCGGCTATCAGTAGGATATGGTGGTAGGAGGAGTGTGCTAAAAATATCTCGTAAGGGACACCAAGTCGCCTCGCAGCGGATTTAAACGTGCGCTATACTCGCGCGCTATTCTTTGGAAAAGGATTATTGCTTATGACCGTTTCACTGGATAATTCCAAAGCTGTATATCAGGGTATCAAGGACGCGGGGATTCATTTCATTACCGCTCTGCCGGAAACGTGGCTGGTCTATCTGCTGCAAATGGCGGAAGATGACCCGGATATGTCACTGATAGAGGTAGCGAAGGAAGAAGAAGCCATCGGAATCGCGGCAGGGGCATATTTTGCAGGACAGCCGAATGTGCTGCTGATGCAAAATCACGGGTTTCTGGCGGCGATTAACGGTATTGTCTCGCTGGCGATGCTGTACCGCGTACCACTGTGTATGCTGATCGCGCATCGCGGACATATGGGGGAACCGTATCCCTGGCATACGCAGGGCGGGATTGTGACCGAACCTGTGCTGCGCGGATTGGGCATCCCATTCGATTACGCGCGTGACCCGGCGAAAGTGGCGAAGCAGATCAAGCAGGCTCATACGTATTCACTCAGTTCGCTTTCCCCGGTTGCGCTGCTGCTTTCGCGCGATTTGATGGAGGATTAACACGATGAAACGGCAAAAATGTATTGAGGCAATTTACCCGGAACTTCAGGATAAGCTGGTTGTGACCATTATGGGTGCGTGTGCGCAGGAATTGTATGACCTCGGTCACTGCGAGAATTTTTTCTATTTGCAGCACGCGATGGGATTAGCATCGTCTATTGGATTAGGACTGGCGCTGAATCTACCGGATGAAAAAGTGGTCGTGATGGACGGCGACGGCTCGGTTCTGATGAATCTGGGCACACTGACGACGATGGCACGGTATAAACCGAGCAATATGATCCACATTGTATTCGATAATGGCAGTCTGCTTTCGACGGGTGGGTTCGCTTCGCAGACGACTTCCGGTATTACTGATCTGGCGGCGATTGCGCGAGGGGCAGGAATCGCGAATGTGGCGCTGGTGACTACGCCGATGGATTTTGTAGGCGCGGTGGCGGATGCTTTCGAGCGGGATGAATTGAGTGTGGTGGTGGCGAAAGTAGAGGCTGTTGGGCCGGATCATTTCGGCATGGATTTGAAGCTGCCGGAAAATGCGTTCCGATTCGAGCGGTATATCAAGGAACGGAAAATGCAAAGTCATTAGTTGTTAGTTATTGGTTGTTAGTTCCAAGCTAAACCCCTCCCCCCAGCCCCTCCCCACCGGAGTACCGCTGGAGAGGGGAGCAGAAAATACCCAAAAGTAAATCTTCGTTACTCATTGCTGAAGGCTAAAAACTGAAAGCTGTTTTAAGGAGTTTATTCATGGCTGGAAAAGTAACGGTTCTATCGCTGCTGGTGGAAGAGATGCGCAACGGGCGGGTGAAAGTGGTTGATCTGACGCAGCCGCTTGGCCCGGATACAGTGGTGATTGATCTGCCCCCACAGTTCGCAAATTCACCGGGCTTCTCGATGGAAACCATCTCGAAATATGACGATAAAGGGCCAGCGTGGTACTGGAACACCATCCGGTTGGGCGAGCATACCGGGACGCATTTTGATGCTCCCGTACACTGGATTACGGGCAAGGATTACGCGAACAATACAACCGATACGATTCCGGCACAAAAGCTGATTGGGCCGGCGTGTGTGATTGACGTGAGCAAAGAGGCTGCGCAGTACGAGGATTTCCTGCTGACGCGCGAACATGTACTGGCATGGGAAGGCGAACATGGCAAGATTCAGCCTGGTTCATGGGTACTGCTGCGCACAGATTGGTCGAAACGGGTAGGGCGCGATGCCTTCCTGAACATCAAGAGTGATGGGCCGCATTCTCCCGGCTGGCACAAGGACTGCGTGCAATTTCTGGCAAATGAGCGCGATGTGCTGGGCGCGGGTGTGGAAACCGTTGGCACTGATGCTGGACAAGCGGGTGGATTCGAGCCGCCGTTCCCCTGCCATACGTTTATGCATGGGGCGGGGAAATTCGGGCTGGCGAGTCTGCGCAACCTCGATCAACTGCCAGCGACAGGCGCGGTAGTGATTGCATCTCCGTTGAAGATCGTTAAAGGCTCCGGGAGTCCGCTGCGGGTGCTGGCGCTGGTTCCGGCGGAGTAGCGCCTAAAGCAATGGCGGGAAATGCTCAATTTATTGGCGACCATCTTCCCCTCACCCAAAGCAACTAAGGGAGTGGCAATGGCGGATGGCGGCGACGGCGGCGTTGGCGAAAAATAATGTCGGTGAGCGTCGCACGTTATTGCAAAGATTGCAGTGGGTGGGGGTGTGCTGCAATGCTACGGGGAAATTGCGCAATCTTTGCACATTTACCCCTCCCCTTAGTCCCCTGTCCATTCGGAGTACCGATTGGTGAGGGGAGAAATGACGATTTCGAGTGATTTAACTGGTCGCTCTACAGCGGACGCGCTAATACAGTTTTAACAAATTAGGGCGGATAAAATCCCCACCCCTAGCCCCTCCCCGCTGCGCAAGGAGGGGAACAAAACTGGAGGTGTGATGTCACCCTATAACGGCAATTTACCCAGTATAGCACATTAGTTCTTATCGTGCGGTTCGAATTTTATAACCAACAAGGTCATGATATGCGGGTTCTGTGTTCTGATTGCAATCACGAAGTGCCAATGGGAACGATGGGACGATGCCCGTTGTGCGGCGGAATCCTGCGCCCGGATTACGATGATGCGGCGATTCAAACGCTGGCAGCGATTCAGCCGGGGCGTGGAATCGGGCGCTACTGGCAAACGCTGCCCTTGAGAAATCCACTTACGTTGTCACTGGGTGAAGGGGATACGCCGCTGATTCAATCGCGGCGAATTGGGCAGGCGATGGGATTGAATACGCTGTATTTCAAGCATGAAGGGATGAATCCAAGCGGGGCGTTCAAAGATCGCGCCGGGGTGATGACGGCGGCGCTGGCATTGGAAGCTGGCGCGAAGGGGGTCGTCACGGCATCATCCGGCAACGCGAGTTCGGCAATTGCGACCTACTGTGCGGCGGCGGACTTGGAATGCGTGGTGCTGATGGAACCGGGCAACCCTAGCGCGAAACTGCGGCAAACACTGGCGATGGGCGCAAAAGTGCTGCTGGTGGAGGGTATCTTTGCACATGGGCCGGAAGCGCTAGCGGATTTTCTGATGCAGGTGGCGAAACAGGCGAATTATTATCTCGGATTTGTCTGGGGGCCGATTAACCCGTACATACTGGAAGGTATCAAGACGATTTCGTATGAGATTGTGGCGCAACTCAATCCTCACCCCCTAACCCTCCCTGCATCGTTCGCAGGCTCACTTCGCAGGGACACGGCCTCCCCATTACATAGAGAGGGGGAACAAGATAGACCACTGGTTATTGTTGGGCAGGTAGGCGGGGGAGATATGTTCGCAGCACAGTGGCGCGGCTGGAAGGAATTACAACGGGCAGGCATCAATGTGCCATTCACGGGCGAACATGCCTTACAAGCGGTGCGGGAATCGGGCGGCGTAGTGGTGGGTGTGACGGATGAGGAAGTTTTCGCGATGCAGGCACGAATAGCGACGGAAGAAGGCATCTGGGTCGAACCTGCCGGAGCAGCACCGACTGCTGCTCTATCGCATCTACTAAAACAGGGATTGATTACGCCTGATGAGCGCGTGGTGTGCATCCTGAGCGGGGCGGGATTCAAGGACGCGACACTGGCGGCGGAACAGGTACAGGCGATTGGTCAACAGGCGGCTGTACCGTTTGATGCGGAGACTGTGGCGGCAAAAATCGTCCAATAATGGTAAAGGTGCGCAGAGAAAAATGTCCAGTAAACCCCTGATTAGGCTATACAATAGTCAAGGTGTTGGTGTCATTATTCTGTGTCCATCCGGGGTTCTCTATTCGAATCAGGCAGGGGGTCTTAGCTGCTTGCAACCTGAGATAGAAGGCGTGTATGTTCCACTGGCATGTGAACCCATAGATCAGGAAGAAATGCTGGAACAATACTTCACCGGGCCAAAATGGCTGGGATGTTGTTCGAATGGCATTGACGATGAGGATGCTAATGAGATTGACCGAATACTCGGACTATCACTCCCTACCCGTTTTATCAAAGTTGATCGGTCACAGCTAAAAGATTCATGCGAAGCGTGGGTGTACGTCAACATTGCAGCCCAACCTAAAGAACGCCCCAGATCGTATAATGGTTCAGAGGGAAAAGGAACAACCGCTTCAGGCGAAATCATTCTCGACTCCGATTATGATTTGGGTGTTTTACTTTATCCCTTTTATGGATTTGGTAACTGCTCTGGTATATTGATATGGATGAATAGTGATTAAAAGTTAAGCTCATATCCGCAATGTTTTAGTATTCGATGCGGAGGCTGTGACAGCAAAATTGGAAGTGTCTGACGTACCGAAAAAGCGGCGGATCAAGATTCGCTATATCGTCCTCATTCCGGCGCTATGCGGGCTGTTTTATTGGCTCATACTCGCTGTGCCAATTAATCGGCTGATTTTGCAAAACCAATTGGCAGATGCTACAGCAAAATGGCAAGCCAGTGGTATTCAGCATTATCGGATAGTGTTCAGGCTTAGTGTCCCCCTTGTAGTAATCAGCACCACCTTTTCAATGGATGTTAAGAATAGTCAAATTGAGCAAGCGGGTTACAGAGCACTATTAGATATTAACGATGAAATCCGTAACGCCTCCACTTTTAACCCGGTTACGGATGACCAGATAAAACAATTTCAACTCTCTAGATACACTATCGAAAACATGTACCAATTTGCCACTTCTGTCGCCAACGGCGCAGAATCTGATGAGTGGCACACCTTTGAATTTGACCCTCAATATCACTACATCAATCAAGTCAAAGCAGGATGCAATGGCGCAATCGGTGACTGTGGATTTTATTATCGCGTCATTGAATTTGAGCCACTTACGGATGGG